>JAZQIN010000092.1:0-12166 GCA_045541155.1 Faecousia sp.
CAACGTATGTCATTGCGAGCCAGCGCACACGCTGGCGTGGCAATCCGCTTATTCGGTAGCGTGTGTAGAGAACGGATTGCCACGTCGCTTCGCTCCTCGCAATGACAAAGAATTTTGTTTTGCGGTGCTAGACCGCTAAACGATAATTTATCATTCATTACCCCTTTTCATTCTTCATGAATTATGGTATAATAATGGTATCATCTAAATACAATGGAGGGATTACCTATGGCTAACAAATACGCTGGCACCCAGACCGAGAAGAATCTGATGGCTGCCTTCTCCGGCGAGTCCGAAGCCCGGAACAAGTACACCTACTTCGCATCCAAGGCCAAGAAGGAGGGCTTCGAGCAGATTGCCGCCTTGTTCCTGAAAACCGCAGACAACGAGAAGGAACACGCCAAGCTCTGGTTCAAGGAGCTTAACGGCATCGGTGACACCGCCGAGAATCTGGCCGCCGCTGCCGCTGGCGAAAATTACGAGTGGACCGATATGTACGACGGCTTCGCCAAGACTGCCGAGGAGGAAGGCTTCCCTGAGTTGGCGGCCAAGTTCCGTCTGGTAGCTGAGGTGGAGCGCCATCACGAGGAGCGCTACCGTGCGCTGCTGAAAAATGTAGAAACCGCTCAGGTCTTCGCTAAGAGCGAGGTCAAGGTGTGGGAGTGCCGCAACTGCGGTCACATCGTCGTCGGCACCAACGCCCCCGACCTCTGCCCCACCTGCGCCCATCCTCAGAGCTACTTCGAAATTCACGCAGAAAACTATTGATTCCTCAAAATCCGGGCTGCTTCGGCAGTCCGGATTTTTGTATGAAATCGGTGGTGCCGGTGCAAAATAGTATGGGAGGTACCGGTATGCGGAAGAATTTGATTATCATTCTGGTGGCAGCCTGTCTGGTTTGTATCGGTTGTCAGACCAATCCCCCGGCTGCGCAGGACGTTGTGCGCAGCATTACCGTCACCTCCAGTCGTGAACATAAAACATTCTCTAGTCCGGACAAAATGACGCAGGTGCTGAACACCCTTCGTCAGCTGGGACAAATGACGCTGGCACAACAGGATCCGGATATATTATCTACCGATTCTTTCCTGATTATCCTGGAACGGTCCGATGGGACTACGACATCATATCAGACCAGAGGCGAACGGTACATCCGACGGAATGATGGGCCCTGGATGCAGACCGCCCCACAAGCTCTTTCAGATTTGCTGACACTATTGCAACAGCTCCCGGATGACCCAGCGCAGATCTAGGGACCATCCCAAAATATAACACCACGTCATTGCAAGTTTGCAATGACGTGGTGTTTTGATAGTGCGTTAATTGAGCACCTTTGCGTCCAGAGAACAGATTCCCTTTTCGTCTATCTCAATGCGTCCGGTGGACTGCGCATAGGCAAGGGCCTGCTCCAAGGCCACGGTTACATTGCCGCCCAGACGGGCATAGCCCAGCAGCTTTACTGTTTGCCGCAGCAGGTCCTCTCTGGACATACTCAGCTGCTCGCCCAGCACATGGCACAGTGCATTGGCCAGCTCCTGCACCGCTACCTCCCGGATGTCACGGCGGTCCTCGCCGTTGCACCGGAAGTCGGCATACACCTCCGGTCCCTGGTCTGGCAGCCAGTAAAAAATCTGATCATCCTGCATCGTGGTTGGCAAGGCCATGGCGGAAATAATTGTCTCTAAATGGGTCTGGACACGTCCGGCAGTCCGGGTAATGCCGAAGCTCTGGGCCACTACTTTTATCAGACGGCTCTGACACACCGGCGCTTCCTTGAGCAGCACCTGATGAATCCTGCCCCGAATCTGAAGCCGGAACGCACCGGACAGAAATTCCTCCTGGCTCAACTCCACCGTAGCAAACTCTGCCGCTGCGTACACCGGTGGGGCCTGCTCCGGTTCTTCTGGTTCCGGCTCCGGCACGGCGGCAGGTACAACCGGCTCCTCCGGAGGTTGTGCAGCTCCCTCTGTGCGTAACCGCTCCAGCTCGCCAAGGATTCGTTTCAGTTCCTTTCCGCTGTTGTCCCACCAGTCCATGGACCAGACACGCAGGATGTTCCACCCCAGGCCACTCAGCACGCCCAACTGGGCGATTTCCCGGTCACGGGTGGTTCTGGCAGTACCGTAGCCCGTGCCGTCCAGAAGGATGCCCAGAAGATAACGTTCCGAATTCGACGGGTCGATTACACCAATGTCGATGCGGTACTCCGAGCGCCCCACGCTACGGTCGGTCTGATAGCCCTTCGCCTCCAACGCCTCGCAGATGCTTTCGGCGATACCGCACTGGTCCTTACGGCGAATGGTGACGGTTCCCTCTGACTGCGGTAGCGGCTTTCCGCCTGCGTACTCCAAAAAGCCCTTCAGCGCCGCCACGCCCTCAGCGGTGGTCTTGGACAGGTTGATTTGATCTGGTTTCAGGGTGGCAAACACCACCATCTCGTGACGGGCACGGGATATGGCTACGTTCAGCCGCCGCCAACCACCGTCACGGTTCAAAGGACCGAAGTTCATATAAACCTTGCCGTTTTCATCCGGTCCATAGCCGATGGAGAACAGAATCACATCCCGTTCATCGCCCTGTACGTTCTCCAGATTCTTGATGAACACCGGCTCCGATGCCTCAACTGCCCACTTCTCCAGCACCGGGTCTGCGGCACAGGCCGCTGTGAGCAAATCATCAATCAGATGCTGCTGGTTGATATTGAAGGTCACAACGCCCACACTCTGGCCCGACAGTGCCGGGTCATAACAGCGGCGCTTCAACTCCTCCACCACCGCCTCGGCCTCTGCCCGGTTCTGACGGGTTCTGCCTCGGTCGAACACGCCGTCCACGCTCACCAGCCGCACCTTGGAGGCACGGTCGTTCACCGAGGGGAAGGTATATAGCTTACTATCGTAGAAACGGTTGTTGCTGTAGGCAATCAGGCTCTCATGACGGCTGCGGTAGTGCCACAGCAGATGGGTCTGGGGCATATTCATTGCCAGACAATCGTCCAGAATGCTCTCCAAATCCTCGGTATCCAACTCCTCCTCGTCGGTGGTGTTGGTAGCAAAGAAAGAGGTGGGGGGCATTTGCTTCGGATCGCCCACAATCACCGCATCCTCGCCCCGGGCCAGTGCACCCACCGCCTTACAGGTAGGCATCTGGGAGGCCTCGTCAAACACCACCATACTGAACGGCTGGCGTTTGGGATCCAGGTACTGAGCCGCAGAAATGGGACTCATCAGCATGCAGGGACACAGCCGAGGCAGCAGCTCCGGAATCTGCTCAAACAGCTTGCGGATACTTAATCCACGACCGCCACTGCGGATGGCACGCTGGAGGATACCCACCTCAGAGCTATGGGCCGCTTCTTTGGTGAAGTTCGGCACCCGGGATGCCAGTCGGCAATAAATCTCCTGCTGGGTCAGCGCCGTCAGTTCCTTATCCAGTCGCTTGAACTGGGCAATCTTTTCATTAAACAAGGCTCCAGAGAAGGTATTCAGCGTGGCGTCTGCCTCGATGGCCAGAATCGCCAGTGCCTGATAACAGGCCTTCTCGTAAGCCGGGATAACTTGCTCATGGGCCATGCCGTCAAGGTAGGCATCCACCACATTTTGCAGACCCATTTCACCGGCCTGTTCTGCCAGAGAAGTCCACAAAATCCACTCCTTTAGCTGATCTGCATGAGCGGTCAGACTGTCCAGCAGTTGCAGCTGGTCGTCCAGTTGTTCCTTATCCGCCGTGGTCGGGTCGATTTGAAGGGTTGTCAGGAAACTATCCCGGGCCTGCTGGGCAGCCGTCCACGCCTGTCCGATTCGTTGCAACTGCGGCTTTAATGTTTCCACACCGCCACAGCGCAGGCGGACACTGTTGGCCTGATAGTCCGTCTCCAGACGCTTGGCACTCTGATAGGCCTGTTGTGCACAGGCCGCCACCTTCTGCCAATCGATATTTCCATCACCGGTTAGTCCCTCAAGGCCCATACCATAGGCAGTTGACATGCTTTGTGCCGCTGCCATCTCCCGTTGATACAGGCACAGCCGGTCCAAATGACGGAACAAATCCTCCTTGGGCACCGTTTCCTTTGCCCAGCCTTGCAAACGCTTGGAAAAGCTGTTTCGTCCAAGCGCCTTGGCAAGAAACCATTTCTCAGAAATGGTTTTATACTCCTCCATCAGCGCCTGACCGTTTTCCTGCAGAAATGCTTCCTGCCAATGCTGCAACAGCCAATCCCGATGGCCTTGCGCCATAATATGATGCTGCGCCAGCTCCAGCACGCCCTTTATCAGACGGGGCAGGTCCTGACAGGCTGCCCACTGTCTGGGCAGCTTCAACCAAAGCTCCAGTTCCTGACCAATCGCACTAAGCCGCTGAAGCCCCGTCCGGGTGGTCACCGGTTCCTCTCCGATGATGGTCGCAAAGCTTTCCGCCGCTGTCGTCAGTTCCTGCAGGGCCGCTCGGTAGCCCTCCACCGACTCCCGAAGGCGATTGCGCAAAGTCTGAGAATACTGACGGCATCCAATCATCGACAGGGGGTGGTTCGCCGGATGGCCCACCGCCTCTGCCGTCGCCACCAGCCGCTCCACGGTGGTACGCTGTTCCTCCAGCCGCTGTTTGTCGATGGCAGCTACCTGCCCCCGGGTGACCGGGCGGATATCCACCGCATCCCGGACCAATTCATAATCACTAATCAGCTGATAAAGCGTTCGTCCGCAAGGTTGGGGTTGATGCAACGCATGGGCATAGCAATCCAGCTCCTGCCGCATAGCGGCAATCTGTTCTGCCTTCGCCTGATATTCCTCCGGTGCCGTCCGCTTCGTGACCTCGGTGGCCCGACGCAACTGCTCCAGCACATTCTTTTTCTTGGATTTATTGGAGTGCAGCTCCAGACAGAAGGGGCCAAGACCGATATTCTCCAGCCGCTTCTGGACCACCTCCAACGCCGCCATCTTCTCTGCCACGAACAGCACCGTTTTGTCCTGCGCCAACGCATTGGCAATCAATGCGGTAATCGTCTGGGATTTTCCGGTGCCGGGAGGGCCGTGAAGCACAAAGCTTTCCCCCTGACAGGCTGCTTCAATGGCAAACAGCTGCGAAGCATCCGCAGGCATCGGCAGCAGAACATCTCCCTCCGGGACCCTGTCCCCAATCTCCATATCCGTGACCTGCCAGGAAAGCTTGCCCTCAATGAGACTCTTGACAATCTTATTACGCTGCAAATCGTCGCAGCGGTTGCGGATATCGTTCCACATGACAAACTGCGAGAAGGAAAAAATGCCTAAGTATGCCGATTCCAATGTGTCCCATCGCTTCTGGGACATGGTCGCTTTCCGCAAAATGGTAAAGACCCGGCGGATATCGATACCATGCTCGTCCTGAGGCAGTGGGTCCAGACCCTCCACCTGAATGCCGAAGTCCTGCTTCAGCTTTTCCAGCATGGTGATGTTCATTTGCGGTTCCTCGTCCCGCAGACGAATCACATAACCCTGAGCCGCCGAACGCCGGATGATATCCACCGGCACCAGCACGATGGGTGCATACCGGGCCTTGGAGGAACGGTCAGTCTCGTACCAGCGAAGCAGACCCATGGCCAGATACAGCGTATTGGCACCGTTCTCCTCCATAGCTGTCCGAGCGGTACGGTACAAATCCTTAATGATTTTATTCAATTCCGTATCCGTATACACCGTACGCAGACGGCGATTGCGGAACTCCGACTGAATCACCGGGGCCGATTGACCCAAATCATGCATATTATCAAAGCCAATCTGGTCGCCGGACACGGCCCAATCGTTGGGTCGGGAAAGGATAGAGAAATCCTTTCCATCGGACAGCGCATTCTCCAGTTCATCCAGAGAGGGTGTCAGGATGGGAAGAATCGTCTTGGTCAGGCGCATATTAATCAACTGATTCCGCAGACCCAAATCCAGCAGTTTTCGCTCCCACTGGGCCTGACGGGTAGCCGGTGCGGCACTGCCGGTCTGTTCCAGCCGAACGGTTTGTCCCAGCGGCGCCGGGGCCTCGCTGACCTGATTCCGGGGCAGCGACGGTTTCTCAATGCGCCATCCGCTTTCTGTGGAGATGCGCAACGGAAGGGGCGTGACGCCGCTAAGCCGTGCCCGGCGGACATCGATGAAATACTCCACCGGATCCTGCCCAAGCAGTTCCTTGGCTGCTGCCTGTCGAGCCTGATCAAAATCCGCATCCTTACCATCGGTCAGGAGCGTACACTCCACCACCGCCAGCTCGTTGACTCCACGGGCCAGCCGCTTGGTCAGCAGGGAAGGATCGTCCTGCACCGCCTCTGGGAAGGTCTGCTCCTCCAGCCACACACCGGCGAAAATATGTCCCGGCTTCATAATCAGCAATGGGTGCAGCCCCACTGCTTCCAGACAAGCGGCATATAACAGGGTCAGATCCAGACAGGTGCCCATTTTCTGCTGCATCACACTGTCGCACAGCCGGACACGTTGCCCCACATCCTCAAAACTGGCAGGGGGTACCGCATAGCCGATTCGCTGTTCCTGCACCGCCGCATAAATGGCACCGGCCTGCGCCAGCACTCGGTTCCCATCGCCGGTCTGGTATGCATCCATGGAAGGATCAGAGGTCCACTGCCCCAGATACTCCGCTCCACGAGCCACCAGCTTCGTGATTTCCGGGTGGTTCGGAGTGACAAAGGCCGTCAACAGCTCCGGGTAGAAGCTGCTGCCATGCCATTCGTCAAAGGCCAGTGCCGTGATGGGCAAATCCTGCTGACACAGAATCTGCTCTGCCTGCTCCAGCGTGATGTGCAGATTGCCGGTAATCCGCTCCGTCAAGCCAGCAAGAAACTGGGCATCCAGCACCAAATCCACATTCTCCAGCGTGCAGGAGGTGTTGGCCGGTAAATAATCGATGGCTTTAGCGCAGGGCAGACAAATCGCCGGTGCGGCTACGATGCGCAGTATCAGCCCCTCCAGCGCAGTCTCGCTTTCGTTCATCAGCGTGATCCCCTTGATAATCGAAACGCCATTTTGCTGGAGCGCATAGTTGACCACCGGTGTCATCGATACCTCAAAATGTACCGCTTCATTCATATCCGATGCCCCCTCCTTGTCCAAATTCGTTACTATAATTATATAGTACAATCGAATCTGCCAAAAGTCAAACCCTTTGACAGTTCTTTGTCACGCAAGAAGGACGTGCCGCGACAGCGCAACACGTCCTTTGGGTTACAGAAGCTCCTCCCACTGGGCTTCCTTGAAGCCGGTGGTAATTCCCTTTTCCGTTACGAGAATGGGGCGCTTGACCAGCATACCGTCCGAGGCCAGCAGTCGCAGCTGCTCCTCCTCGGTCATCGCCGGAAGCTTTTCTTTCAGATTCAGCGATTTATACGCCAGTCCGCTGGTATTGAAAAATCGTTTCAGCGGCAGACCGCTGCGCTGATACCATTGCTTCAACTCCTCATAGCTGGGCGGATTTTCCTTAATATGCCGGTCTGTGTAGCAGATTCCTTGCGCATCCAGCCAGCTTTTGGCCTTTTTACAGGTTGTACAGGGCGGATATTGAATAAATACCATCATTTCTCCTTATTACCGCTGGATGCGTCCAGAACCATCGCCACCAGCCAGCTTCTCCACCTCCGCCACGGTAACCATATTATAGTCACCCTCGATGGAATGCTTCAGCGCCGATGCCGCTACCGCAAATTCCACCGCTGCCTGAGTATCCTTGCCAATAATCAGAGAATAAATCAGACCGCCACCAAAGGAATCACCACCGCCCACACGGTCGATGATATGCAAATCGTACTTCTTGGAGAAGCAATACTCGTCCTTCGCCACATTATACAGCATGGCGCTCCAGCCGTTATCAAAGGCAGAATGGCTCTCTCGCAGGGTGATTGCCACCATCTCAAAACCAAACCGGTCTGCCAACTGCTTCGCCACACTCTTATAGCCCTCATGGTTCAGAGAGCCGCCGTAGATATCGGTGTTCTCCGCTTCGATGCCGAATACATCCTTGGCATCCTCCTCGTTGGAGATGCACACGTCGATATACTGGGCCAAATCTGTCATGGCTGCTCTGGCCTGCTCACGACTCCACAGCTTGCCCCGGTAGTTCAGGTCGCAGGAAATCTTGATGCCACGGGCTTTGGCCGCCTGGCAGGCCTGACGGCAAATCTCCACCAAATTCGGCCCCAACGCCGGAGTAATGCCAGTGAAGTGAAACCACTGGGCATCCTCAAAAATGGCATCCCAGTCAAAATCTGCCGGCTCCGACAGCTGGATGGCGGAATGCGCCCGATCGTAGATACACACAGAGCCACGCTGGGAGGCTCCCTTCTCATTAAAATAAATGCCTACCCGGTCGCCACCCCGGACAATCTTTGAGGTGTCCACCCCGTAGCGGCGCAGAGAATTCACCGCCGCCTGACCAATGGAATGGCTGGGCAGCTTGGATACAAAGGCCGCATCCAGTCCGTAGTTCGCCAGCGACACCGCCACGTTAGCCTCGCCGCCGCCAAAAGTAAACTCCACATGGTCGCACTGGACGAATCGCTCATAGTTGTACGGTTGCAGGCGCAGCATCAGCTCGCCAAAGGTGATAATCTTACCCATTAGCCTCTTGCCTCCTTCACGATTTCAACAGACTTCCGGCACAGCTCGGTGATTTCGTCCCACTTTCCTTCGGAAATCAGCTTATCCGGGCACATATAGCTACCGCCGCAGGCGCAAATCACCGGGCACGCCGCATATTCCGCCAGATTTTTCAGGTTGATGCCACCGGTGGGCATGACCTTGAACATGGCAAAGGGCGCCGCCATGGCCTTAATCTTGGCAAGACCGCCGGACTGCTCTGCCGGGAAGAATTTCAGCACCTCCAGCCCCAGCTTATAGGCCGCATGGTAGTCCGTAGGCGTAGTACAGCCAGGGAAGCAGGTGATTCCCTTCTCTTGACAATATTTAACAATCTCAATATCCAGACCGGGGGTGACGACAAATTTGCCACCGGCAGCGATGGTCTTGTCTACCTGTTCGGTGGTCAGCACCGTACCGGCACCCACCAGCATATCCGGATGACGCTCCAGCATGATGCGCATGGCTTCGTCCGCACCGGCTGCCCGGAAGGTAATCTCCGCAATGGGTACCCCACCGGCGCACAGTGCGTCCGACAGAGGACCAGCGTCTCGCTGGGGATTCGTCAGCTTGATGACCGGCACCACGCCAATCTGGCTTACCTGTTTCTGCAGATCATTCATGATATCGTTGCTCCTTCTCATATGTTGACACCTTTATCATACCCCCGACGGCGGTATTTGTCAATGAGTTTTTGGGCATAATCAACAGGATTCTTTGATTTCTTCGTCCAGATTATGTATAAATTGGGCATCCCAGCCTTGACGATCCACGCTCCGGCTGGTATGATAGAATTAGAATTTTATTATTGGAGGAACCGCTATGACCCCCTTTATGGACAAGGACTTCCTGCTTAAATCCGAAACCGCAAAAATACTCTACCATCAGCACGCCGCTAAAATGCCCATCATCGACTACCACTGCCACATCGACCCCAGAGATATCTGGGAGGATCGGCGCTACGATTCCATCACTCAGGTCTGGCTGGGAGGCGATCACTACAAATGGCGGGCCATGCGCTCCTGCGGTGTGGCTGAGCATTTCATCACCGGCGATGCTTCCAACGCTGAAAAATTCCAGAAATGGGCGGAAACCATCCCCAACCTAATTGGAAACCCCCTCTACCACTGGACCCACCTGGAACTGCAGCGGTATTTTGATGTGTATACGCCTCTGTGCGGCGACAACGCCATGGAAATCTACGAAAAATGCAACAGCATTCTGGCTCAGCCGGATATGTCCGCACGGGGCATCATCAAAAAATCCAATGTAAAACTGCTTTGCACCACCGACGATCCGGCGGACGATTTGCACTACCACGAACTGATGGCAAAGGATTCCACCATGCCGGCCGTGGTCTTGCCGGCTTTCCGCCCCGACAAGGCTATGCGTGCCGACAAGCCGGATTTCCCTCAGTATGTGGCACGGCTGGAAGATGTGGTGGGTTACCCCATCGATACCATGGCGGATATGCGCAGAGCACTGGCGGACCGGGTGGCCTACTTCGATGCCCATGGCTGCCGGACCTCTGATCATGGCCTCGACTACGCATTTTACGTGGAGGCCACAGAGGAAACGCTGAACGACATCCTGCACCGGGCCAAAACCGGGAGGGGCATCACATGGGATGAACAACTGGCCTACCATACCGCACTGCTGGTTGCCGTCGGCAAAGAATACAAAAAGTACGACTGGGTCAACCAACTCCACTTCGGCTGCATCCGGGACAATTCTCGAAAAATGTTTGAAAAACTGGGACCAGATACCGGTTTTGATGCCATCAATGACGCCTCCAATGCACTGGGCCTGTCCCGACTGCTCAGCGCTTATGAAATGAACGACGCACTGACCAAAACTATCGTATATTCTTTGAACCCATCAGACAACGGTGTTGTGGGTACCCTGATTGGCTGCTTCCAGTCCAACAGCCCCATCCCGGGAAAGATTCAGCAGGGTTCCGCATGGTGGTTCAATGATCACAAGCCCGGCATGGAGGCCCAGATGCGCAGCCTCATGAGTCTGGGGGCCATGGGCACCTTCAACGGTATGCTCACCGACTCCCGGAGCTTTCTGAGCTACACCCGGCATGAGTATTTCCGCCGCATCCTGTGCAACCTGTTCGGGCAGATGGTGGAGGATGGCGAGTACCCTGCCGATATGACACAGCTGGGCAAAATGGTGGATAATATCAGCTATTTCAACACCCTTCGCTATTTCAGCTTCGATAAAGCATTGAGTGAATGATTTACAAAAATAACCAATCGTCATAATTAACAAATTATGAACAACAAATCTAGCAAAAACGTAGAAAGCAAACCCATCATTTGTGTCTGTGATTGACTTTGCTGGCAAGCAGTGGTATATTTTTAGTAGCGAAAAAATAACAGGAGGGAAATACCTATGAAAAAAATGTTCGCTATCGTTCTGGCTCTGATGCTGTGCGTCAGCGTCCTGTCCGTCTCCGCTTTTGCGGCTTTCGACACCGTTAACAGCCTGGCTATCGTTGGTGAAGGCATTCCCGGCGTTGGTGCTTGGGATCCCGCTGATCCTGCTGGTGACATGACCGAGGTCTCCGAGGGCATCTACGAGAAGACTCTGGAGCTGCCCGCTGGCACCAACATGAACTTCAAGATTGCTGGTAACGATGCTTGGGACGACACCTGCAACTTCGGCTCTGCCACCATCGTTCTGGGCGAAGTCGCTGACCTGACCTGCGCTGGCGACAGCGGCAACATGACTCTGTCTGCTGCTGAGGCTATGACCGTTAAGATTACTGTCGACCTGACCGGCGAGACCGCTACCATTCTGGTCGCTGATGCCAATGGCACCACTCCTCCCGCTGACGAGAAGCCCGAGGAGAAGCCTGAGGAGAAGCCCGAGGAGAAGCCCGCTGATCCCAACGCTTCCTACTACGTCGCCGGTGTCAGCGCTCTGTGCGGCTCCGAGTGGAAGGAGAACGACGAGGCCAACAAGATGACCTACGCTGACGGTGTCTACTCCATCACCTACAAGAACGTTGCTGCTGGCAACTACTCTCTGAAGGTTACCGATGGCACCTGGACCAACAGCTGGGGCGGCAACGGCGAGAACGGCAACTTCGACTTCGTCGTTGATAAGGCTTGCGATGTCGTTGTTCAGTTCGATGCTTCCAAGCAGCAGGTTACCGTTATCGTTGATGGCAAGGCCAACCAGGGTCCTGCTGTTACCGGTGATGTGAGCCTGGCCGCTGTCTCCATGGCTCTGCTGGCTGCTACCGCCGGCCTGGTCGTGGTCGTCAGCAAGAAGAAGGAGTTCTAATTTAAACTCCCCATTCTGTCCATACTGACATAAAAAAACTGCCCCACTTCGGTGGGGCAGTTTTTTGTAATCAATCCTATAATTCACTAAATAATCAATTGGGCACCTCTAAAAACTCAATTTCAAGTGGGTGCCCAGGAATTTTGCTTCAAATTATGTGGTAAAAACCGCAGGAATACTGGATGTATTTCAAGGTTTTTATAAGCATAAGTTGGAGCAAAAGAACGGGCACTTCGACGAAAGGGAGTTTTTAGAGGTGCCCTATC
>JAZQIN010000093.1:0-3934 GCA_045541155.1 Faecousia sp.
CCGTGTCATTCCGAGGGAGCGTAGCGACCGTGGGAATCCGTTTTCTCTACATATTACGAGGAGTACGGATTGCCACGGCCCTTCGGGCCTCGCAATGACAAGCGTTGTATACGGTGCAGTGCTCCGCTAAACAATAATTTAGCGTATTTATTCCTGATTGCGCTTTTTCATCAGCTCACGCATACGGGTAGCGTGATCCAGCTCCCGTTTCCGGATACGGAGGGTCTTGGGGGTGCACTCCAGCAGCTCATCGTCTGCTAAAAACTCCAGACACTGCTCCAAACTGAACACCTTCGGGGTCACTAGACGAATCGCGTCATCGGAGCCGGAGGCACGCATATTGGTCAGCTGCTTGCGCTTACAGACGTTGACGGTCATATCCTCGTTGCGGCTGCAGATGCCAACCACCATGCCGGCGTAGACCGGCGTACCGGGGCCAATGAACAGCGCACCACGCTCCTGCGCGGCACCCAGACCGTAGGCCACCGCTTCGCCGGACTCATGGGCAATCAGGCTGCCCACCAGACGGCGCTCGATTTCGCCCTTCATGGGGGCGTAGGAATCCAGAACGGAGGACATGATGCCCTCGCCCTTGGTATCGGTCAAAAATTCACTGCGGTAGCCGAACAGACCTCTGGAGGGAACCATAAACTCCAGACGGTAGCGGCTGCCCATGGGGGTCATGCCCAGCAAATCGCCCTTGCGGCGACCCATTTTCTCGATGACAGCGCCCATGCACTCCTCCGGTACGTCCGCAACCATTCGCTCCACAGGCTCGCAGACCTTGCCGTCGATGACCTTGGTCAGTACACGAGGAGTGGACACGCTGAACTCGTAGCCTTCACGGCGCATGGTTTCCATCAGCATGAACAGGTGCATTTCGCCACGGCCTGCCACGTTGAACGAATCGGTGCTGGCCTCGGTGACATGGAGGGAAACGTCCTTCAGAAGCTCCTTCTCCAGCCGGTCACGAAGGTTACGGGAAGTGACGAATTTGCCCTCCTTACCGGCAAAAGGCGAATCATTTACCGCAAAAGTCATCTCGATGGTGGGGTCGGAAATCTTCACAAAGGGCAGCGGCTCTACGCAGTCGGTGGCGCAGAGGGTACGTCCGATGGTGATATCTGCCATGCCGCTGAGCGCCACAATCTCACCGGCGCTGGCCTCCTGAATGGGGGCCTTGCCCAGTCCGTCGAAGGCGTACAGGGCAACCACCTTGCCCTTCTGCTTGATCTCGCCGTCGTGGTAGTCGCAGATGGTGACCTCCTGATTGACCTTGATGGTGCCACGCTCCACACGACCCACCGCGATACGGCCCACATACTCATTATAGTCAATGGAGCTGACCAGCAGCTGCAGGGGGGCGTTTTCGTCGCCCTCGGGGGCAGGGATATAGTTGACGATGGTCTCGAACAGGGGGGTCAGGTCGGTCCCCACCTCATCGGGGCCGTAGGCGGCAGTGCCCTGACGACCGGAGCAAAAGACGGTGGGGGAGTTGAACTGCTCGTCGGTGGCATCCAAATCCAGCAGCAGCTCCAGAACCTCGTCCATGACCTCTTGGATACGGGCATCGGGCTTGTCGATTTTGTTGACCGCTACGATGACCTTGTGACCCAGCTCCAGCGCCTTCTGCAGCACGAAACGGGTCTGGGGCATGGGGCCCTCGGCGGCGTCCACCAGCAGGATGACGCCGTTGACCATCTTCAGGATACGCTCTACCTCGCCGCCGAAGTCTGCGTGACCGGGGGTATCCACGATGTTGATTTTGTAGTCCTTATAATGGACGGAGGTGTTCTTGGCGAGGATGGTGATGCCACGCTCCCGTTCCAGATCGCCGGAGTCCATGACCCGATCCTGGGTCACCTGATTCTCACGGTAGATGCCGCCTTGTTTGAGCATTTCGTCCACGAGGGTGGTCTTGCCATGGACAACGTGGGCGAT
This sequence comes from Faecousia sp., assembly GCA_045541155.1. GTDB lineage: Bacteria > Bacillota > Clostridia > Oscillospirales > Oscillospiraceae > Faecousia. The sequence goes on from JAZQIN010000093.1 coordinate 1,942, forward strand.
GATGGCGATGTTGCGGATATTTTCCTGAGATGCCATAAAATGATCTCCTTGTAATCGAATTTTCTCAACGTAGAATTATACCACATGACCAAAATAAATGCAACATTTTTGTTGAAAAATACTACACACTAAAGAAGTAAATTATCGTTTACACGACTACCGAAAAAACAAAATACCGTGTCATTCCGAGGGAGCGTAGCGACCGTGGGAATCCGTTTTCTCTACATATTACGAGGAGTACGGATTGCCACGGCCCTTCGGGCCTCGCAATGACAAGCGTTGTATACGGTGCATTGCTCCGCTAAACAATAATTTACAGCACCTTACCGCCGTTGACGGTGAGCCGGAATTTGCACCCCAGCATCTCCGCCGCGCCACGGCACATCAGCATCCGTCCCAGAAAAATGTCGAAATACTCGTACATGGTGCAGATATCCTCGTCGATTTGCAGATTCAACGAAATCTTCTTCTCCACCGGATCCACTTTCAGGCTGGAGCCGGTGACGGCGTAATTCACGCGGTCATGGATGTCGAACTTTTCCTTTTCCTTGGTGCGCACCCGATTCCGGCGCACATCGGTCTTGTCCGCCAGCACCAGCGCCGCAGAAATTGGATCCTTGGCACCGCCGGTGGATTCGTCATGGTTGCCGATGGCGGCAATCACCGCAATCCGGTCTGCCATGGACATCTCGTTTTTCAGAATGTCATTGGCCAGGATTGCACCAATCTCTGCATGGTGAGTGCGGTTGATTGCATTGCCGATGTCGTGCATGAAGCCAGCAATCTTCGCCAGCTCCTCCTCGTGGTCGGAATAGCCCAGTTTGCGCAGAATGTAGCCGGCCCGTTCCGCCACCAGTGCGCAATGGGCCTTAGAATGATCCGTAAAGCCCAGCACACCCAGATTCTCATTGCCACGCTCCAGCAGTGCCAGCACCTCGGGGTGGTGCAAAATTTCTTCGTAGGTCATTTTATTCCCTTTCTCTGACCAACATTGGGGTCAGCTTTGGTTTTCCGTAGCGTTCCATGAAACGCTGACATTTAATCAAAAACGCATAATAGATATTGTATCCGCAGCCCAGCAAGGTCTCGGCGTTGCCCTGACCTTTGGACAGGATGATGTCAGCAGCATCCATGGCGGCTTTGGCTTCATCGCTCAGCAGCGACAGCTCTGTACCGGCGACACGGTTTCCGTTGTCGATGACCTTAAAGGGAATCCCCACCGCCAGCGCATCGGCACGGGTAGCATCGTTCTGGGCGTAGCCCCCACGGACGCAGAAGGTAATCTGCAAATCCGGAAATGCCTTCTGAATCTGCTCGGCACAAATTCGGTCAAAGCCGATTTCGCCGGCGTTGTCTGTCAGGTACAGCAGACGTTTCGCCTGCTCCAGCTCCTGCCGGAATCGAGGATACGCCTCCAGCTCCATGTCCATAGCGCTTTCCAGCATTTTATCCAATTTTTCGAAGGAAACTTCCCCCTGCAGGGCGGAAAAATCAATATAATTGCCCAAAATCGCCAACTGCAAGCCGGCCAGCACCGAATCCGGCGCACTTTCCGCCGTGGTACGAATGGTATCCAGACGTGCCAGCACGAAGGCGTTGGATTCTTCTTTTTCCTGTCGATACCGATTCGGCTCCAGCGAATACAGCCGCTGGTACAAATCATCCACCGCCGGCCCGATGGCAGGGGTAGCCTGTCCGGCAGGCATTGCCAGATACAGCTCCATCAATTCACGGGCAAAGGTCGTAGCCGTTTCCTCATTGCCCAGCCGCCGTGCTGTTTCCACATTGCGCCGGAAGTGGCACAGCATACACTGGGCATCCATTCCTAAACTCATTTCTTCTCCTTTTATCACTAAATTATCGTTTACACGACTACCGCAAAAACAAAATACCGTGTCATTCCGAGGGAGCGTAGCGACCGTGGGAATCCGTTTTCTCTACATATTACGAGGAGTACGGATTGCCACGGCCCTTCGGGCCTCGCAATGACAAG
>JAZQIN010000094.1:0-9675 GCA_045541155.1 Faecousia sp.
CAAAATTCAAAATGCAAAATGCAGAATAAATGGTGTCGGCGTTGCCGACAATATATCATCATTTCCGCAGGAAATACAATCATTTTGCATTCAGCATTCTGCATTCTGCATTCCGGCGGTACGCCGGTAAACAATAATTTACCGCATTAAACAAGCCTAGGAGAAAGAAATGCAAATCGAGAATCATAAAGAAGAAGTACCTTTTGCCCACTATGAAGAACGATTTCGGGAGCTAGATGCCGTGGAAGCCACAGAGCGAACCGGAGCAAAGTGGGACGGGAAAGAGTTTTATGTAAACCTTTTGGGAAGAGAATATGCCATATCCCATCCGGAGTATGCCCTCCGGGCGTTGGACGGCGGTGCGCTTCCGCCACTGCCGGTGCAGACCTTCCTGTTGCGCTATTTGCTGGAGAGCAAAAGTGTGGCTTGGACAGGCCAGTGGAAAACCTTCCGTGAGATGCCTTGGGGAGAAATGTACATTAAGCCCTACACCGGACGAGTACTGACCCGTGCAGCGTTTACTTTTGGCACAAGGATTGCTGCCTTCAAGGCCGCAGGAGAAAAAATGGGTGCAATCCCTTTGCCCCATGGGGATGTGGGCTACCAATTCCAGCTGATTGGCGGCTATCAGATGCAGATTCTGGTATGGGAGGGTGACGACGAATTCCCACCCAGTGCACAAGTCCTGTACTCCGATAATTTTGCCGAAGGCTTTGCTGCGGAAGATCGGGTGGTGGCTGGTGATATCCTGATTTCTACAATCAAAGCCAACATGTGACCCTGTGAGGTAGAGTATGAGAAAGCGTTCATCCAGGTTTCACATAGGCCCCCGTACCATTAAGACAGCAGTGGCGGTGATTCTTGCCATGCTGATTGTGGAGACCTATGGGGCCACTACGTCCAAGCTGATTTTTGCCATGCTGGGAGCGATGGCGGCGGTGGAACCGACCTTTACCGAATCGGTGGAGGCGTGCCTGACGCAAATCGTGGGGGTGCTGTTTGGTGCGGTTGTGGGGCTGCTGTTACGGCAATTGCCGATTCATGAGCTGCTGGCCACTGGAATCGGCATCGTACTGGTGATTACGCTGTATAATTTTTTACACCTGCGGTTTTCACCGTCGCTGCCTTGCTTTATCGTGGTGACCATGTGTACCACACCGAACATCCAGCCCATGGCCTATGCACTGGGGCGTGTGTGGGATACCACCATTGGTCTTGGAATCGGCCTGCTAATCAATACGCTGGTGATGCCTTATGACAACAGCCGCCGTATCCGTGCCACGGTCCGCAGTCTGGACAGGGAGGTAATTCGATTCCTTGAGGATATGTTTGATGGGGATGACCATCTGCCTCAGGCGAAAAGAATGACCAGTAGCATCGAAGACATGGAGCGGCAGTTGCGTATTTTTTCCAACCAGCGATTGGTGACACGACTAAAGCGTCAGAAAAAACAACTGGAGCAGTTCCAGCTTTGCGATGTCAAGGCCCGGGAGTTGGTGGCGCGGATGCAAATCCTTAGTCTGGTAGCGCAGCCGGGGCAGTTGGATGAAGATAATTTGTCGGCTCTGGCGGAATGTGGTGCAAGAATTCTGGAGTGCGCACCGAGGGAAGCCAATCTGGAGCTGGATATTGTGACCAATTATCATGTTCGCCAGATTCTTCGGCTTCGCCGGGAACTGCTAGATGCGCTGAGCACAGAATAAGATACGGGCGTGTTCATGATTGAACACGCCCGTTGGTTTATTTGGTCATCTTTTCCTGTTTGACCTTGTGGTCGATAACATGACGAGAGGCCAGCTCTTTGTGGATGTCCTCGAGGCTGATGCCCATCTGAATCATCATAACCATGACGTGGTAGGCAAGGTCTGCCACCTCGTAGATGGTCTCAGCCCGGTCGTCGTCCTTGGCGGCGATGATGACCTCGGTGCACTCCTCGCCCACCTTCTTGAGAATCTTGTCCAGACCCTTCTCGAACAGGTAAGTGGTGTAAGAGCCTTCCTTTTTCTCGGTTTTCCGACCTTCAATCAGCTCCATCAGACCCTGATAGGAGAATTCATGACGGTTTTCGCTCTGGAACAGGGGATTTTCAAAGCAGGAGGTGGTGCCCAGATGGCAGGCAGGACCGTCCGGCTCCACAACCACCACCAGAGCGTCCTTGTCGCAGTCGGCGGTGATGGATACGATGTGCTGGTAGTTGTTGCTGGTTTCGCCCTTGAGCCACAGCTCGTTACGGGAGCGGCTCCAGAAGCAGGTCAGCTCCTTCTCCATGGAGATCTGCAGGCTCTCCTTGTTCATGTATGCCAGGGTCAGCACCTTTTTGGTGACGGAATCCACAATAATGGCAGGAATCAGACCCTTTTCGTCAAATTTCAGTTCGTCAATGTTGATCATTTTGATTCTCCTTATAGTCTTGTGGGGATGTTGGCTTTTGCCATCTCGGCTTTCAAATCCTTGATGGCCACCTCGCCGAAGAGGAAGATGGAGGCGGCAAGGCCGGCATCCACCTTGGGAAGGGTGCGAAACAGTGTAATGAAATCATCGATTTTACCGGCACCGCCGGAAGCAATCACCGGCACAGTCACTGCGTTACAAACTGCGTCCAGCATCTCAAGGTCGAAACCACCCTTGACGCCGTCGGTGTCGATGGAGTTGACGACGATTTCACCGGCACCATTGTCCACGCACCGGCGAATCCATTCAATGGCCTCCATACCGGTGTTTTCCCGTCCGCCCTTGGCGAATACCTGGAACACACCGTCCACACGCTTAATGTCGGCGGACAGCACTACGCACTGGTCACCGTAGAGCTTGGCGGCCTCGTAAACCAAATCCGGATTGCGGATGGCACCGGAGTTGACGCTGACCTTGTCCGCACCGCATTTCAGCACCCGGTCGAAATCAGCCACGGTGTTGATGCCGCCGCCGACGGTCAGGGGGATGAATACGCTTTTGGCGGTCTCCACCAGAATGTCGGTGAACAGCTTCCGTCCATCGGAGGAGGCGGTAATGTCGTAAAAAACCAGCTCATCCGCACCGCATTCGCTGTAAAACTTCGCAAGGGCAACGGGGGAGGACACGTCCTGTAGTCCTTCGAAGTTCACGCCCTTGACTACCCGTCCATTCTTCACGTCCAGACAGGGAATGATACGCTTTGTAATCATTTGGCCACCTCGATTGCTTTCTTCAAATCGATGGCACCGGTGTAATAGGCCTTGCCCACGATGGCACCGTGGATATTCAGGGCTGTGAGCCGCTCCACATCTTCGATGGAGGACACGCCGCCGGAGGCGATGATGTCCATGTCGAACCGCTGAGCCAGCTCCTGGTAGAGGGCGTGGTTGGTTCCCTGCATGGCTCCGTCGCGGGAGATGTCGGTGCAAATCATAGTTTTAACACCGATTCTTTGCATTTTTTCTGTAAAATCAAAGGCGTTTTCTTCAGACTTTTCTGTCCAGCCCTTGATGGCTACGAAACCGTCCTTGATATCGATGCCCACGGCAATCTTCTCGCCATATTGGGAAACGGCGGCCTCCACGAAGCCCGGTTCGGTGACAGCGGCGGTTCCGAGAATCACACGGTCGATACCAGCGGAAAGATACCGGTCAATGGTTTCCATGCTCCGGATTCCACCGCCAATCTCGCAGAACAGGCCGGTGGCATCCTTGATGGCCTTGACGGTTTCAAAATTAGGAGTGGTGCCGTTCTTGGCACCCTCCAAATCCACCAGATGAATCCGTGTAGCACCGCTGTTCAGGAAATCCTGTGCAACAGCCACGGGATTATCATTGTAGATGGTCATTTGGGCGTAATCGCCCTTGTACAGCCGCACGGCCTTTCCGCCGTACAGGTCAATGGCAGGATAAATCAGCATAAATCTGCCTCCTTGAGTTGGGTAAAGGCTTTCAGAATGGCCAGACCTACCGTGCCGCTTTTTTCGGGGTGGAACTGGCAGCCGAAGACGTTTTTATTGGCAACTGCGGCGGTCAGCTCCGCACCGTATTCGGCGGTGGCGATGACATTGGCATCGCAATTCGCCGCATAGTAGGAATGGACGAAATAAACACAATCTCCGTCCTTGATTTGAGAAAACAGAGGACTATTCTTGGTGAATTTCAGGGCGTTCCAGCCGATGTGGGGGATTTTCAGTTCTGCCGGAATCACGCCCTCCATGGGCACCACCTGACCGGGGATCAGCCCCAGACCCTGATGTTCGCCGTACTCATAGCTTTTGTCGAAGAGCATCTGCATACCAAGGCAAATGCCCAGCAGGGGCTTGCCGGCTGCGGCAAGGTCCTTCAAAACAACGTCCAGTCCGGTGGAGCGCAGCTTCTTCGCCGCATCCTCAAAGGCACCAACGCCGGGCAGGATGATCTGATCAGCAGTTTTGAGAACTTCGGGGTCAGCGGTGATGACGACTTCCGCATCGATGGCGTTTAGGGAACACTCCAGCGAAAAGAGGTTGCCAACACCGTAATCAACGATTGCTACCATCAGAGGACCCCCTTGGTGGAAGGAATCTCGTCGGCAAAGGCGGCATCAATTGCCACTGCTTCCTTCAGACTCCGCGCTACTGACTTGAAGGTTCCTTCAATGATGTGGTGGGAGTTGGTGCCAGCCAGTTGACGGATGTGGAGGGTGCAATTGGCGTTGCGGATGAAGCCCAGCCAAAATTCTTCCACCAGCTCGGTATCAAAGGTGCCGACTTTTTCAGTGGGAATTTGCAGGGCGTAGCCCAGATAGCCTCGCCCGGATAGATCCACAGCGGTGAGAATCAGACTTTCGTCCATGGGCAGCACCGTATCACCGTAGCGCTGGATACCTTTTTTATCCCCCAGAGCAATGGCGAAAGCCTGTCCCAGAGCAATGCCGATGTCCTCCACAGTGTGGTGGTCATCCACATAGGTGTCTCCTTGACAGGTGATATTCAGATCGAATCGTCCGTGACGAGCAAACAGCGTCAGCATATGATCCAGAAAACCACAGCCGGTCTGGATGTCAGCAGCACCGATGCCGTCTAGCTTTAATTCAAGGGAAATGTCTGTTTCACCGGTGGTGCGCTTAATCTCAGCGATTCTCATAAGGTTCCCTCCAGAATTTTTCTTGTAATGTCGATGAATGTGGCCATCTGATTGCTACTGCCAATGGTGACTCGGATGTAGTCGGTCAGCCGGGGCGTGTCAAAATGGCGGACAAGGATACCGTTTTCTTTCAATTTCATGTACAGCTCCTTGCCGGAGATGGTGTTGCTCTTTGTGAAGACGAAGTTGGTCATGGAGTTCAGCGTGGTGAAGCCCAACTGGGTCAGCTCCTTGGTAGTCCACGTCCGGTTTTCCATGATAGCACGGCAGTTGCTCAGGAAATAGTCCCCATCCTCCAAAGCACCCAGACCTGCCGCCATGGTCATTCGGTTGACGTTATAGGGGTTGACGGAGTACTTGATGGTGTTCAAATCCTGAATCAGGGCCTTGCAGCCCACGGCGAAGCCCAAACGGGCACCCGCCATGGAACGGGACTTGGAGAAGGTCTGCACCACAAGCAGATTGTCGTATTTTTTGGTCAGGGGAATGGCGGACTGGCCGCCAAAGTCGATGTAGGCTTCGTCTATGACCACGATACGCTCTGAATTAGACCGGACGATGCGCTCGATTTGCTCGAGGGTCAGATACAAGCCGGTGGGGGCGTGGGGGTTGGCAATAAAAATGGTGTCCTTTCGGTTTACATAATCCTCAATGTCGATGGTGAAATCCTCTTTTAAGGGGATTTGCTGGTAGGGGATACCGTTGAGCTGAGCAAACACCTTGTAAAAACCGTATGTAATATCGGGAAAAATCGCCGGGTGAGTTGTATCGCAGAAGGCCATGAAGGCGAAGTTCAGTACCTCGTCAGAACCGTTGGAGAAGATGATTTCGTCTTCTAGGATACCAAATAATTCTGCGGCTTTTGCCGTCAGAGCGGCGCAGGTGGGATCGGAGTACAACTCCAACTTGCCAGCCTCTTGGCTGGCATATTTCTGCGCTAACGGCGAAGGGGGAAAAGGGGATTCATTGGTGTTCAGCTTGATGTACTGCTGGTCCCGAGGCTGTTCGCCGGGGGTGTAGGGGGTCAGACTGGAATATTTTTCACTGAAAAAGCGGCTCATTTATCTTCCTCCGTGCGAATAACCGCACTTTTTGCGTGGGCAGTCAGACCTTCGGCGGCAGCAAATTTTGCCACGTCTTTGGCGACTCTTGCCAGTGCGTCACGGGTGTAGTAGGTGTACTGGGTCTTTTTGATGAAGTCATCCACACCCAGAGGACTGCTAAACCGTGCCATACCGCTGGTGGGCAGGGTGTGGTTGGGGCCGGCGAAGTAGTCGCCCAGCGCCTCGGGGCAGTTGCGACCCATGAAGATGGAACCGGCGTGACGGATGCTGTCCAGATAGTCGAAGGGGTTATCCACGCACAGTTCCAGATGCTCCGGCGCGATCTCATTAGAAATCTCAATGACCTGCTTCAAATCATTGGCTACGATGATTTTGCCGTTGTTGTCAATGGATGCACGGGCGATTTCCGCACGCTCCAGCGCAGGAATCTGCACCTCCAACTCTGCCTGTACTGCCACCGCCAAATCATAGGAATCGGTGACCAGTACTGCACTTGCCAGCTTGTCGTGCTCCGCCTGAGAGAGCAAATCCGCAGCAAGATGACGGGGATTCGATTTGCCGTCGGCAATGATTAGAATTTCGCTGGGGCCGGCAATCATGTCAATGGACACCTGACCAAAGACCTGACGTTTTGCTTCGGCTACAAAGGCATTGCCGGGGCCAACGATTTTGTCCACTCTGGGGATGCTCTCGGTGCCGTAGGCCAGTGCGGCCACAGCCTGTGCGCCACCTACCTTAAAGATTCGATCCACACCGGCAACGTAGGCGGCGGCGAGGATGACGGGATTGACCTTGCCCTCCGCATTGGGAGGGGTCACCATTACCAGCTCCTGAACGCCGGCGATTTTGGCAGGGATGGAGTCCATCAGCACCGTGGAGGGGTAGGCGGCGGTGCCGCCGGGAACGTACAGTCCGGCCCGATCCACAGGGATGATTTTCTGCCCCATCAGGATGCCGTCTTCGTCGTTGATGATGAAGCTGTTGCGCACCTGACGGCTGTGGAATTTGCGAATGTTTGCGGCAGCATCCTGCAAGATTCGCAGGAAGTCCGAATCAACGTTGGCTACGGCCTCGTCAATTTCTTCTTTGGTCACTTGTAAAGCAGTGAGCTTGGCTTTATCAAACTTTTCACAGTATTCAAACAGGGCTTTATCGCCGTTTTTGCGAACATTCGCAATTATTTCGGCGACGATATTGGTCACGTTGAAGGTGGGTTCCACTCTGGTGAAAATCTCGTCAGGGGCCACCTCGCCGTATTTCATGATATTAATCATTTGGATTCCTCCAATTGAGCGGTGATGCTGGCGGTGATTTGGTCAATCTCCGTGCCCTTGAATTTGTAGCTGGACTTGTTGGCAATCAGTCGGGCGGAGATGGGGACGATGTTGTCGTAAACCAGCAGATCGTTTTCTTTCAGGGTGGTGCCGGTTTCAACGATATCCACAATCACATCGCTCAGACCCAGAATCGGCGCAATCTCGATGGAGCCGTTCAGGTGGATGATGTCAATGTCCCGACCTTTGGAACGGTAGTAATTCTGGGCGATGTTGGAGAACTTGGTGGCGACTCGGAGCTGTCTGCGGGTGTCGTCCCGGAAGCCGGCCTTGGCGGCTACTGCCATCCGGCATTTTCCCAAATTCAAATCCAGCAGTTCATAAATGTCCGGTTCGTACTCCAGCAGGATATCCTTGCCGGCGACACCAATATCCGCCGCACCACGCTCTACATAGATTGCTACATCCGAGGGCTTGACCCAGAAATAGCGGACACCGCATTCGGCATTTTCAAAAATCAGCTTTCGGTTGTTTTCTTTAATGGAAGGGCAGGGGAAGCCTGCCTTTTCAAACATGGCGTAGACTTTTTCGCCCAGTCTGCCCTTGGGCAATGCGACATTAAGCATTCTTCTCCACCTCCCCGAGGGTTATGATTTCTTTGTAACGGATGTTGGCAGGAATGGCTCGTTGCGCCATGACGCTTCTGCCGCTGGCGGTGAGCATTTTGATTTCCTGGCGCAGTATCGGAAGCGTCGTATCATCGCCGTAAAGCAGAAGGATATCTACATCGTAGCCATCCGAGGTCTGCTCCAGGCGCTCCAGCATATCGGTGTACACCGCAAAACCGATTGCCCGGTCAGTCCGCTTCATTTTGTTCATCAGTTTGTCGTATTGACCGCCGGACAGGACGCTGCCGGGCAGTCCGTTGACAAAGCCTTTGAACACAAAACCATTGTAATAATGAATATCATCCACCACAGAAAAGTCCAGTCGCAGCATGGAAGCCGTGTCTGAATCCTTCAGGGCGATAAGTACGTCCATGAACTCCTGGAGAATCTGCGGTTCCACATAATCAGCCAGCAGGTTTAGTATGTTCTGATTGTTGGGGTCAGAAGAAAGGGGGGCCTTTATGGTGACCAGCTTGCGCAATAGTTGCATTCCCTCTTGATTTACGCCGCAACCTTCGCAAAGGGCGGTCAAATCGTGAAGGTTCTTTTCGCCGATGAATTTCATAGCATCGCTCCGAAGCTCCTTCGGAACACCGATGGAATCCATCACGCCGGACAGGATGCCCAGATGGGAGATGTCCAGTACTGCATCGGTGGAAATCTGGCGCAGACTTTCGGCGGCAAGGCTCAGCACCTCGCTGATGCAGTAGCCATCGATGGGGCCGAGGCACTCCAGCCCCAGCTGCATAATTTCCTTAAAGCCGTGGCTGCCCTTGGCCACCCGGTAGACGTTTTCATTGTAGTACAGCTTCTGTACCACGTCCAAATCCTTCGTGTTTTTTACGATGGACAATGTCACGTCTGGCTTAAGCGCCATCAGCTTGCCGGACAGATCCGTGAAGGTCAGCACGTTGTCGGACACAAGGAAGTCCTTGTTTCGGGCGTAGAGGTCGTATTCCTCGAATTTGCTCATACGATACTGGCTGTAGCCGTAGGTTTCATATAGGCTGCGCAGATTCATGGCGACCTGCTCTTTGAATGTTAGCATGATTCGTTCTCCTTCAGCTTTTTGATGGCGGTTTTATAGCCGCCGGCACCGTAGTTCAGGCATTTGCTGACGCGCCCGATGGTGGCGGTGCTGATGTCCACCTGCTCCATGATTTTCTGGTAGCTCAGCCCCTCAGCCAGAAGCACAGCGGCATCCAGCCGCTGGGACATATCACTCAGTTCCTTGATGGTGCACAAATCCTCAAAATAGGCGTAGCATTCGTCGATGGATTCCAGATTCAAAATGGTATGGAACAGACGGTCCATGGATGGGTTTCGCTTCATAGCGGCACCTCCGTGTGTTGATGCTGGTATTTTACCACTTTAGCAGGATAAAGTCAATGGTTTGCTGCTACAAATTCAACAATAATTTGCTGGATTATTTAGCACTTATACCAGTGCTGTAAATTATTGTTTACACAACTACCGCAAAAACAAAATACCCTGTCATTCTGAGCGAGCGGAGCGAGTCGAAGAATCCGTTTTCTCTATGTATCATAAAGAATACGGATTGCCACGGCCCTTCGGGCCTCGCAATGACATA
>JAZQIN010000095.1:0-7629 GCA_045541155.1 Faecousia sp.
TCTGTTGAACTGTTTGATGCTGAGGGTAATTCTCTGGGCGTCAGCAAGAACAGCGTTGAGAGCTACACCGCCCGTTCCGGTCAGGAACTGTTCAAGGCAATTCTGGCCTTCGGCGACAGCGCATACGCTAAGTTCCACTAATACCTGGATTTTTGATTCCGGTATAAGCAAAACAAATAAAAAGGCTTCGGCGGGAAACCGCCGGAGCTTATTATCTATAAATTCCAGTTTATCGAGCAGTCATTGTAGGGCGGGGTCATAACCCCGCCCCACAATGCATTTTCAAACTGCTCGATAAACCGGAATTTGATGTGTTGGGAGGGGGAAAGCTATGTTATGGAAACTAAGCCGAGAAAAATTTAGCAATGCGACAGGGAAAATATATAAATTGTAAATAAATTTCCAAGAATCTCTTGCAATTTAGTGGAAGAGGTGGTAGAATTTAAGCTGTATAAGTACCATTATCCTTAAATGGCGTATTATGCATTTGTGGCGAAAAGAGGAGAAATACATATGAAGCGTATAGTTGTTTTTCTGCTGTCAGTGAGCCTGATTTTGGGCCTGTGTGCCTGCGGTGCGCAGCCTGAAGAGCCGACCCAGCCTGCAACGGAAGCACCCACCGAAGCGCCGGTGGAAACGCCCACCGAAACGATCCCCGAGGGTCTGATCGACGAGGAGGAAGCCCGTGCGCTGTCCAACTACTATGTTGTTGTGGTGGATGAAAACGGCGATCCGGTTGCCGGCGCAACGGTCCAGCTGAACAGTGACAATGCTGTCCCCTGCATCACCGATGAGACGGGTACTGCAGTCTTTTCCCTGATTGAAGGAAACTACACCGCTTCCATTGAAGAGTTCCCTATGGGCTATGATTTTGCAAATGATTACCGTGAGTTTGCCTTTGAGCCCGGCGCATACTACTTGACCATCACGGTTCGCCTGTCCATTCCCGAGCCTGAGGATCTGGGTATGGAGGAGGGCGAAGCTCCCGTTGAGGAGCTTCCTGAGGAAATTGCAATTCCTGAAGGTTAAGAATCCGGAAAATACAGGCTGATTGTGTGTGCAGGGTAAGGTCTTGGTCCTGCCGCACATAAAGTGGGACGGTGCGTTTCGATGCCGGTTGGGATGCATATCTTCCGCTGCGGCGGGAGTGAGCCCTGGCCCTGCAAAACATGGTCAGAATGTATGATTCGGTTTTTTATAACAGGTATGCCTGAGGGCACAACCTGATTTCCAAAGCACTGTCAGGCCGGAGTGGTGACCCGGTCTGGCGGAACCCCCAAAGCCTCCCTTGTGTAAAGGGAGGTGGCACGGCGAAGCCGTGACGGAGGGAATGTTAGGCAATGTATAGTCACGAACAAAGTGGGTGACTGGTGCATTTTTCGAACAACCCCTCAGGCAAGAATCACAGATTCTTGACAGCTCTCCTTACACAGGGGAGTCTTTGGAGCGGAGGAAGCAGGAGAAGCCAGAAGGTGTACCAACATCAAAAAATTTTAGGAGGAAACAAACGCAATATGGACACTATGTTGAAGCGGTTGCTTAGCCTGGCTGTTGCGCTGTTCATGGTCATCGGTCTGATGCCCTGGAACGCAGCAAGCGTCTACGCAACCGAAGAAGAAGTATCCGCAGAAACTCCGGCAGCTGTTGAAGCTGTTGAAGAAGAAGCAGCAGTTGTTGCTGCTGGCGAAACCCACGCATCTGCCCACTATGCCGGCGCAGATGTGGAGTGGACCGATTGGAACGGCACGGTTACTCCCCTGAGAAATGCAATTGGCACCACTGCCTACTTCTGCCTGACTCAGGATGCTACTCTGGGCGGTCTGTACACTACCGAGAACAACGAGCTTGGTCCCAACACCAAGCTGACCATTTGCCTGCACGGTCACGAGCTGAAGGGCAATGCCAGCACAAGATTCTTCCGTCTGTCTGACGGCGCAGAGGTCACCATCGTTGACTGTAAGGGTACCGGTAAGCTGGTTCCCCAGTACAACATCCAGGGTGCTGTTGCCGGCTTCTGGAAGGGCACCTATGGCAACCCCGGCGGCTTCAATATGTATGACGTGGCTATTGATGGCTCTCTGGTGACCAACACCAACAACGGTGGCGTGCTGTCCGTTGGTGGTATTGTTACCAACGGTATCAACATCAAGGGTTGTACCATTGAGAACTTCACCGCAAAGGACGGTGGTGCCATCTATGTCAACGCAGCTAATAACACTTTTAATATTGAAGACACCACCTTTACCAATTGCCACGCAACCAACGACGGCGGTGTGATCTGCACATCTGCAAAGCAGACCATCAATATGACCGACTGTGTCATTGACGGCTGCTACGCTGACAACCGTGGCGGTGCGATCCTGGGTACCAACTCTTCTGTTATTACCCTGGACGGCTGTGATTTTACCGATTGTACTGCCGACAATAACATTGGCGGTGCTCTGTACGGTAACCTCACTACCTACAACATCAGCAGCTGTGATTTCAGCGGTTGTAACGCTTACAACGGCGGTGCGGTCTATGCGAATAACAAGTCCGTCGTGAATGTCAGTGATTCCACCTTCATCGGCAATACTGCCGGTAAGGGCGATGGTTCTACCAATGGCGGCGGCGCTGCGCTCTTTGTTTGGGATGCAACCGCAACCATTATGGATACTGAGATTTCTCAGTGTAACGCTCCCATTGCTGCTCTGTACTGCCAGGTAGCAAATGTCACCTTCGGCGGTACCAGCTCCATTAAGGACTGCCATTCTATGACCGAAGGCGCTGGCGTTCGTATCGTCGGTGGCACCTTTACTATGACCGGTGGTGAGATCTCCGGCAACGATACTACCGGTACCGGTTCTTCCTGCGGCGGTGTGGTTGTTGGCCAGTACGTGGATGGCAGTAATGTTAAACATCCCGCTACCTTCATTATGACCGGCGGTCTGATCGCCAACAATACCTGTTCCGCTACTTCCCTGACCTCCTGCTCTGAGGTTCTGGTCAATGGCGACAGCGGTGCTAAGGCTTACCTGTCCGGCGATGCTACGATCATCAAGGGCGATTCCTCTGAGATGAAGTATGCATTCCGTAACTACAAGGGCACCTCTTACATCAGCGGTGATGTTACCATCGAGGGCATTTGTACCGGCAATGGCGCTGACAATACCGTCACCATCTACGGTGGTACCTTCACTGAATCCTACACCAGCTATGTGGCAAGCACCTCCACCGTCCTGAACAAGGTTAAGAATGACGGTGCTGATACCTACTCCTTCATGGCTGTATGTAACCACGCAGGCGAGAGCGAAACCATCACCAAGGACGCTACCTGCGGCGAAGCAGGCGTTAAGACTGTCGCTGAGTGTCAGTACTGCGGCGAAGTGAACGCTGAAGTTGAGATCGCTCCTCTGGCTCACACTGTTGAGCATGTTGCTGAGTCCTGCTACAATATCGAGCACTGGGCTTGCTCCGAGTGCGGCGCTTGCTGGCTGGACGAGGCGTGCACTCAGGTTTCTAACCAGCTGAGTGTCATCAAGGCAGAGGCTACCCACAACATCGAAGCTGTTGCTGAGTCCTGCTACAATACCGCTTACTGGTACTGCGACGCTTGTGAGACCTACTGGGCAGACGAGGCTCTGACTCAGATCACCAACTCCAAGAATGTCATTAAGGCTGAAGCTACCCATGCTCTGGTACACGTTGAGGCTACTGCTGCAACCTGCACCGAGAACGGTAACATCGAGCACTGGTACTGCGAGGCTTGTGAGACTGTCTGGGCAGACGAGGCTCTGACTCAGATCACCAACCATATGAGCGTTGTTGTTCCTGCTGCTCACACCTACGACGACAACTGCGACAACGAATGTAATGTTTGTGAAGAGTTCCGTTGGGATACTCCCCACAACCTGACCACCTTCGTTGAGGCCGTCGTTCCTGCTAACTGCCAGGAGGAAGGCCACCCCGCTTACTGGATCTGCGAGGACTGCGGCGCTTACTTCCGCAGCAACACCGACACCTCCAATGAGCTGAACCCCGCTTGGATGTACTACAACGGCGAGCACGTCCGTCCTGAGGGCACTCCCGCCTGCGCTGATGTAGATTGCGAGCTGTGCGACGAGATCTCCTATGGCGATGGCAGCTGCGAGCGTCCCGAGGGCACTCCTGTTTGCCAGGAAGCTAACTGCATCTACTGCGGCAATGCTATCTATCCCTGGGATCACTCCTACGGCTACGATGAGGATGGCAATTCTCTGGCACCTCTGTGTGGCCCCGGCACCTGTATCTACTGCGGCGAGGCTCTGGAGTACATCTACGAGCACGAGAATGGCTCTTACGCTGCCTGCTCCGTTGACGGCGAATGTGTCTACGGCTGTGGCAAGCAGTATCCCGCTACCGGCGAGCACCAGCTGGATGAGCCCTGCCTGGGCGGCCAGTGCTGGATGTGCTGGGAGTTTGTCGAGCCCGTCCACGGTGAGATCGTTCACGTGGAGGCTAAGGCTGCTTCCTGCTATGAGGAAGGCAACATCGAGCATTGGTACTGCGCTGATTGCGGCCAGGCTTGGCTGGATGCTGATAAGACTCTGAACACCAACCTGAAGGCAGTCATCCTGCCCATGGCTCACGGTGAGATCGTTCACGTGGAGGCTAAGGCTGCTTCCTGCTATGAGGAAGGCAACATTGAGCATTGGTACTGCGCTGATTGCGGCCAGGCTTGGCTGGATGCTGAGTGCACCCTGAACACCAACCTGAAGGCAGTCATCCTGCCCATGGCTCACGGCGAGATTACTCACGTTGAGGCTAAGGCTGCTACCTGCTTCGAGGAAGGTAACATTGAATATTGGTACTGCGAGGCTTGCGGTCAGGCTTGGCTGGATGCTGAGTGCACCCTGAACACCAACCTGAAGGCAGTCATCCTGCCCATGGCTCACGGCGAGCTGACTCACGTGGAAGCTAAGGCTCCTACCTATGAGGCAGAGGGCAACATCGAGTACTGGTACTGCGAGGCTTGCGGCTACGCATGGCTGGATGCAGAGGGTACTCTGAGCACTAACCTGAAGAGCGTTATCCTACCCAAGCTGACTGGCGTTGCTGAAGCTAATGGCGATGCATACGACACTTTGGCTGAGGCTGTTGCTGTTGGCGGCGAGGTCAAGCTGCTGACTGATATTGCTCTGACTGAGAGCATCAAGGTCACCGGTGAAGTCACCGTTGATCTGAACGGTAAGAAGCTGACCGGACCCGATGACGGCAAGGCCAACTGGTACGCCTTCATTGTTGACGGCGGCGACCTGACCCTGAAGGATAGCATTGGTACCGGCGAACTGTGGGCTAAGTGCTACGGCGTCGAGACCAAGGGCGGCTCCTTCACTATGGAAAGCGGCAAGATCACCGCTACCAACAACAAGACTGTTGGTACTGCTGTTGTCAACTACGGCGGCACTGTCACCATTAACGGCGGCGAGCTGTCCGGCGAGCTTGCCAGCGTCTCCACCGGCGGCCACTTTGCCGTTGCTGAGACCGTCATCAATGGCGGCACCCTGACCGGCACTGTAAGCTTTAGTGATTACAATGCTAAGGGTTCTACCGTCAAGAGTGTTTCCAACATCTACGAGACCGTTGATGGCTACGCTTGGATTAGTGAGGACGGTCTGTATGTTCTGAGCGCAATTTCTTATGTTGCTGCCATCGGCGAAACCAAGTATGTTTCCCTGGCTGCAGCAGTTGAGGCTGCTGAGGCTGGCGCAACTGTCACCCTGCTGGGCGATGCTACCGGCGCTGGTGTTGTTATTGACAAGGATATCACCATCGACCTGGGTGGCTACACCTACACTGTTAACGAGACTGTCGGCTCCACCGGTACTACTACCCTGGGCCTGCAGATCCTGAAGGACAACAATGTTACCATCAAGAATGGTACTCTGACCTCCGTTGACACCATCGAGGGCAGCAAAGAAGTCAAGGTTCTGATCCAGAACTACGCTAACCTGACTCTGATCGATGTGAACCTGGTGGACAACACCGATCACATTCTGTATGCTCTGTCCAACAACTGTGGCAACACCGTTCTGGAGGGCAACACCAACATCACCACCGATGCTGTTGCATTTGATGTTTACGACTACACTGTCGGCGGCTACACTCTGCCCGGCGTTACCGTGAACACCACTGGCACCATCGAAGGCGCTATCGAAGTCTCTGACACCGTTTCCCTGGTGGTCAACTCCGGTTCTTACACTGCTGAGAATGTTAAGGAGTATGTTGCTTACTGGCAGACCATCACCGTCAACGGTGAAGAGTACACCAACATCCCCGAACTGCCCAGTGCTGAGGTCAAGAACCTGGGTGCTATGACTATTAACGAAGAGCACTATGTCTATGACCTGCTGGATGTTCTGCCCAACGCAAAGCTGACCACCAGCACCGATCCCTTCAATATGCAGGTCGCTATGGAGTTCATCGCTCTGGATACTCCTGAAGAGGCTGCAGCTAACGGCTACGCTGAGTACACCACCGACTTCTTCGTGAAGCTGGAGGGTATCGAAGGCGGCAGCTTCGTCGGCGACGGCTGCTACCTGGCTGGCTACTACGCTGACTTCGGCGACTGGGTCGTGATTCCTCTGGATGGCTTCACCGTTCAGGAAGGCGTTGTCTACCCTGTTATCACCACTGCTGGCTTCGACTTCAGCTACGTGGATATCTGCACCTCCGTTGAGGACTTCATCTGCGGTATCTACTTCAGCGAGGAAGTTCTGGAAGCTAACCCCAACCTGTCCGTCACCCTGTCCCTGGGTCTGAGCAAGACCTATGAGGAGGCCCTGAACTCTCAGTTCGAGCTGGTTGACGACTACACCTACAGCCACGAAGAGCTGGATGTCTGCTTCCACGATGTGATCACTCACGTTGAGGCTAAGGCAGCTACCTGCTTCGAGAACGGTAACATCGAGTACTGGTTCTGCGAGGCTTGCGGCCAGGCATGGCTGGATGAGGCTTGCACTCTGAACACCAACCTGAAGGCAGTTATTCTGCCCATGGCACACGCTGAGCTGACTCACGTGGAAGCTAAGGCAGCTACCTGCTACGAGGAAGGCAACATCGAGTACTGGACCTGCGAGGCTTGCGGCTACGCATGGCTGGATGCAGAGGGTACTCTGAGCACCAACCTGAAGGCTGTTATCACTCCCGCCGCTCACGGTGAGATCACTCACGTTGAGGCTAAGGAAGCAACCTGCACCGAACTCGGTAACATCGAGTACTGGTTCTGCGAGGCTTGCGGCCAGGCATGGCTGGATGAGGCTTGCACTCTGAACACCAACCTGATGGCAGTTAAGCTGCCTATGGCAGACCACGAGTACTTCTACGCTTGCGACGCTTACTGCATGAACTGCTATGAGCTGACCAACCCCGACGCAGCACACAACATGACTCACGTGGAAGCTAAGGCTGGTACCGACTGCCAGACCTGGGACGGTAACATCGAGTACTGGACCTGCTCTTACTGTAACGGCTGCTGGGATAATGAGAATGCTACCGGCATGCCTCTGACCATGATGAGCATCAAGGTTCCCGGCGATCACGTCTACTTCAATGACTGCGATCCCATCTGTATGGTTTGTGGCGAGGAGACCAGAACTGTATCTCACAATG
>JAZQIN010000096.1:0-3698 GCA_045541155.1 Faecousia sp.
CAGTGCGCACACTGGGCGGAGAGGGTGTCCTATCATTGTTTTGACACCCTCTCAGTCAAAAATCAAAGATTTTTGCCAGCTCTCCCAGAGGGAGAGCCAAGTTTGGTGCGGAGCAATCTTACACCGCTAAACAATAATTTACCATCTTATGGGATATGGAATGCGGCTTGCATTTTTTGTCCTCGCGTGATAAAATCGGATAACAGAACTTTGTCGAAAGGTGGGCAGATATGAAACGAGCCGCCATCATGTTATTGCTTTTGTTGTGCTGTGGCGCATTGGTAGTGACCGTATCCGCCACCAGCTCCGCTTCGCAGGTCAGCTGCGATGCACGGGTTCAGGCCGATAGCAGCTGCGCTGTCACCATCACCGCTACGCTGGTCTATCAGGAGAATGAACCGTCACCGGTATTCCCGGTGCCCAAGGCGGCGGAGGATGTGACCCTCAATGGTAGCCCTGCTACGGTTTTCTCCGCTGCTAATTCCCGGATGGTCTCCCTGAAGGAAATCACCGGCGGTAAGGCTGGTACCTGCTCCATAACCATTCGCTACAACCTTCCGGCGGTTGTCTCCTCCACCGAGGAGGAGGGAATGCTGCTGGATTTGCAGCTTTTGTCCGGTTTTCCCTTTCCTATCGAGGATTTTTCTGCCACCGTCACCCTGCCCGGTACCTTTACCACTGAGCCGCAGCTAATCAGCGGCTACTACCAGCAGGATGTGGGCGAGTTGCTGCGCATTGCCTGTGATGAAAATCAAATCACCATGCACAACCTCCAGCCACTGAAGGACAACGAAACCCTGAGCCTGCGGCTGCCGGTTGACGGCACACTGTTCCCCCAGGCGGAACGGACCGCTTGGGTGCTGGGACTGATGGATATGCTGATTGTCCTGACAATCGTCGTGGCGGCAGCCTATTATCTTCTGACTATGCGGCCCTCTTTCCGCCGTGGACCGTCCCGGGCCTCCGCTCCCGACGGAGTCACAGCCGGTGAGACCGGTCTGTGGTACACTGGTGCCGGTGTGGATTTGACCATGCTGGTGGTCACATGGGCACAGTTGGGCTATGTGCGGATTCAGGTGGAGGATAGCGGACGGGTGCTGCTGCACAAGCGGATGGACATGGGCAACGAGCGCAGTGCCTACGAAAATAAATGCTATAAGGAGCTGTTCGGACATCGACGTATCGTGGACGGCACCAGCTACCGCTATGCGGAGCTTTGCCGCCGAATGGCAAAAAAATCTCCCCGTTTGAAGGATGTTTACCGGAAAAACTCCGGAAATCCCTATTTGTTCCGGGGTATTTGCGCACTGGGCGGGCTGTTCAGCGGTGTCGCCATGGCTGGTGCGTTTGTGCCCTATTCCGGCTTCCTCCGGTTTCTGCTGGCAAGCCTGCTGACGGTGCTGGCGCTGATTATCCAGACTGGCGGACGGTATTTGCCACTGCGGCATCGGATGCCGGTGAAGGCGGCAATGGTTTGTGGGGCATTTTGGCTGGTGCTGGGAATCTGGTCTGGAGAGTGGCTCAATGCCCTAATCCAAATCCTGTTCCAGACGCTTTCCGGACTGGCGCTGGCCTACGGTGGCAAACGTACAGAACTGGGCCAGCAGGCCCGGAAGCAGATTTCCGGTTTGCGGCGGCATATGCGCACCGTGAGCAAGCAGGAGCTGCAACGGCTACTGAAATCCAATCCCAATTATTTCTACGATTTGGCTCCCTACGCACTGGCGTTGGGAATCGATAAGACCTTCGCTAAGCGGTTCGGGCGGCTGCGGATGAGCGAATGCACCTACCTGATTCGGAGCGGCACCGGACTGATGACCGCATCGGAGTGGGCGGCGCTGCTGCGTACTACCGTCAATACGCTGGATGCCCGGTCCAAGCGGCTCCTCCGGGAGAAGCTCACCGGAAGAAGATAATATAATGCAGGGGTCAGGCGGTGAGCCTGACCCCTGAGCGTGTCAAAGAACTATAAATTATTGTTTACCGGCTTAAGCGCCGCACCCAAAGCCTCCCTCTGATGAGGGAGGTGGGCCGCCGAACGGCGGCTCGGAGGGAGAGAAAACGTTGCTTTTTTTCTCTCCCCCAGTCAAAAATCAAAGATTTTTGCCAGCCCCCTCGTCAGAGGGGGCCAAGGGATGGTGCGTACTGTTACACCGCTAAACGATAATTTACTGCAAGATAACACTTTTTCGACACTCTGAGGGGTCAGGCGGTGAGCCTGACCCCTTTCCTTATTATTTGCGCATCAAATCAGCTGGGCGAATACAGGGAGACTCTTGACGATTTGCTCGTAGCTGACGCAGTAGCAGACCCGGAAATAGCCGGGGCAACCGAAGCCGTCGCCGGGGACCACCAGCAGATCCTTCTGCTTGGCCTTCTCGGAGAAGGCGTTGGCATCGCCGCCGGGAGCCTTGATGAACAGGTAGAACGCTCCATCGGGCTTGGCAACCTCATAGCCCAGCTCTACCAGACCCTCATAAAGAGCCTTCCGATTCCGGTCGTAGGCATCCAGATCCGGACGCAGGCCGGCGCACCGGGCAATCACCTTCTGCCACAGGCTGGGGGCGCAGACGTGTCCGGCGGCTCTGGATGCACCGGCGATGGCGGCATAGAGGGCCTCGTGGTCAGTGGCCTTTTCCGGCACATAAACATAACCGATTCGTTCGCCGGGCAGGGACAGGGACTTGGAGTAGGAGTAGCACACGATGGTATCCCGGTAGATGGTGGGGATGAAGGGTACCTCCACACCGCCGTAGACCAGCTCCCGGTAAGGCTCATCCGCTACGATGTAGATGGGATGAACGAACTGGCTGGCTTTCCGCTCCAGCAGTGCCGCCAAATCCTCAAGGGTCTTGCGGGTGTAGACGGTACCGGCAGGATTGTTGGGGGAGTTGAGGATGATGGCGACGGTATGCGCGGAGAGCATCTGCTCCACCGCCTCCAGACGAATCTGGAAACCGGGTACATCCGGGGGTACAACCTTCAAAGTCGCTCCGGCACCTTCCACGAAGGGCTTGTACTCCGGGAAGTAGGGAGCCACCGCCAGCACCTCCGCCCCGGGCATCGTCAGTGCCCGGAATACCGCCACCAGCTCCGGTGCGGCACCGCAGCCGATGAACAAATCCTCGGGCCGGACGCCGGCATCATATCGGGCGTTCAGGTCATCGGCGATGGCCTGACGGGTGGCAAGATCGCCAATGGCAGAGGTATAGCCATGGACCGCCAGAGAGGGGGTATCGGTCAGAATGTCCCGGATGGCCTGATCCACCGCCGACGGGGCCGGAATCGAGGGGTTACCGAGACTGTAGTCGTAGACGTTTTCACGGCCCACTTCAGCGGCACGGCGACAACCGTACTCAAATAGTTCCCGGATGCAGGAACGGTTGGAGCCTAATTCATAAGCGGTTTGGTTAATCATGTGTATTTTCCTCCTTGGTTCAGGTAAATTATCGTTTATTGCAGTGCTGACGCACTGCAATGCAAAATTCAAAATGCAAAATGCAGAATGAATGTGTCGGCTTTGCCGACAATTCATAATCATTTCTTAAGGAAATACAACCGGGCACCTCTAAAAACTCCCTTTCGGCGAAGTGCCCGTTCTTTTGCTCCAACTTATGCTTATAAAAACCTTGAAATACATCCAGTATTCCTGCGGTTTTTACCACATAATTTGAAGCAAAATTCCTGGGCACCCACTC
>JAZQIN010000097.1:0-2916 GCA_045541155.1 Faecousia sp.
ACCGATGGCCTGACCGTCGTAAGCGAAGCAGACGGAGTTGGACTGGGTGTACTTCAGGGTGATCAGGGAAACGATCAGGTCGATCTTGGCGCTCTCGGGGAGCTCCTTGTTGGCGGTAACGATGTTTTCCAGCAGATGCTCGCCGATCTTGAAGTTGTTCCGGCCCTGCTCGAAGGTGATGCCGAAGATCTGCTTGCGCTCCTGGGCATCAGGAACATAATTGGGGTCAATGGCGACCACGTTGTAGCTGCCCTTGCGCTTATTTTTCAGGATGGCCAGGGCCTCGTCGGTGTAGCCGGGGGCGATGACACCGTCGGAAACCTCGGGGGCGATCAGCTTGGCGGTCAGCTCGTCGCAGACATCGGACAGAGCCAAGTCGGAGGCCAAGCGGTCTTAGGAAGACAACCTTCCTGGTCAACTCCTTGGCCCACAGAACGACATGGCTACGATCCGACTTGAGTCTGCCAAGATTGACCTGATTATTTCCCTGATTACCCTGAAGTACACCCAGTCCAACTCCGTCTGCTTCGCTTACGATGGTCAGGCCATCGGCGTAGGTGCCGGTCAGCAGAGCCGTGTCCACTGCGTCAGACTCGCCGGCGGCAAGGCCGATACCTGGTTCCTGCGTCAGCATCCCAAGACCCTGAATCTGTCCTTCCGTCCCGACCTGGGCCGTCCCGGCCGTGACAACGTGATCGACGGCTACATCAACGGCAACGAGGAGGATGTCTGCGCCGAGGGCATCTGGCAGAACTACTTCACCGTCCGTCCTGAGCCCCTGACTGCCGAGGAGAAGCGTGCATGGCTGGATTCCCGTGACGCCGTGGCTCTGGGCTCCGACGCTTTCTTCCCCTTCCCCGACTCCGTCAAGCGTGGTGTCGCTTCCGGTGTCAAGTACATCGCACAGCCCGGCGGCTCCATCCGTGACGATCTGGTTATCGCCGAGTGCGACAAGAACGGCATCGCCATGGCCTTCACCGGCATGCGCCTGTTCCACCACTAAGTCCAAGATACGAGATATGAGATATGAGATACGAGATATTTCTATCTCATATCTCTATTTTGGCAATAAGGGGAGAGATGAAATCGTGTCAAAAGACAGCATTTTGAAGCAAAAAAGTATGGCTTTCGCTAAAAGAATCGTTCGGCTGTATCAATTCCTTTCTCACGAGAAACACGAATTTGTCATGTCTAAACAGATTCTTCGTAGCGGTACCAGCATCGGTGCGAACATCGCAGAGGCCATTTACGGCAGCAGCCGCAAGGATTTTGTGGCAAAACTGCAAATCGCAAAAAAGGAATCCGCGGAAACGCTGTACTGGCTTGACCTGCTGAATAGTTGTGACTACATCCCAAATCAAATTTATCAATCCCTACACAACGATTGCCGAGAGCTTTTACTCATGCTCACCTCATCAATAAAAACCTGTACCGACTAGCAATATCTCGTATCTCATATCTCGTATCTCATATCTTACAAACAAGAAAGGTATCTATACTATGAATCTGCTCGTCGTGGGCGGTGGTGGCAGAGAGCATGCCATCATCCGTTCTTTGAAGAAAAATACTGACGTTACGACCATTTACGCCCTTCCCGGCAACGGCGGCATTCCCGCCGACGCTACCTGCGTTCCCATCGGTGCCACCGACATCGACGGCATCGTCAACTTCGCAAAGGAAAACGCCATCGACTATGCCGTGGTCGCCCCCGATGATCCGCTGGTCATGGGCTGCGTGGACCGGCTGAATGAGATTGGCATCCCCTGCTTTGGCCCCACCGCCAACGCTGCCATCATCGAGGGCAGCAAGGCCTTCGCCAAGAACCTGATGAAAAAATACGGCATCCCCACCGCCGCCTATGAAATCTTCACGGAGCTGGACGCGGCGCTGGAGTACCTGAAAACCGCACCCATCCCTACGGTCATCAAGGCCGACGGTCTGGCGCTGGGCAAGGGCGTCATCATCGCCCAGACCAGAGAGGAGGCCGCCGAGGCCGTCTCCGACATGATGGCCAACGCCAAATTCGGCAAGTCCGGCTCCACGGTGGTCATCGAGGAGTTTCTGGAAGGCCCTGAGGTCACCGTTCTGGCCTTCACCGACGGTCGAGTGGTGCGCCCCATGGTATCCTCCATGGATCACAAGCGTGCCGGCGATAACGACACCGGTCTGAACACCGGCGGCATGGGCACCATCGCCCCCAACCCCTGTTACACCGAGGAAATCGCCAAGCAGTGCATGGCGGAAATTTTCCTGCCCACCATCCGTGCCATGAAGAAGGAAAAGCGCACCTTCAAGGGCTGCCTGTACTTCGGCCTGATGCTCACGCAAGACGGCCCCAAGGTGATTGAGTACAACTGCCGCTTCGGCGATCCGGAGACGCAGGTTGTCCTGCCCCTGATGAAGAGCGACCTGCTGACCGTCATGATGGCCTGCACCAACGGCACGCTGTCCAAGACCCCTGTCCGGTTCTCCAAGAAACACGCCTGCTGCGTGGTCAAAGCATCCAGCGGCTACCCCGAAAGCTACAAAAAGGGCTACCGGCTGACCATGTCCGACCGTGCTGCCGCCGCCACCTTCGTGGCCGGTGCCAAGCTGGAGGACGGCAAGCTGGTCACTTCCGGCGGACGGGTCACCGGCACCACCGCCGTCCGTTCCACCCTTGAGGAGGCCATCGCCGCCGCCTACCGGCTCTCCGCCGGCGTCAAGTTCGCCAACGCCTACTGCCGCTCCGACATTGGCCAGAGAGCACTGAAGGAATCCCACAAGGACTGATTACGGTAAATTATCGTTTAGCTTAGCAGCGCATACGCGCTGCAATGCAGAATTCATAATGCATAATGCAGAATGAATAGTATCGGCTACGCCGATAATTTCAATCATTTCCGAAGGAAATACAATCATTTTGCATTCTGCATT
>JAZQIN010000098.1:0-16267 GCA_045541155.1 Faecousia sp.
GTGAGGAGCAGGCCTCCCTGGGTAACGACTTCGGTGCCGCTACCGCTGTCTACGGCTACTACGCCAAGGCCTACTTTGCTTAATGCATAATGCATAAAGCATAATTCGCACATCCAAAATAACGAAAGCCACGGGCCTCGCCCGTGGCTTTCAATTTACACTATGCGTTAATGATAGAAACTGATAATATTAACGATTTAATAATTGCTGTGGAGTTATCATAACAATAGAATGATTTACTTCTGTTGTACATAACGTCATACAGGCATCGTTCAAAAATGTAGTATAAAAATTAACAGGTAATTGATCAAAAACAGAAAAAGAATCAAGCGACCTACGCAGTCCCAGGCCGTCAAATTTTACATAGCTTTCTTTACCCGTCCATACACGAAGAAAGCGGTCAATCATACAGCCTTCCGTTTCGTTAAATACATAGGTCTGCTCATCTGCGGTAAAAAAGCGTTTGGTGATTCCCTCAATACAAACAGCTCGACACTCCTGTACATCAATTCCCACAGGACTGGAACCATAGGCAATTACTACCCAACGACCTGAATGTGACAAATTAAAATGAAAATTCGTGTGATATTTCAAATAGGGTTTACCGTTTTTGTGATAATCTACGGTAAAATCAGTAATATTTAATGTCTGCTTCACGGCAAACCTCAAAAGGGCATCCGCAGCCACGCAGCGAATTTTGTCATCCTTTTGGAGATATCGATTTGCTCTTAGTTTTCGAGGTTCAGATGCCACCTCATATAGATGACTGTAGATATCATCATCTAATTGTAAAATGTCGATGCAGGCAACTTGTATCATAGTAATGTCATCCTGAAATTTTATCAGTTTTGGCCATGGAGCTTAATCGTGCGCCGTTCCCGAATGCCACTAGTGTAACACCTGTGACACATTGCAATGTAGCTATCATTTCCCCCCAGCACAACCTGCGCACCTTCGGTAACAATATATCCATCACAAATTCTAGCATTGACGGTGGCCTTTGCCCCACAGTCGCACATCGTCTTTATTTCCTCGATGCAGTCAGCTAATTCCATCAATCGCATACTACCAGGAAATAATCTAGTCAGAAAATCTGTCCGCAATCCAAAGCACATTACCGGCACATCGAAATCATCGACAATCTGACGCAATTGTTCCACCTGAGTCGGGAGGAGAAATTGGCATTCATCCACGATAATCGCATTACAGTTTCCAGCATATCGGTGACGGAAGCGGTTATAGATATCCGTATCTCGGTGGGCAATATCTACTTGCGCCTGCAATCCAATCCGACTACGCAAGATATCTATACCATCCCGAATATCGGCACTGGGTTTTAAAAGCCAAACCTTCATATCATTTTCTTCATAATTGTATTTTGTAATCAGAGCCTGTGCAGTTTTACTTGAACCCATTGCACCATACTTGAAATATAATTTTGCCATTTTGCACCTCCTGATAATACATCTATTATAACGCAATCGCTTCAATCACGCAAGAGGAAGAACTGTAAATTGAAAGCCACGGGCGAGGCCCGTGGCTTTCGTTGTTTTGGATGTGCGAATTATGCTTTATGCATTATGCATTAAGCAAAGTAGGCCTTGGCGTAGTAGCCGTAGACAGCGGTAGCGGCACCGAAGTCGTTACCCAGGGAGGCCTGCTCCTCACAGTATGCGCCCAGGCTGTAGGCGATGACCGGGCTGTAGTAGGTGGTGCTGCCCACGGTGTAGACGGCGGCCACATAGTAGGTCTGGTCAATCTCCTTTGCGGCGATGCCGGAGACTGCGCCTACCCACTCAGTTCCACTCTGGCTCAGCTTCAGCGTGCCGGTAGCATTCTCGGCAGTCAGGGTGCTGACGCTATTATAAGTAGCGGAATTCCAGATGTAGAAGGTGGGTGCGGAGGAAGGTGTGTTCTTGGTCACGAAGTAGTAGTTGATTGCGAACGCACCCTCGAAGGACACGGAGGGATAAATACGGGTGTAACCGCCGTTATGAACGAACTTGCCCACCTTGGAGCTGTCCACGCTGACCACGTCATCGACCATGGAAGCGTCGTAAGCCTTGACCAGAGCCTTCTGGGCGGCGGTCAGGTTGGCGTTCATCAGAGAGTCGGTCTTGTAGTTGAACTGGACCTGCGCAGCGGCACCGTAGTTCAGCATAGCGACCATCAGGGCCTTAGCCTTGGCGGTAGCGCTGGAGCTGTTCAGGATGTCGTTGGCGTAAGCCACCGCATTGTAGCCCAGAATGTTACTATAGACATAGGAGCCATCCGGCTGTCTGGCGTAGACCTTGAAATAGATAGTATCGCCTAGCATTTTGGTGGGGATGCCGCTGGTATGGACCACATACGCATCACCGCTGCGAATCGCACCGGGGATGACCTCAATCGCCGTATCGTAGGTTCCGGTGGCATCTCTGGTAGCGAACACCAGCAGGCCCATGTCTTCAAGGGTAATCTGGTCCATGTTCTCCACCGTGAAGTAGACATTGTACTGAATTTCGCCCTCAAAAGCCAGCGTCGGATACATGGGCGTGATGGCCGGAATCAGAATCTCCGTGGCCTCGTACTGTGCGGTATACACCGCATCACCGGTACAGGGCTGGATTTCCTTATCCCAACCGGTGAAGGTATAGCTGTAGTAATCGTCCGGAGCGCAATCCGTGGAGCCATTGAACACCGGCACCTGGCCGTAGGGGCAGGACTGCTCATAGCGCATATTACCCACGACCCATGTAATCGTATAGACATTTACGCTAGGGGTGAACACGGCGGTATAGACCGCATCGCCGGTAACGGTGGCAACCTCCTTATCCCAACCGGTAAACACATAGGTATACTGGGCATCGCCGGACTTGGAAGGCGTGCCGTCGTAGGTAGGCAGAGTGCCGTAGGAGCAAATCTGCTCGGTGGCCACGCCTTCTACAATCCATGTGACCGTGTACGCTCTGAGAATCGACTGGAACTGAGCGGTGTAAAGCTGGTCGCCATAGACGGCCCGAATTTCCGGGGTCCAACCGATGAACTCATAGTGGTACTGGGCATCGGATGCCTTGGAGGGCGTCTCCAGTTTTGGTGTTGCCCCATACTCCACTTCCATCTGAGTGGAGGTGCCATCCACCACCGTGGTGATGATGTACTTTCTAACGCTTTGCGCAAACTGAGCGGTGTAAGTGGCATCTGCCGTGACCGGAACAATTTCCGGGCTCCAGCCGGTAAAGGCATAGGTATACATATCCGTGGGGGCCATTTCCGGAGTCGCCCCATCGTACACCGGCACCTCGCCATAGGCATAGGTCTGCCAATGATCCGGCTGACCGGGAATCTTCCACGTCACAGTGTAGGGAATCGGCTCAGCGGTAAACAGAGCGGTATAAGTCTGCGCCTGCTCCACCGGCACAACCGCATCCGCCATGCCGTCGCCGTCGTAATCCCAGCCGGCAAAGGTATAGCTGTAGCGCTCGTCAGAAGCCTTCTGGGCCGTGGGAGCCTCAGGCAGTGTGCCGACTTCCAGCCACGCCTCCTGCCGCACACCCTCCACATCCCATGTAATCAGATGGGTTTGAGTAATCTTCAGCGTTATGGTGGAGGCCGCCATTTCGGCATCAAACCGCAACTGCAGCTCGTAAGTGCCGTTTTCATAGGTATCCGCCAGAAGCTGCCCATTGAAGGTAATCTTGTTGCCGCTGACCGTGTACAGTCCATCGGACTCGGTGTACACGTCACTGCCAATGGTAACATCCTGCAGGGCGTAGCCATCATCAAAGGAAACCACCAAGTCCTGCAGCTTCGAACGGTCCAGCTGTGCAGTAGTTGGGGACACCCACACATACATGGAGTCCAGACTGGGGACAGTCTCGTCGGTGGAGGCAAGGCTGATTTTTGCCTCGTTGTTGGTGACGCTGTGCTCCTGATCCTCGTCAATCGACAGCAACACCATATCGCCAGACTGTTCCGTCAGGGGGATGGTGAAATACTGAACATCGCCGTACTCCAGCGGCTCGTGAAGGGACAACGTCTCCTTCTGACAGCTGGCAGTCAGTGCGCCGTCTACAGGCAGATGGCCCATATTGGTCACATAGGCCAGAATGTAATGTTGGTCACCGATTTTTACCTGCTTGCCAAATACTGCCGCATCGCTGTACCACAGACGGGTCGTCATCCGCTGTCCGCCGGTTTCGACGATGTATTCTGCCTCACTGGGCTGTCCGGCATTGAAGGTGATCTCCACAAAGCCGCTCTCGCCGGGAAGCAGACCGCCATCGACGGCATTGCCCTCGGCATCGTAGAACTGATCGGCAGTACCATCGAACTGATTCGCACCGTTGTAGGTGACGCGCACCGGTACCGCATCGCAAATCTGGCAGCCGGTATTGGTAATCCAAAGCCGCATGGACGTATCCATGCCCGGGGTCGCCGTCAGCGGATCCGACTGGACCTCCGTCAGAGTATAACCGCTGGGATAGCTGACCTTACCGGTGGAGAACCGGTTAGTGGTGGCATAGCCCTCACCGCCGGGTACCAGCTCCGACTGCAACACCGACAGCAGCATTTGTCCGTCCACGTCATCCACCGCAAATGCGGACACATAAACGCCGTCGCTGTAATCGGTCAGCTGGACCGGCTGGCTCCACTGGCCGTCAATGCAGAAGATGCCGAACAGATTCGACCCGGTGGTCTCGTCCTGCTGATTCGCCGTATCCATCACATAGACGATGGCCTTATCGTTGCCTGCGGCATCCCGAATATGCTGGTAGGCCTCTGGCAGACCTGCCACCGGCCCATTCAGCAGCGCCTTGGCATCCATGGTATACAAATTGTTTTCCAGATAATAGGTCCACTGTCCGTTGACCAGAGAAATGTCGTGATAGGCATCCGCCTCGGCAGTCACAGAAACAACCTGCTTATCCATGCCCAGCACCGTGATTAACCGGTCCGCATAGCCCTCGGCACCGTCAGTGCCCATGGTGAACAAATCATTGTTGATATCGGTGATGTAAGCCACTTGATCGTTACCGATTTCCAGATCCGTAATGGTGCCAATGTTCTCCATCAGCGGGTCCGGCTCGGTCCATGTGTTATCAACGAAGCTGCTGTAGTAAAGGGAGGCCGGGTGCTCGCTGTCAACCTTACCCATCATGGAATTGGCGGTGTTGCGGACCCAGACTGCCGTCAGACTGCCGTTGACCACACCCAGACGCAAACTCATGTCGTAGTAGCTATCCTGAGTCAAGGGGGCTTCGTCCGGGCAGAATGCTCCATCGGTCAGGAGAGCCGTCTTGACCTCCATAGACCCCACATAGGCCTTCATGGCTTCCGCATACTTCTCCGGGTCTTCCTCCTCCATGGCCGCCGCATCATCGGCATCCAGCTTTCGATTGAGCTGGGTGTAGACGACAGCCGCATTCTGTCCATCATAGCACACGTCGAAGGCGCAGTCGGCATAGCCATTGTCGTCCAAAATCACCGGCTCAGACAGGGTGCCATCTTCGATATCGTAGACCTGATAGACCAGCTTCTGGTAATTATATTTATCGTATTTCTCATTACGACCATTGCAATCATCGTGATAGACGATGTAAATCTTATCCCCTACTCGCAGATGCTTGGGAGCAATCTGGGCGTAAGCCCCCTCGCCAGCCGTACCGCTCAGGGAAGTGGTTCCGGTGCCGTCGTACTCGCTGACGGCAATCTGGTAATTGCTTTCATCGTAAAGCTCTCGCAGGCTGAAGGTAGAGGCAGTCTGCTCCTCCGGGAACCAGACACCATCTTCATACAGCACCCACTCGGTGTTCACACCCAGTGCCTCGAACAGCGACCATGTTTTCTTAAATTTCACGAACAGACCATCGTATTTCACATAAGCGCCCAAATCGCCGCTCATGGTCCACTTCTGCACGGCAAACGACGGGATGCAGTCCATCACCAGTACCGTGGAAATTTTGCCATAGATGCCCACAGAGGCCAGCTTAAAGCCCACTCCGGCGTAAGCCTCCAGTTCGCCTTTAAGCTTCAGATCCACTTCCGGCGGAGTGAATTGCTCGGTCACATTATTGAACACCAGCTTGACTTCCATTTTGCCCTCCAGAGTGAACTCCAACTCCAGCCGGACAGGAATAATCCAGACCTGCATGGTGGTACCCACACTGTAAGAATACTTCAGAGTGCCGATGATTCCGCCTGTGTAATCAATGTCCTGTCCGCCGTCCTCGGTCATACCTTTGTATTTGACTTCCAGATATCCCTCAACATGCAGGCCGATTTTATTTTCCTGCTCGTCCTCGTAAAGCGCATATTTGGGGAGGTTGCCTTTTTTCAGGTTGTCCAAATACTCCGACCAGCTCTGATCGTCGGACAGATTCTTCTCATAGTTGTCACCCAGCATTTCTTCGTCCACCTTGCCGCCCACGGCAATTCGGAAGAAGTCCTCGCCGACACCTACACTGACCGGCGGGGTGTACTTTTCCGCCAGCTTCAGCTCGCCGCCGCCAAGGAAGGGTACGCTGTCATCAATTGTGAACTTAAGCTCATCGGTGGCCCAGGACAAGTCCAGAGGATACCAGTCCAGCGTAAAGACGTGGATGTTCAGCTTAGTGTGAATTTGCTCGGCAATGCCCTTGTCGTTTACAAACTCGACAACGATGTAGATATCTTCTTCGTCCACCAGCGTCTCCGTCTGTACATCGATGGTCATTTCATACAGTTGCTTTCCTTCGTAGCTGTTATCCATGGTGACCTTGGTGATTTTGTCCGGCTCCTGCTGGACATTGACAGTCTGCAGCACCACGTCACCCTGCGTCAGGTGGTAGCCCTGAACGGTGAAGCCCTCGTCCAGACCAATGCTGGTCAGAATCTGCATTTCCTTGACGCTCCAGCGGTTAATCTTGGCGGTCTGGCTGTTGATGTCCACCACTCTGTTCTTTCCGCCCATCAGTATGGGACTTGCCACCAGTCCGCCCAGTATATCCTCGCTGCAGATAGCAGAATCCGCCTCGTTTTCGTACTTGACGCTAATGCCGGAGACCACCGGCACACTGGAAAGGGTAATGTAGGAGATTCGGGTGGCCTCGTCCAGATAGAATTCCTCGTTGATGACGGGATAATACTCGCCCTGATTATCGATGACCCGGAGCTGATAGGGCACGCCGTATTCCAGATTGTAGAACATGGCGATACCGGCCTGGGTCTTGATGGTCTCGGCATTGTTGCCGCCGATGTCAGCCTTGGTGCCATTCAGCTCCACATAGACATCGTTCAGAGGCGTACCGGCCTTGTCCACCACCATGAAGGCATAGTAGCCGGTGGAGGTTTTGTCCTCCGGGTAGCCGGCGAACTTCTCGATGGAGTAAAGCCGGACAGGGGGTGTATCCTTGGAGTAGTATACATCGTCCAGCTTTTCCCAAGAGGGATCATCGCTACCATAGCAGACCATAATTCGGGAGTTGTTGGTCACAAAAGCAAAGCTGCTCTGCAAATCCTCCTTGCTTGCGAAGGGTGCCGCACCGGTCATGAAGTAGATGATCGATAGGTTGCCGCTGCCGTTGAAGGCACGGGCACCTACGGACTGAATGGGAGACGGGAACATGACCCTGCGGATATAGGGGTTGCTGTAGACCGCCTCCTCCGCCACTGCCGTCACCGTCTCGGGCGCGGTATAGTCCTTTCCGGTCTTGGCCTGAGGATACTTAATCAGCCGGGTCACGTCCTTGTTGTAGAGCACGCCCTCCAAATCGGTGTAGATGGGGTTGTCCGCCGCCACATCAATATGGCTCAGGTTGGTGCAGCCCTTGAACACGGACACCACGTCACCGGAATGACCCAGTGCGCTCACGCCGCTGCCGATTTGGATGCCATACATCTTGGCGTTTTCAAAGGCCCGGTCGCAGACCACCTTTACGCCCCCTGCGATGGTCAGCTGCTGCAGGTACTCCGCTCCGGCGAAGGCCCCCACCGCCACACGGGTCACCCCCGTATCTGTCAGCGTAAAGGATGTATCCATCTTATGGTTGGGATAAATCGCCAACCACAGCTCGTCCTCTGTCTCGGTGGGATTGAAATACAGTACGCCCTCAATAGATTTGTAGTAAGGATTCTCCTTCGCCACCGTAAAGGAAGCGATATTGGAACCGGCAAAGCAGGCAGAAAAATCCTTGCTCATATTCTGCTCGTCGGTGTTGATCTGACCGTTGCGCAGTTCATCGTCACTGGCGCTGATGCTGATAATGTTCTTGCCCAGCGTAATCTGCAGCGGCTCCGTACCGGAGCCGGTGGCGCAGTTGGCAAAGGCATTGGCACCAATCATGGTAATGAACTCCGACTCAAGATTGACGTTCTGGAGGAACTTGCAGTCCTGGAACGCAGCGATTCCCACGGTCTGGGAATAGCTTTCCGAAGCGGAGGCATAGCTGTTCGCCAGAATATTCACATACTCCTGCTCCGCAGCCTGATACACGCCAAATTGCACCGTCCGCAAATTGATTGCGCCGAAGAAGGCCGCATCGCCGATTTCTCGGATGTAGTCCAGCTTCACCGATTCGATGGTCCGGTTGTAGGAGAAGGCGTTGGGATAGATTCGGACAATATGTGCCTGAGGCTGGAAGTTCTTGATAGCCACTTCCACCGGCACATCAATGATTGCCACCGGTACGTTCTGACCATCCATCTGGAACAGCTCATACAGCGCACCATCCATGTCCTCAAAGACGGGGTTGCCCTCGTCAACGGTGTAGCTGCGCAGTCGGGAGATGTCCCTGCTGATGCCAAACAGAGGCTTGGCCTGCTTCTGTTCAGGAATTTCCTTGACCAGCGGACCGATGGTGATGGTCTCCACATTTCGGCAGCCATAGAGAATCGTGTCGCCCAGCGTGGTCACCTTGTCACCCAAATCCACGGAAATCAATTCCGTGTGGTTGTAGAATGCGTTCTCTCCAATTTCTGTAACATCGCAAAGAAACCGACCGCTGTAAATATGGTTCGGCACCACGATGCTTGCTGTGTCCCCTACCTTGGTCAGCACCGTCCGCTGGGTGACAATTTTCTTATCTTTCTTATCCTCCGAAATGTTTTCCTTATCCTCCGAAATGTTGCTGTTGTAGACCAGTCCCTGAGAATCCACATAGTCGTAAAGGATTCCCTGTGCGTCGGTGTAGGGATTGGCAATCGACGCGCCGATATCGGCACGGGTGTCCTGAATATTATCACCAAACCATGTGGAAAGGGCATATTTGCTATAAGTACTGCCGGACACCGCTGTGGCAAAGCAGTTTTGGATGCCTGCCGTATGGGTGCCGACAAAGTTACCGGCTGTCATGGTATTGGCATCGTTCATCCGATCCAGTACCCCACCGGCATTATTGTAGATATCATTGACCGTCGCAACGCACCGCTCCACAGTAGAGCTGGCATCCATGTATCCGACGAAACCGCCAGCAATCAGTACCGAGCTGGTCAGTCTGTACAGCGTCTGAGGGAAATAGGTTGCTCCGCCAATCGTATCAAGGCCATACACCATGTCCTTTTGGGTCACTATTACTGTATTACCAGCCGCTCCATCATCGCCGTCAGCGCCTTTGCTACCGGCATAGCCCCATGTTGCCCAATACTTTTTGCTGTTTCGGATATTGGAATGGGTGCCACCGGCGCCACCGGTGCCACCATCGCCACCGGTACCACCGGTGCCAGCACCGCCGCCCTTCACCCAAACGGAGCCATAGTCGCCATAGGTTTTTATGTTTGTTACAGCAGGGTAACTGGGCTTTCCACCGTCGCCACCGGCGCCACCATCGCCACCAGCACCACCGGTGCCACCGGTTCTGCCCCAGCCGCCGGATTCCTGCCCCCGACCGCCATCGCCACCATCGCCACCAGCACCGCCAGCGCCACCAGCGCCGCCTTGCAAGGTCAGACTGCCATAGCTGATGATTTGGATATCCGTATTGCACGCCGCACCGCCGGCACCACCGGCACCACCGGCACCGCCATTTCTGCCGCTGCCGCCAGTCGCGCCATCCTGGGTGGAATTTCTGTGATCATGATCCTGCGGATAGGAGTAGCCGTCATTGCCGGCATATCCGCTGCCGCCTTTGCCGCCAGCGCCACCGGTGAAGGTCACATCCGCACCGCTTCCGATGACCAGTTTTTTTGCATTAAGCGCTCGGCTTCCTGCGTTGCCGGCGCTACCGGCTTTGCCGTGCCCCTCAGCGTCCACTCCGGTGGCACTGGTACCGGAGCTACCGACCTTAGCTGTCACGGTGAACGGCGCATCTCCAAGGAAGTAGAGCGTATTGCTCGCAGCGGTGATGCCGCCGGACCAAATGCCATTCTTATCCCCTGCACTTCTGATGTAGATTTCCCGGTCGCCCTCGCAGGTGATAGTACCGCCTGTAATTTTGAAGTTTTCAAACTCCAAATAACCGTTAAACTTTTCATTATCCTGAACGACAATATCTACAGCATAGTAGCAAGTGCTATTACCTACAAAACGCACTGCAGTCGCATTGCTTGGAATCGTAATTACGGTCTTTTTCCAGTAAGCAGATGTCATATCTTGCTGCGTAATTCCGGTGAAGTCGAAGATGATTGCATAGTCCTCCTCAATCTCGGGAAAACTCACCACCATAGACTCCGAATTGTATGCGACTTTTTTTGTCACCGTATGGCGGTACAACTTCTCTACGGATTCAAAGTTAAAGGAATCGACTCTTGTTTCCTCGTATTTTGCGCCGATACTACCGTTGGCGTAGCAATTCACAATCACACTGTTCTCAGCGTGGGCCACAAAGCCGCCGATGGTGGTATCCACGTCGTACTTCTTGTCGATTTTATAGGAGCCGATGCCCAAATCCTTAATCGTTGCGTCCTTCACATAACCAAAGAAGCCAATGTACTCCGCCGCATAGGCATCCGCCGTTTCGGCTCCGTGGGTGATATTGACGTTGATCAGCTCATGTCCGCCGCCGTAAAAGGTGCCGCAGAAAGGCGCAGAACTCTTGATGCCGATAGGCTCCCACGTCAGATTCGCCAAATCAATATTGGCCTCTAACCGGATATGCTTCTCAGTATAAGAGTTGCCTCCATTGACCTGCTCGGCAAGATAGCGCAGTTGCGCACCGGAGGTAATCCGGAAAGGATCGTCCGCCGTGCCGATGCCCGGCATTTGATCAGAACTTCCGTCCCATGTCACATATTCCAGCACAGGCTCCTGCGCACTGTTCGACTTCGAGCCAGCGCTTTCCGTTTCGCTCAGCATCTGCGCTTTGCTGGAAGTCTGCGCACCAAAGACCCCCACCGGTACCTCTGCCAGAAGCATCAGCACTACCAGCACAAATGCGATTGCTCTTTTCATCCTCATGATTGCCACCCTTTCATTTTTTGGTGTTATCCGTGATTTTTTGCCCGGTTTTTCAGGATGTTCCCACCTTTTTTCCTGTTTTCATTGTACTGCTTCGTCCCTCTTTTGTCAACATCTGTCAAGCTCTCAAGGACAATAAATTATCACCACGGCACAGTCCTCTTGCGCAACCGGGAATCGTATGGTATAGTGAATGCACGAGGCATGGCGTACAGAAGCAATACGCCATGCCACTACCGACAGGAATCATCCTTTGCAGGAGGCCCTTATGATCAATCAATTTATCCAGACCTTTGGCGCCATGCCGGAGCACTATTTTTCTGCCCCGGGGCGGACGGAGCTGGGCGGCAACCACACGGACCATCAACGGGGCCGGGTGCTGGCGGCAGCGGTATCCCTGGAGGCCCGGGCAGTAGTCCGACGCACTCCCTCCCCGGTAATCCGCATCCAGTCTGAGGGATATCCCCTATGCGTGGTGGCGCTTGACTCGCTGGAAGTCCGGGAAACGGAGCATGGCACTACCGCCGCACTGGTCCGGGGTGTCGCAGCAAGAATGCTTCAGTTGGGCTGCCCAGCGGTAGGCTTCGATGCATATGTGACCTCCGACGTGCTGCCCGGTTCAGGCCTTAGCTCCTCTGCGGCCTTTGAGGTACTGATTGCCACGATTTTCAATGCCCTCTCCGGCAGTTCCCTTACCCCTGCGCAGCTAGCCGCCGTGGGTCAGTATGCGGAAAATGTGTATTTCGGCAAGCCCTGTGGCCTGATGGACCAGATGGCCTCGGCGGTGGGTGGACTGATAAGCATTGATTTTGGGCCGGACAGCCCCAATGTTTGCTCGGTAGATTTCGATTTTTCCACCTGTGGGCACGCCCTGTGCATCATCGACACCGGTGCCGGTCATGAAAACCTGACCCCCCACTATGCCGCGATCCCGGCGGAAATGCGCCACGTTGCGGCCCAGTTCCAAAAGCCGGTACTGTCACAGGTACTGGAGACGGCTTTCTATCAGCGTCTGCCCCAACTGCGTGCCGCCTGTGGCGACCGGGCTGTGCTGCGTGCCATCCACTTCTTCGAGGAAAACGCCCGGGTGGTTCGGCAGGTGGAGGCGCTGCAGCAAGGCGATTTCCCGGCATTTCTGTCGCTGGTCAACGAAAGCGGCAGGTCCTCATGGATGCACCTGCAAAACGTTATTGTGGACGAACTGCGACAAGAGATGGGTGTGGCCCTTGCCCTGTGCCAGCGACTGCTCCGGGGACAGGGTGCCTTCCGGGTCCATGGCGGCGGCTTTGCCGGGACCGTACAGGCCTTTGTGCCGCAGACCATGTTAGAGGACTTCCGGCAGGGTATCGAGGCCGTTCTCGGCCCCAACGCCTGTCACGTCCTGACGATTCGTACCACCGGTGCGACAGAATCTAATTTGGAGGAATTATCATGAAAAAGATATTGTTGATTCTGCTGGCCCTGTGCGTTCTGCTCACCGGCTGCGCCGGCAAGCAGTCCCAGCCGAATCCCCGGGAGGGACTGGTAGAGCATTATCACGACGGCCTGTACTTCTATCTGGGCGAGGAACTGCACCAAATTCAAACACAGGATGACTCCGTTGCGTTCGAGAGCGACACCATGCAGCTACACGTTCAGAGCCTGTGGCTGGAGGACTTCGACAGCGGCATCCGCTCCTCAGAGGATTTCGCCGCTGCCTACGCTGACCTTGTGGATAATCAGGTGGAGGATGTGCAGGTGTATCAGGCCAATGGTGTCTGGTATGCGGTAATCTCCGCCAGCGGGCACACTCTGGTTTGCGGCTTTTATGTACATGGCGACTACGGCTGGATGATTGGCGTTACCACGGAAACCTTCCAGACCTGCAAGGATGACATCATCCGCTATGTGACCCTTGGCACCATTGCGGAAGATTTTAATCCGGGCCTGCCCCCCTCCGCCAGTTACTACCGGGCCGGGGATGAGATGTTCGACCTGACCGTTACCGCCGATGGAAAGAACTATACCGTTTCTCAGCTGTTGGAGGAGAAGGATTTGGTGGTGCTGAACTTCTGGTTTGCGGACTGTGGCTGGTGCGTCAAGGAGTTCCCGGTGATGGAGGTGGCCTACCAGCAGTACCGGGACAAGGTGGAGATTCTTGCGCTGGATCCCATAGATGAAACCAGTCGCATCGACGCATTCAAGACCGAACACAGCCTGTCCTTCCCTATGACATCCTGCTCCCGGGATACTGCGCTGGCCTTTGGAGTCAATGGCTACCCCACCTCGGTTTTCATCGACCGAAACGGAACGATTTGCCTGATTCACTCCGGCGCGATTACCGACACCGCCGTATTCAACAAATTGTTTGACCACTTCACCGCCGAGGACTACGAAACCACCATCCTCGACAGTCTTTCCCAGCTGAACTAAACAACGCCCCCGCCACACTGGCGGGGGCGCTTGAGCGTGTCAAAGAACTATAAATTATCGTTTAGCGAAGTAACGCACAATCCCTTGCCTCTCCCTCTGGGAGAGGTGCCCCAGTGCGCACACTGGGGCGGAGAGGGTATATAAAGCACCGAAACCCTCTCAGTCACCGCCTTCGGCGGTGCCAGCTCTCCCAGAGGGAGAGCCAAGGCGGCTTCGCCGCTAGTACGCTAAATAATAATTTACATTCCGGGTTATTTTTTAACAAAAGTGTAACATTT
This sequence comes from Faecousia sp., assembly GCA_045541155.1. Classification (GTDB taxonomy): domain Bacteria; phylum Bacillota; class Clostridia; order Oscillospirales; family Oscillospiraceae; genus Faecousia. The sequence goes on from JAZQIN010000098.1 coordinate 14,041, forward strand.
TGTAAAACTATTAAATTCGGTCATCGGATATACTGATAGTATCCCAAACGGAGAAGGTGCCGAAATGAAAAGAAAACTGCGTTTTCGATACGACGGACGGGCGGAACTGGAGAAGGAAGTCAATTATATCCCCCTGCGCTACATTCTGGCAATTGCCCTTGCGGTGGCGGAGACCGTTATCATCATCGCCATTGTGCTATGGCTGAGCTACTATGTGCCCTATTTTTACATTGCGGTGTTTCTGACCGGCGCCGCCTGCATCATTCGCATCATCGGCTCCGACGACAACCCGGATTACAAAGTTCCGTGGCTGATGTTGGTGCTGGTGCTGCCGGTGGCAGGGTTTATGCTGTACTTTCTTTTCTACGACCGGCGGCTGCAAAAGCGGTATATCAAGCGACTGCAAACTCTCTGGAGTTCCTACCAGAAAGATGATACCGAAGAACTGATTGCACTGGAGACTGCTTCTCCCCTCATCTGCACCCAGGCCAAAATGCTGAAAACAATGGCAGATGCGCACCTGTTCACCAATACCACTCAGCGTTATTTCCCACTGGGCGACGATATGCGTGCGCCACTGCTGGAGGACCTGCGCCGTGCGGAGAAATTCATTTTTATGGAGTACTTTATCATCGAGGAAGGGCTGTTCTGGAACGCGATTTTGGAGATTTTGAAGGAAAAAGCCGCCGTTGGTGTTGAGGTTCGGGTAGTCTATGACGACATCGGCTGCATGATGACCCTGCCGGGCAACTACGATAAGATTCTTGGTCAGTACGGAATCGAAGCCACCCCCTTCTCTAAGCTCAAAGGCAGCGCCGATTCCGAATTCAACAACCGCAACCACCGAAAAATTACTGTGATCGACGGTCGTATAGGCTACACCGGCGGCATCAATCTTGCGGATGAGTACATCAACCGGGTGGAGCGCTACGGTCACTGGAAAGATGTTGGCATCCGGCTGGAGGGCGAGGCTGTTCGGGAGCTGACGCGGCTATTTTTGGTTGACTACGGAATCAGCGTTCGGACACTCCCACCCCAACGGCACGACTACTTCCCTGCCCACTCGCTACCGGCAGAGGGGTGCCTGATTCCCTTCGGTGACGGCCCCAATCCGATTTACCACTACCGTGTGGGCAAATGCGTCATCCAAAATATGCTCAACCATGCCACCCGATATGTTTGGATTATGTCGCCGTATCTGGTAGTGGACAACGAGCTGTGCCAGAGCATCGAGAACGCCGCTTTGCGTGGGGTGGAGGTGAAGCTGATACTACCCCATATCCCGGATAAGAAAATCGTCTTTGAGATGGCAAAAGGGCATTATAAGCGGCTGATAGAGTCCGGGGTGCAGATTTATGAGTACGAACCAGGTTTTGTGCATGCCAAGTGCTATCTTGCCGACGATGAGGTTGCGATGGTGGGTACCATCAATCTGGACTACCGGAGTCTGGTGCATCATTTCGAGAATGGCGTGTGGATGTGCCGGTGCGACTGCCTGAGGGATATCAAAGAGGATTTTGAGGACACGTTGAACAAGTGCATCCGTGTAGACGAGACACAGATTCAGTGGCCTCTGTGGAAACGTTTTTTTCGTGCGGTGCTGAAGGTCTTCGCACCGATGATGTGACCGTTGATTTTCAAGCCCTGATGTGACAGGATGGTCATATCAGGGCTTTTTATGGAGAAAAACGATGAAAAAGATACTGTTCGTCTGCCACGGGAGCACAACATAGAATTGCGAAATCCCTCAGAGCCGCAACGCCTTTTCCGCACAGGAGACCCGAATTTATACCGCACTTACACCATAAACCAAGCGAGCCAGCGACAGATTTTCCGTCGTTGGCTCGTCTAATTCTATTGGCCCATGGTGGCGCAGACAGAGGGCCATGCAGGAATAGTGAAATCCCCGGTCAGAAAACCGTAGTAACACGGCAGATTTTTTTGACTTATACGCCCAATCCGTAGCGAATAGATTGATAATCCAAGAGAATGTCTTTGAGTTAAAGACATTTGTTTATTCTGCAAGAATTTTCCTTCCAATCCTTCTCCTATTTTTAAGCAACCTTTCGCCTTGACAGTGGTAGCTCTCTGTGGTAAAGTATGGACAAATTGAATACGAATTTCAAAGGCGTCGATGAAGACGGAATCCGTAAACGAATTTTCAGAGAGTCGGGGATGGTGTGAGCCCGATAAGGAGTAGCGGAATTTCCCATCCCTTCTGAGCCGG
>JAZQIN010000099.1:0-27806 GCA_045541155.1 Faecousia sp.
ATTTTCCGCATAAACTGCCACCACATAGCTGGAAATCTCCTGCGGACTTTGCAGGATGATGTTCTCTTTCACACGGCTGGGAAGAACGATGTACTCCAAATCCACATCTTGCGCCAGTGCGTCCCGGTATTGGATGGTGGAGGAGGCCTTCGTCGCCATCGTCCTATGCTCCTCCGGACTGAAAGCGGACAGATCCGCTTCAATCAGCTCTGCCTGAATCGGCTGGCGAAGGGTGGCAGAGGCGTTGGTACTGAGGCTGTTGGTCACCGCCTGAACGCCCCAGGAGATGGAATAGTCATTCTGGGTCATGGTGACCAGCTGGTCGCCAAAGCTTTGGGAGAAGCTCACGTCCACAAGACCATCGGCGGTTTGGTACTGGGCAGTGCCGTCAGCGGCGGTCTGCAGGGTGAGGGTGTTGTCGATGTCAATCCATGCGCCGTCCTTTTGCTGGTGCACCGGCTCGTTATACAGGGCGACCTGGTAGCTTCCGTCGGACAGCAGGAAGTGCTTTTCGTACTCACCGCGCAGTGATTCATCCTCCTGCAGGAGAATGGGCGTGACCTCTGTCGTATCAGAGGACTCGTTTTCTATTATCGGTGTTTCTGTCACCGGGCTGGTTATCGGTTCGTCAGACTCTGCGGCAATCGTCGGAACAGGACCGGGCAGGAACGACAGGAGCATACAAAGAATTAAAACAAATGACCATGCGGTTTTTGCGCGTTTTGTCATACTTTCCTCCATTTCTTTTGTGAGAACGGTGGATAAGTCAGACGCTTTCCTTATCCTTATTTTACCACAATTGTTCCAGCGCGTCAACCGGTTTTCCTGCCTGACCCATGGGACTCACCTCCTGTTTTTTGCTTCTAATATATATATGTATCCAGAAAGGGAAAATGTGACATTATTCTGGAAAAAATAATCGTCAGCTGGCCCGGAGTACACTGCTCCATGCGCAGCTTTGATCGTGACCGTTGCCCTTATTGGCCCAGAAGCATACATATGCCTTGTAATATCGGCCGGGAATGCCCAGATAAGAAAGGCTGGAAGAATGGGTGGATGCATCCTCTACCAGCATTCCAGAGTAACTGTTGCTCAAAAAAGTCTTAACGAGGGTGAAATCTTCACCGTCCAAAGATTCGTACAACTGGATACGGGTGACGCCCAGCTGGTCCATGGAGCCGGTGCTTGATATGGTGTAACAGATACTAATACGTCCTCCTCCTACTGGCTGGAGGGAAATATGATGTTTCTTGATGTAATTGCTTTCGAGGGGGAGAGACGGTTCTGCTGTTGCGGCATACGCTACCGCAGACAGGCTTAGGGAAAGCACCAAACACAGGGCCATCAGTTTCATCATTCTAAGCTTCATAATCGTACTCCTTTATATAATGGAATTAATCATCATTTTCATTTCTTCCCGAGTCACGGGGCCGGACAGTGAGCACTCATACCCGTCGTTGAGCCATGCAGCATTCATTATACTAAGATTGGTGAAGATATGGTATTCTACGCCGTTGTGGGTGTAAATTTCTACCGGGGAATCGTCTTTGTGGATAAACAACGTATTTCCTTCCACATGGTCGCTGACCCAAAGGTCGAGGATGTCATCGTTGTAGTTATACTGTCCTATAATCACTCTGTCCATGGGGTTATCGTTAACGTACACCTCCTCCACAAGATATCGGTCCGGTATCCAAGTGGGGACAACAGAGGCGGTGATTCCATTTTCCTCCAGGGTCTGCCGCAGTTTGGGGAATACCTCTCTGTCTGAAAGGGAAGGAAGGCTGTCCGGGGTTCCGAAATAGAAGAACTCCGGCGTTCGGTTCGGGTCCAGCTTCAAAGGCTCCTTTCGTCCGGCTCGAACACCCAGCGAGCCGCCCGCCAGTAGCACCAGCGCCATCATCGCCGCAACCAGACGTCCACTGGTTCGGATGGCGTGAGGGCGATTGCCTACGTCTGTCTCCAGAAGATAGTTATGCTGAAAGGACTGCCAGGAATCTGCAGTGGATTGCGCTTGACGCTGGGCAAGCAAGTCGGTAATGTGCATCAATTCCTCCGTGGAGAGTGCCTTTTCCTCAGTTAGGCGGAAGTCATCACGGAGCAACTGCTCCAGTTCGGAATCGCTCAGGAAATCGTCCCTCTTATTTTTCATCCTCAAGTAACCTCCTCTGTAAATATTCTTTGGCTCGCTGCAGTCGCTTCCTGCAGGCGGCCACCGTGATGTTCCGTTTCTGGGCCATTTCAAGATGGGTCAACCCATCCAATGCCGATTCCTTCAGTAGCTGGAATTCGTCTGTGTCCGCGATATCGTTGAACATTACCTCCAGCGATGTCTGATTCTCACATACGTCAATTGTTTCCGCATTCAACGCACAATACGTCAGCAGGATGCGCCTAGCGGATTGCCGGGTGCGGATGGTGTTGCGGAGTACATTGCGCAGGGTCTGGAACAGCCACCCTTCCGGATTTGTGCTGTTACACAGTTCCCAGTGCTTCTGACAGGCTATCTGGAAGGTATCCTGCACCGCTTCCTCCGCCAGTGGGTTGCTGTCTAAAATGCTGCGTGCGTAAGCGAATAGATTAGGGTACAGCCGCATATATAGCTGTTCGATTTTTTGTCGATGTCTTATGTTCATTGGAAATGCCGTCCTTTTTACCTTGGTATGGGGCTGACGAACGATTGTTTGGATGTATTGTATACTGACTGTCTTGATACGTCAATGGATAATTTGCCGCAAATCCATATTTAGGCTCCTATAATATATATGTATCCAGCAAGGCAAAATGTGACATAAATTTCAAAAAAATTTTTTCTGATGCTGTAGATCTCCGTCTACATGACTATCCATTTGCTTCGCAATTCTGAAATTTAGACTTTACCTTTTGCCGCGAATGGAGTAAAATAGATGCATCACAAATGAGCAGGTATTAGTATGAACGATTTTCTAACACGCTTTATTAAGGCACGAAAGGCCTATATCGAGGGCCAGTTTTCCAATCTCAATCCCATGCAGCGTCAGGCTGTTCTGACTACGGAGGGGCCGCTTTTGCTGTTGGCCGGTGCAGGTAGCGGTAAGACGACGGTCCTGATTCATCGCATCGCCAATTTGATTCGCTATGGCTCCGGCAGTGATTCGGAAACGGTTCCCGATTTTGTCACCGAGGATGATCTGGATTTTCTAGAAAACCTCCCTGATACCCTGTCCGACCGGGACAGGCAGCGGGCGGACTTTCTGTGTGCGGTGGAGCCTGCGGCTCCGTGGAGCATTATCGCTATTACCTTTACCAATAAGGCTGCCAACGAGCTGAAGGAACGGCTGGGGAACATTTTGGGTGAGTGCGCACAGGATGTTTGGGCTATGACGTTTCATTCCGCCTGCTGCCGGATCCTTCGACGGAACATTGAGCGGTTGGGGTATACACCTCATTTCACCATTTACGATCAGTCGGATTCTGAGCGAATCCTGAAGGAAATTATAAAAAGTATGGATTTGGATGACAAAACCTTTCCTGCTAAGTACGTTCTGGGCGCAATCAGCCGGGAGAAGGATTCCTTTACCACCCCGGACCGGATGCTGCGCAGAGCAGAGGGGGTTAATGATCATCGTGCAATACTGATTGCGAAGGCTTATCAGAAGTATCAGGCCCGGTTGAAGGAGAATAACGCTCTGGATTTTGATGACATCATCTTCCTGACGGTAAAGCTTTTGCAGGAAAACGAGGATATTCGCAGCTATTATCAAAAGAAATTTCGCTATGTATTGGTGGACGAGTATCAGGATACCAACCATATGCAGTATTTGCTGACCAGCCTGCTGGGCGGTGGACATAGAAATATCTGCGTCGTGGGTGATGACGATCAGAGTATTTATCGCTTCCGAGGCGCAACGATTGAAAATATCTTGGATTTCGAGAAACAGTATCAGCATTGCCGCACCATTCGTCTGGAGCAGAATTACCGCTCTACTCAGTCAATTTTAAATGCGGCCAATGCGGTCATTGCCCACAATCTCGGGCGCAAGGGAAAACGGTTATGGACTGCCAACGACAGTGGCGACCCAGTGACCATTTATGAAGCCAGCGACGAGGGGGCTGAGGCGAATTTTGTTGCCGGCCAAATCATGCGTGGCAAGCAGTTTAAAGACAACGCCATTTTGTATCGAACCAACGCCCAATCCAACGCTTTGGAATATGCGCTGAAGCGAAATGGCATACCGTATCGAATCATTGGTGGCACACGCTTCTTCGACCGGGCAGAAATCAAGGATATGCTGGCATATCTGGGTGTAATCAACAATCGGTCCGATGACCTGAGACTGAAACGTATCATCAACAATCCGCCCAGAGGGCTGGGGGCCAAGACCATAGAGACTGTGGAACGACTGGCACAGACTGCGGCGATCCCGATTTATAACGTGGTCAGTGATCCCTATTCTTACGCACCGCTGGAGAAACCTGCGGCGAAATTGATGCAGTTTACTATCCTGATTGAGGAGCTGGGTCAACTGTTGGAGCAGGGGATGAGCCTGCCGGAATTTTACGATGAGTTGATGAAACGGACCGGATATGCGGATATGCTGGAAATGAAGCCTACTGAGGAAAATAAAACTCGACTGGAGAATATCCGAGAGCTTCGCTCCAGCATTAACGCCTATGTTGACAACAGTGAAACGCCGACTTTGGCAGGCTTTTTAGAAGAAATCGCTCTGTATACAGATATCGAAGAATACAACGACGGCGATGACGCAGTTGTCCTGATGACGATGCACTCTGCCAAGGGCCTAGAGTTTCCCAATGTGTTTCTGGTTGGTTTTGAGGATGGCCTGTTTCCGGGAATGCGGGCTATCGGCAACGGTGAGGAGATGGAGGAGGAGCGGCGGCTTTGCTATGTCGCTATCACTCGGGCTAAGAAATCGCTGACTATTTCTTATGCCCGTCAGCGTATGTTGTATGGTCGCACGAATGCTGCAATGGCCTCCCGTTTTCTCAAGGAGATTCCAGAAAGCTGCGTGGTTCGCAGAGGTGGTCAGCTCAGACGGGAACCCCAATACAGCTATGGGCAGAAAATCGTGGCACCTGCGTCCCATTATCTCAACGAGCAGCTGAATCGCAGTAATCGTTCCGCGGCGCAAACTGTGGCTTGCCCTGAAATCAACAAGGGTGATATGGTGCAGCATACGGCCTTTGGCAGGGGAATGGTGCTGTCGGTGCTAAAAATGGGTGGCGATGCGCTACTGGAGATTGCGTTTGATCAGATTGGAACCAAGAAGCTTATGGCGAAAACTGCCTTCGCCCATATGAAAAAGCTGTCATAGCTCGATAAGTCCCGGCATATCCTTACCAGAGGAGGTGCGACAATGGGGCTGGGGAGACGTCTGCTGCGGTTCATCGTTGTTGCGACTGTGCTGATTGCGGGTGGACTGATTTGGGCACGTTGGAAATATCGGGAGCCAATCCTCAAGCTGGCTCGAACGCAAATCATGAACACCACATCGGATCTTATCAATGACGCCATTTCCCACCAGATGGCCAATGGGGATATTCAATACGACCGAATCGTGTATTTTGAGAAGGATTTGGAAGGTCGTATCACTGCGCTGAAAACCAATATCGCAGAGGTTAACCGGCTGAAAACGGAGACGCTTGATATCATTAATGATGAAATACTGGCTATCGATCCGACGGATCTTGGGTTGCCGCTGGGCAGTTTGATTTTTCCAGAGGTGCTGTCCGGACGTGGCCCGCTGCTGCCGGTAGAGATTATCTCCATACGAAATTCTGATGCCAGTTTTACCAGCTCTTTCACGCAGGCTGGTATCAACCAGACCCTGCATCAAATCAATATGTCTGTGGTGGTGGATGTGGTTGTTTTGGTGCTTGGGGAGACTGAAAGTTTTACGGTAGGGAGCGAGATGGTGGTCTCCGAAACCATCATCGTGGGCGACGTGCCGGATACATTTTTCCAAACGGGAGGCACATATGGAAGCAATACAAAGAATCCGTGAGCTGAGGGATATCCTGACCGAAGCCAATTATCGTTACTATGTTTTGGATGATCCGGAGCTTCCGGATTATGAATATGATCGACTGCTGCGAGAACTGGAAACCCTTGAGCTGGCTAACCCGACATTGTTTAGTGCGGATTCTCCCACCCAAAGAGTGGGAGGGCAGGCATTGAGCCAATTTGAAAAGGTGGAACACCCGGTTCCGTTGATGAGCCTACAGGATTTGTTTTCGCTACAGGAGCTGGAGGAATTTCTCAATAAAGTGAAGAACGATGTTCCTGCAGCATCCTTTTCTGTGGAGCCAAAAATCGATGGGTTGTCGGTGGCGTTGGAATATGTAAATGGCAAATTTGTTAGAGGAGCAACCCGGGGAGATGGAACGGTCGGGGAGGATGTGACAGAAAATCTGAAAACCATTCGCTCCATCCCTATGTCTTTAGAGAACGCACCGCCTCGGTTGATTGTTCGGGGTGAGGTTTTTATGCCCAAAAAGCAATTTGCCGCCTTGAACGAGCGGCAAGAGTTGGAGGGAAAGCCTCTTTTCGCTAATCCAAGAAATGCGGCGGCCGGTTCACTGCGTCAACTGGACCCTAAAATCGCTGCAAAAAGAGGATTGGATATCTATATTTTTAACATACAACTGGCGCAGGGCATTTCTTTTTCGTCCCACGGGCAGTCGTTGGAGTATCTGAAAAAGCTTCGCTTTAAGGTAATTCCTTATGATGTGCTTTCAAATGCGGCGGAGGTCTGCGACCGTGTGATGAAAATCAACGAAGAACGGGAAATGCTGCCCTGCGACATTGATGGTGCAGTTATTAAGCTTGATGATTTGGCCCAGCGTGAGGCACTGGGGACCACCGCTAAATTTCCAAAATGGGCTGCGGCGTATAAATACCCCCCTGAAATCAAGCCTACCGTCGTGAAGGATATCGTGGTGCAGGTGGGGCGGACGGGCGTATTGACACCCAAGGCCATTGTGGATCCGGTGCGGCTTGCCGGTACCACTGTCACGAATGCAACCCTTCACAATCAGGATTTCATCTCGGAACGGGATATTCGGATAGGGGATACGGTTCTGATTCGAAAGGCCGGAGAAATCATTCCTGAGATTTTGGAAGTGGATATGAGTAAACGCTCTCAGGATGCGCAACCGTACCGATTACCTGCGCACTGTCCGATTTGCGGTGCGGCTACTGAAAAGGACACGGAAGGTGCCTTTGTCCGCTGCACAGGAGCGGCCTGTCCCGCGCAGCTTTCCAGAAATATTGCCCATTTTGTCAGCCGAGATGCGATGGACATCGAAGGATTGGGTGCGGCTATTGTTGAGGCACTGATTGAAAAGGGCCATGTCCATTCTCCCGGAGACATCTATTATCTGACGCTGGATGATTTAAAGACGCTGTGGAAATCCGGAGAAACTGCCGCAAAAAAATTGCTTGCCGCCATTGAGGACAGCAAGCACAGAGATGTTAGTCGATTGATTTATGCGCTGGGAATCCGTCAGGTTGGTGTTAAGACTGGAAAGGTTTTGGCCTCTGTATTTGGCTCGCTGGATGCGTTGATGGATGCCACGGTGGAGCAGCTGACGCAGGTGCAGGATGTGGGGGCCGTTACGGCGACCTTCATTGCGGACTGGTTCCGTCAGGAACAGTCGCAGGAAATCATTCGAAAGCTGCGGCAGGCTGGTGTTAATTTTGAAAGCCAGCGTGTTGTGACCGATGCTCGCTTTTCCGGAATGACGTTTGTTCTGACGGGAGCGTTAACAAAATTCACCCGGGACCAGGCGACGGAACGTATCGAGCATTTTGGCGGCAAGGCTGCTGGCTCGGTTTCGAAAAAGACCACTTATGTTGTGGTGGGAGAAAACGCCGGATCTAAGGAACGGAAGGCACGGGAGCTGGGAATCCCCATTCTTTCCGAGGAGCAGTTTTTGGAGATGATTCAGTAAAACGTAACAGCCGGAAAGCGATGCTTTCCGGCTGTTACGCTGTTATAGGGAGAAATCACATTCCTCGTATTTTTGAAAATCCAGAGATTTGGCCTTAAGGGGAACACGCTTGCAGGGGTCGTACTTGAATTTACGACATTTTTCTTTTTCTTCCACCAGGCCACGCTTGACGCACAAAATCTTTCCGTCTTCCATGACGGTTCCTCTTGCGCAGTAAAGACAGGAGCAGGCAATCTTCTTTCTAAAGAGCATGACTATATCCTCGCATTTTTGATGGAACTATTATACACTGCTGTTTGGGAAAACGCTACTGTTTTTTTGCCTTTTTTCAAAATAATGACGCACAATCCACCGATGCCGGCGAAAATCCACGTTATTTTTCCAATTTGCCCCTGAAGAAAAGATGTAATAATTACACACAGGGAACATTGCAGAACTTTTCCCGGGAAATAATATCGCCGATTGATATCGGGATGAACCACACTGAGAGTTTGCAGAGTGACACACAATCCCCCGAAGCTTGTTACCATTCCGCAAATCAAAAATGCCTGACTGGGTGTACTAGCTTGCCACAAATCTGCACACCCGTTGGCAAGCTCTAAAAGTCCCGCGATGGCGATTTGAATATCGATAGAAAAACGCCACAGCATCCATCGGTTCATAAAGCGGTAGAAGATCCGAAAGAGGATAATCCAACCGCAGACGATTGCCATGGAGGATACGGCCTGTCGGACTGCCTCGGACAGCGTGATGCTGCGACGCACGGGCGAGATTTGGATGGTCTCAGCACCAGCGTAAATGACTCTTGCGGTAATCATTGCACTGATAATCATTATTCCCCATAACAGCAGGCACTGCCGTATATCTCCCAATACCGCTGCGCACGTACCAAAAAGAAACGATGGGCCGCACTGGTTGCACACCGGGAGCAGACGCTGCGCTTCTTCCTTGGATAATTGATTATCTACATAGGCCTGACTGACCGCTTTGGCCCCGATGGGGTATCCGCCTAACAGTCCGGCCAGAAGTGGGCCGCTGGCATTGGGGCTGATTCGCAGCAGTCTGGACAGCCAATGTGGTGGCGAGGGTACGGCGGCTGTAAGCATTGTGGATAAGACAAAGAACGGAAACAGTGTTGGCAACACTGTTTGAAGGCAGAGGGTGATACCCTCAGTTGCACCCGCCAGAGCGCATCGGCTGTCCAGTATCAGCACTATCATTCCAAAAGCGGAAAGAATACCCTTCCATATCGTCACACCCATCACCTCAGAAGATTCTATGCGTCTCGATGCAATTTCATCCCTTGAACCTCATAGCATTTCCTACGGGGGTGTGTCCATGAACCGTTGGATTGAACGATTATCGAATCAGGATGAGGCGCTGCCAGGGCAGACATTGGTTGAGCTGTTGGGAGATCGACGGGTGCTGATTGAGCATCATAAAGGCGTGACGGAGTACCGCCGTGACCGAATTCAGATTCGAGTGAAATATGGGACAATCTGTCTGTGTGGCAGTGATTTGCACCTGTGCAGGATGACGGGGAATCAGCTTGTGATTGTTGGGCGCATCGACGCAATCACGCTTTTGAGGGGGGATTAGGATGGAATTTGGGTATGTGACAGTGGAGTTGACCAGCGCAAGCGTAACCAGATTACTTCAAAAAATTGCTGATTCCGGCATTGATTTGATGGATGTCGGCAGCGTAGATGGGCTTCGTGTGCGGTTAAACGTAGATAGAAGAAACCTGTCGAAGTTACGGGTTATGTGCCAATCCCAGGGGGCTACCGTAAAAGTTCTGCGCACAGCAGGCATGATTCGGATGGCACGGCGTGTACTCAGCAGACCAGTTTTGATTATAGGTGCGCTTTTTCTGTTGATTCTGACGTTATTCCTGCCAACCAGAATCCTGTTCATTGAGGTGGAGGGGGCGCAAATGATTTCGCCACGGATGATTCTTGCCTATGCAGAGGAATGTGGTGTTAGTTTTGGTACAGATCGACGGCAAATCAGAAGCGAGAAAGTAAAAAACGCCATTTTGGAGGCAATGCCGCAGCTGGAGTGGGTTGGAATCAACACTTACGGCTGCAGAGCAGTGATTAGTGTTAGGGAACGGACGCAGGTTTCGGAGGGACCGATTACGACCGGAATCAGCAGTCTAGTGGCCATTCGGGACGGGGTTATTTCAGAGATGACCGTTTTGAAGGGCAACCCGGTGTGCAGAATCGGACAGTCCGTGACCAAAGGGCAGGTGCTGATTTCCGGGTATACCGACTTGGGAATCTGCATCCATGGCACTCAGGCGGAAGGGGAGGTTTATGCCGAAACACAAAGAACTTTGGAGGTGTTGACCCTTGCTGAAAACTCAAAAAAGGCTACCGCCATTGGTCAGAACAAAAAATTCAGCTTGATTATCGGAAAAAATCGCATAAATTTCTTCAAAGGTAGTGGAATTTCTGGTACCAGTTGTGATAAAATGTATTCGTACCACTATCTGACCCTGCCTGGTGGCTTTCGACTGCCAATAACTTTGGTGGTCGAGAAAACGATTGCTTATGAGACAGCAACCGTCACGCAGAATCAGAAGGAGGTTACGCAGCATTTGTGCCGCAGTGCGCAGGCTTATCTCAAGGAGCAAATGATTGCAGGACGCATCGATGTACGTTACGAAATCGTTACGCCGATGAAGGGCATATATTATCAAATCGGCAAATACGCCTGCCATGAGATGATTAGCAGGCCACGGCCCGAGGAGGATCTACAAGGCAATGAAATTGATTGAACGGACAGTAAACGCAGAGCGAGTGGAGGATTTAATTACCGTCTTCGGCTCCTTTGATGAAAATATTAGACGGATTGAGGACGCGCTGGCGGTGTCCATCGTGAATCGTGGAACGGAGTTGAAAATCTCCGGTGACGAGGAGGCTGTAGATAAAGCAGTGAGAACTGTCGAAGGCCTGCTGTCGCTGGCGGCAAAGGGGGAGACCATCGATGAACAGCGTGTGCGGTATTTAATCACGCTGGTCAAGGAGGGAAACGACCATCAGGTGGCCCAGATGGCAAAGGATGTGGTCTGCATTACTGCAAAAGGAAAGCCCATCAAGGCGAAAACCGTTGGACAGCAGACCTATATGAAGGCCATCCAGAAGAATACCGTCACCATCGGCGTTGGCCCTGCCGGTACCGGAAAAACCTATTTGGCGGTGGCAGCTGCGGTGGCGGCGTTCCGGGAGCGGACGGTCAATCGCATTATCTTGACCCGTCCTGCGGTGGAGGCCGGAGAACGACTGGGTTTTCTCCCCGGTGATTTGCAGAATAAAGTGGATCCCTATCTTCGTCCGCTGTATGATGCGCTTTACGATATGCTTGGGGCAGAAACCTTCCAGAAATATCAGGAGCGCGGTTCCATCGAAGTAGCGCCGCTGGCTTATATGCGTGGTCGGACGCTGGATGACAGCTTCATCATTTTGGATGAGGCGCAAAATACCACTAAGGAGCAGATGAAAATGTTCCTGACCCGTCTAGGCTTCGGGTCGAAAATTGTCATTACCGGCGACGTGACTCAGATTGACTTACCCGACGACAAGACTTCCGGCCTTAAGGATGCCATCCGTGTATTAGAGGGAGTCAATGATATTGCCATATGCCGCCTGACATCTGCGGATGTGGTGCGCCATGCGCTGGTGCAGGAGATTATCAATGCCTACGAAAAGGCTGCGAAAAAGCCCGAACCACCCAAACCCAATCACCGCTATCAGAGGAAAAATTGATATGAAAACAAAGATAAACATGACCTTTGACGGCTCCGTTATGCAGAAATTGTTAATTGGATCCGTTATTAAAAAGTGTATTCAGTCGACACTGGATGCCGAAGGCATCACCGCCCCCTGCGAAATCAACGTTCTGGTGACCGATGACCGGAATATTCAGGCAATTAACAAGGCCAGCCGTGATATCGATAAGCCTACGGACGTACTAAGCTTTCCTATGTTTGAGTTGACCGCCGGAGCCCCTCCGACGGACTGGACAGGATACTTAGATTTGGAAACGGGGCTGTGTCCTCTTGGGGATATGTGCATCAGTCTGGAGCGCGCAAAAGCGCAGGCGAAGGAATTTGGTCACAGCGAGAAAAGGGAAGTGGGCTATCTGACCATCCACTCCATGCTCCATCTGCTGGGCTACGACCATCTGGACGAGGGACCTCAGAAAGCTCAAATGCGCGCCAGAGAAGAAGCGATTGCCGCTACCATTGCCGGCATGACTCGATAAAGGAGATAATATGAAAACCAAAACTGCTATGATTACCATTGCCGGTCGGCCCAACGTGGGTAAGTCCACCCTGACCAATTATCTCGTTGGCGAGAAAATCGCCATCGTTTCCAACAAGCCCCAGACCACACGTAATCGCATCTGCGGCATTCTGACCCGAAATGACACCCAGTTCGTATTTGTGGATACCCCCGGTTATCATCGGGCTCGTACCAAACTGGGTGATTACATGGTCAATGTCGCCCGTGAATCCATCGCAGATGTGGATTTGACGATTCTGGTTGTTGAGCCCATAGCCTCCATTGGCCCTCAGGAGGAGGGGCTGATTGAGAAAATCAAGGGAAGCAAATGTCCTGCTATCCTTGCCATTAATAAGATTGATACTGTAGAGAAGGACAAGCTTCTGGAGGTCATTGCCCTGTATTCTCAGGCTGCCACATTTGATGCCATCATCCCCATTTCGGCTAAGACCGGCGATGGTGTCGAGCAGCTGCTGGACATCTGCGGCAAATATGCAGTGGACGGCCCTTTCCTTTTCCCAGAGGACATTACTACTGACCAGCCGGAACGACAGGTGATGGCGGAAATCATCCGGGAAAAGCTGCTGTGGTGTCTGGATAAAGAGATTCCGCACGGCACGGCGGTGGAAATCACCACCTTCTCTGAGCGTGACAACGGCATCATTGATATCGACGCCACGATTTTCTGCGAAAAGGCCAGCCATAAGGGAATCATCATCGGTAAGCACGGCGCTATGCTGAAGAAGATTTCCTCCATGGCTCGGACAGACTGCGAAAAATTTATGGGCACAAAGGTGTATCTGACCACATGGGTTAAGGTCAAGGAAAACTGGCGTGACAGCGATTTCCTTGTCCGCAATTTTGGTTACAGTGAATGATTTCCATGACTGACAGCAGCCATTACCGCAAAAACTATCCCCGGAGGGATGGCTATGGATGCAAAGGATTACTGGCAGCTGTTTATGGAGACCGGTGCGCCGGAATATTATATGATGTACAAAGCCCAAAAGACGGAGGGAGTCCATGTACCTGACGACGGAGGCGCTGGTGTTGCGAATCACGGACTACAATGACCGGGATGCACTGCTTACACTGCTGACAAAAGAAAACGGAAAACTGACGGTTAAGGCCCGTGGGTTGCGGCGAAAAAACAGCCCTCTGACTGCACCCTGTCAGCTTTTGGCTTATGGTGAGTTTACTCTGTTTGAGTATCGGGGGATGTATACCGTCAACGAGGCCCATTCCATCGAGCTGTTTCAAAAACTCCGCAGAGATTTGATGAAGCTGTCACTTGGAACCTATTTTGCGCAGGTGGCAGAGGTGGTTGCGCAGGAGGATTTACCAAATCCGGAGCTTTTATCGCTGGTGCTGAATTGTTTGTATGCACTGGCAAAGCTGGAGTTGGCGGAGGCACAGGTGAAAGCGGCGTTTGAACTGCGATGTGCGTGCCTCGCCGGTTATACACCGGATCTTTTTGGGTGTCACATCTGTGGCAGTCAGGAGCCGGTTTTATTTGATTTATCCGGCGGTTCGCTGCTGTGCAGACGCTGCCACGGGACTGGTATTCGACTGCCTGTTAACGCAGGTGTGCTGGATGCTATGCGGTATATTGTCTACTGTGCCCCTCAAAAACTGTTTTCGTTTTCACTGGGGCGGGAGAATCTGGAGCAGCTTTCAGCCGCAACGGAGGCTTATTTATCCACCCAACTGGAACGTGGATTTTCCACACTGGATTTTTATAAGTCGCTACTTATTTAGGAGTTATTATGTCTGATTTATACGAAAGATCGTTATTTAAGCTGGAACTGGATCAGGTTCTGGCACTGCTGGCGGATTGTGCCGGCAGTACAGAGGGAAAGGAGCGGTGCAAGCAGCTTCGTCCCATCTCCGATTTGGAGGACGTACAAGCTTTGCTGGAGGAAACCAGCGCAGCATCAGAGCTTTGCACCAAGAAAGGAAATCCCGGGTTTTCTGACGTGAAGGATGTGTCTGCGTCGCTGGAACGGGCGGACCGGGGGGGTGCGCTGCAGCCGAAGGAATTGTTGTCCATTGGCGGCGTATTGCGCAGTGCCCGGATGGTGAAAAGCTATATTTCCGAGGATGAAAAGCCCACGGTGTTGACCAACCTCTTTAACGCATTGACCCCCAATAAATATCTGGAGGACCGGATTTTTGGAGCTATCCTTTCTGAGGAGGAGATTGCGGACACTGCCAGTTCTGCTCTGGCGGACATTCGCCGCCATATGCGTGTCCAGTCGGCGAAAATTCGGGACTCTCTGCAAAAGGTGATTTCCTCACCGGCTTATAGTAAGTTCCTTCGTGAGCCCATTATCACCATTCGGGATGGACGCTATGTTGTTCCGGTGAAATCCGAGTGCCGCAATGATGTTCCTGGATTGGTTCACGATGTTTCTGCCACCGGCTCCACCTATTTTATTGAACCGATGTCTGCCGTGAACGCTAACAATGCCCTTCGTGAACTGGAACTGAAAGAAAAGAAGGAAATTGAACGGATTTTGGCGGAGCTGTCTGCGGAGGCAGCCGCCCACCGTGGGGACATTGAGCTGAATTTTGATTTGCTGGTGCGACTGGATGTGAT
Organism: Faecousia sp.; assembly: GCA_045541155.1. Lineage (GTDB taxonomy): Bacteria > Bacillota > Clostridia > Oscillospirales > Oscillospiraceae > Faecousia. The sequence continues at coordinate 14,839 of JAZQIN010000099.1, forward strand.
TTTCGCCAAGGCTAAGCTGGGTTATCGGATGAACGCATGGGCACCTGAGATGAATGATCAGGGTAGGGTAGAACTTCGTAAAGCCCGGCATCCTCTTATCGATTCTAAGCAGGTGGTTCCCATTTCTTTGCGTCTGGGCACCGATTTTGATACGATGATTATCACCGGCCCTAACACTGGCGGCAAGACGGTCACTCTAAAAACCGTGGGTCTGCTGACACTGATGGCGGAGTGTGGTCTGCATATTCCGGCAGGAGACGGTAGCCAGCTTTCTACATTCAATGCCATCCTTGCGGATATCGGCGATGAGCAGTCCACTGCCCAGAGCCTGTGCACTTTCTCCAGTCATATGCGTACCATCGTAGATGTGGTGGAGCAGTGTGATGACCGGACGCTGGTGTTGTTCGATGAGTTGGGCGCCGGTACGGATCCTGCGGAGGGTGCGGCGCTGGCAATGGCAATCATTGAATTTTGCCGAAAAATGGGCAGTCGTGTTGTGGCGACCACTCACTATGCAGAGCTGAAGCTCTACGCCATGCGTACCAATGGGGTCATCAACGCTTCCTGTGAATTTGATGTGGAGACCTTGCGGCCCACCTACAAGTTGTTAATTGGCATACCGGGCAAATCCAATGCCTTTGCTATCTCTCGCAAGCTTGGACTATCTGAGGATATTTTAAAAGAAGCCAATGACCTTGTGGGACAGAGCGATAAGGATTTTGAGGATGTTCTGTCCCAGTTAGAACTCCAGCGGCAGCAGATGGAGTCTGCTCGTGTGGAAGCGGAGCGTCTGCGTGCGGAAACCCGTAAAATTAAAGAGCAAAATGAAGAATACCATGTCCAGCTGCGCCGAGAGAAGGAAAAGGCTATGGAATCCGCCCGTCGGGAGGCTCAACAGATTATTGAGGATGCCCGTCGAGAGGCCAATGCGGCTTCGGAGGAAATCAAGGCAATCAAAAAACAGCTGTCTGAATCTGCCGATACCAGTAATATCAATCAGCGTCAGGCGGAGTTGCGGCGAAATCTGAACGAAGCCCAAAGCCGAATCCGTGCCAGGGAGCCTGAAAAACAGCGCCCCAAAGCCACCCGTGATATCCTTGTAGGCGACACGGTGGAACTTTTGAAGCTGGGGACGAAAGCCAGTGTTCTTGCCATTAACAAAGATGGCACCTACCAGTTGCAGGCTGGTATCCTGAAAATGACGGCGAAAAAAGAGGAAATATACCTTTTGGAGCGGGAGAATCCCTATGCGGAAAAGAAGCGGCCTGCCCATTCCGGCCGAGAGATGAAGCTGACTGCCATGGCCAGTGAGGTGGATTTGCGAGGCATGGACACAATCGAAGCGGTATGCGTTATGGAGCGTTATTTGGACGAGGCGATGCGTTCCAATCTGCAAACCGTCCGCATTATCCACGGAAAAGGCACCGGTGCGGTTCGTGCAGCGGTTCATCAAGCACTGAAAAAGACGAAATATGTAAAATCTTTCCGCCTTGGTGTGTATGGTGAAGGCGAAGATGGCGTGACGATTGCGGAATTAAGATGATTTCCTGTTGACTTTTTGCGTTTTTTTGTTTATGATATAAAGGCACTGCATATGGTGCTTTAACGTAAGGAGTTGTTACGAAATGTACAGTAAAGAAATCGATGTTCGCTGCGAATCCGGACTGCAGAACCGTCAGGCTACATACTTCGTTCAGAAGGCCAACGAGTTTGAAAGCAGCATCTGGATTGAATCCGATAACCGTAAGATGAATGCCAAGAGCCTGCTGGGTATTATGTCGCTGGGAATCTGTACCGGCTCGTCCGTGACCCTTTCCGCAGTCGGCTCCGATGCAGAGGCTGCTGTGACCGCTCTGGAAGCACTGCTGCAGCGCGACGTTTATTAACATCGATCCTCCGCCTCAGTGCATCGCATTGAGGCGGTGATTTTTAGGTGAAGCCTATGACTTTCGATGAATTGAAGGACAAAGCCCTGAGCCTGCCCTTTGCACCCGGTGTTTATATCATGCGTGATAAGACCGACAAGGTTATCTATGTGGGTAAGGCTAAAAAATTGAAAAACAGAGTCAGTCAGTATTTTCAAGACACCGCTTCCCATACGCCTAAGACTCGAATGATGGTCAGTAAAATCAATCATTTTGATGTGATTGTAGCGGCATCAGAGTTTGAGGCACTGGTGCTGGAATGCTCGTTGATTAAACGTTATCTGCCAAAATACAACATTCTTTTGAAGGATGGCAAGGGGTATCCGTATTTGCGGTTGAACATGAAAGAGGACTATCCTCGCATCACCATGGTCAATAAGATTAGCAGTGACGGTGCCGGTTATTATGGTCCCTACGGCAGTAGAGGTGTGACTAACAGTGTACTGGAGGCCATCCGGTTGACGTTGAAGCTACCGGATTGCAGCCGTCAGTTCCCCAGAGACATTGGAAAAGACCGTCCTTGCCTGAATTACCATATGGGGCAGTGCGATGGATGGTGCCAACCTGGACGTGGTTACAGCCAGTACCGCCAACGTATAGAACAGGCCCGTCAGCTGTTGAACGGAAATTTCAAAACAGTAGCGGAGGAAATTCGACAGCAGATGCTCTCTGCGGCCGATAATTTGGAATTTGAGCTGGCTGCTACACTGCGAGACCGATTAGCTGCTGTGGAGACACTCGGGCAGAAACAGTTGGTTACAGCCGGTTCTCTGGCGGATACCGATGTCATTGGCTATGCCCAAACCGAAGCCAAAGCTTGCTTTGCTGTGCTGCATTTTTCCGGCGGAAATCTGCTGGATAAAGATTATGAAGTAATTGGCGTTCCGGATGATAAAGAGGCTGCGGTGTCCAGTTTGTTGAAGCAATATTATTTGAGCAGGGGAGTGGCACCGAAAATTGTGCTGTTGCCCTTTGAACTCGAGGACAGTGAACTGTTCGGGCAGCTTTTAGAGCAGCAATTCGGTAAAAAAACAAAACTCAAGGTTCCACAGCGTGGCGAGAATGTTCGACTGGTGGAGCTGGCGGTGAAAAATGCCTTTGAGGAGGCGCAGCGTGTGACCTCAAAAGAGGAGAAAATTACTGGAACACTGACCCTTCTCGGAAAAATGCTGGCTATGGATCCGCCCAAACGGATAGAATCCTTTGATATTTCCAACATTTCCGGTACGGATATTGTGGCCAGTATGGTGGTGTTTCAGGACGGAAAGCCTCGAAAAAGCGATTACAAGCGTTTTAAGCTAGAGGAGCTTCCTAATCAGGATGACTACGAATCCATGCGCCGGGTAATTTCTCGACGATTTCGGCGCTATCAATCGGGGGACAAAGGCTTTGAATGTGGGCCGGATTTACTGTTGATTGACGGAGGCGTTACCCACGCAAAGGTTGCGGTAGAAGCGCTGGAGGCTCTCGGAATCCAGTTTCCTGTGTTTGGAATGGTCAAGGATGACCGTCACCGTACCCGTGCGTTGGTAACCTCGGACGGGAAGGAGATTCGCATCGATAATCAACAGTCAGTATTTTCGCTTATTGGTAATATTCAGGAAGAGACTCACCGCTTTGCAATCTCATTCCATCGTCAACTGCGCAGTAAGCGCCTGCGGTATTCGCAGCTGGATGATATTCCTGGCATCGGTCCAAAACGCAAGCAGGACCTGCTGAAAGCCTTTAAATCTCTAACTGCAATTGGTCAGGCATCATTGCCGGAGCTGGAGCGCATCGTTCCAAAGGATGCGGCCCTTGCGGTATACCAACATTTCCATCAGAAAGAGGGATAGTTATGCGTGTTATTACCGGAAAGGCCCGAGGGGTCGCCCTAAAGACTCCGGATGGGCTTCATACTCGGCCTACAGCCGACCGTGTGAAGGAGGCTCTATTTAGCATCATCCAGTTCGACATTCCGGGAGCTAAGGTGCTAGATTTGTTTGGCGGTACAGGACAGCTTGGTATCGAGGCGCTAAGTCGCGGTGCAAAATGTGCGGTTTTTGTGGATGAACGAGACGAATCCTGTGCGTTAATCAAGGAAAATCTTCGGCGTACAAAACTTTTACAGGATGCGTCGGTTGTTCGTTCCGATTACCTTGCTTATCTGAATCGCTGCCGAGAGCAGTTTGATATCATTTTTCTTGATCCGCCCTATGCCGAAGTTTTTTTGGAAAATTCGTTAAAAATGATCACAGAAATTGACATTTTGCGAGATAGTGGTATAATAGTCGCGGAGCGCCCGTTAGGGAAGGAGTTACCATGGTCTTTTTCCGGCTATACCCGGTCGAAAGATTATAAATATGGAAAGACACTGCTCACGCTCTACCGAAAGGATTCTGCCCAATGAAAATTGCGATTTACCCCGGCAGTTTTGATCCGGTCACCAGCGGTCATTTGAATATTATCCGGCGAGCGGCAAATATCTTTGATCGATTGATTGTGTGTGTGATGGTCAACGGAGGCAAGCACCCGATGTTCTCTTTGGATGAACGGGTGGAGCTGATTCGCAGAGTGACTGCGGATTTGCCCAATGTGGAGATTGAAGGATCCGATGAGCTACTGGCGGATTACGCACGGCGAAAGGGCCGTTGCGTTATTGTAAAGGGGTTGCGTGCCGGGTCTGACTTTGAGTATGAGTTTCAAATGGCACTGATTAACCGCAAAATCAATCCCGATCTCGATACGATGTTCTTGACAGCGGAGCATCAATATACCTATCTCAGCTCCAGCACCGTCAAGGAACTGGGACACTACAATGTAGACCTTTCTGATTTTCTTCCGGAACCTATTATTCCGGATTTTCAGAAGAGAATAAATGAACAACGTCAAGGAGGATAATCCCATGAACGAGAAACATATTGAAGATATCATCACCGCCCTGTACGATTTGGTTCAGGATGCCCGTGCGGTGCCGCTGGCTGCCGACAAGTGCATTCTGGAGCGTGATAAGGTGCTGGACATGCTGGATGAAATCATTGCCCAGCTGCCTGCTGAGTTGAAGCATTCCCGTACCATCGTCGAGAGCCGCAACGACCTGATTAGTCAGGCTCGTAGTGAGGCGGAAGCTATCATCAACAAGGCGAATGAGGAAGCGGAGCGCCTGGTTTCGCAGGAAGCCATTTACGAAGAAGCAAAGCGCCGTGCCATCGAGCACGTTGCGCAGACTAAGCAGCAGATCGCGAATCTGCGCAAAGTCAGCAATGAGTACATGGATGATGCCCTGCGTCGCACGGAGGAGGCTATCAACCAATCTTTGAACGATGTGCAGATGACTCGTGCCAAGTTTAATCAGCTGGCTGCCGCCCAGATGCAGCGTGACGCAGCAGACAACGAGAGCAACGCCTGATAAGATTTTTATTTTCAATGGTGAAACAGCTCAAAAGTTATGCTTTTGAGCTGTTTTCATGAACGGAGGTAATTACAATGAATTATATGGAGCGATATGCGTTTTGGTGTGATGCCGGACTGCCTGAGGATGTTCAGCAGGAGCTTGCGTCCATCAAAAATGATACCGACGAGCTGAAGGGCCGCTTCGGCAGTGATTTGCAGTTCGGCACTGCAGGCATGCGTGGCATCATGGGTGCCGGTAGCAACCGTTTGAACCGATATACCGTGCGTAGAGCAGCGCAGGGAATGGCTGCATGGCTGGCTTCTACGGATCTTCCCAAGGAGGCTGCTATTGGCTATGACTCCCGGCATAACTCTCAGCTGTTTGCTGAGGTCTGTGCGGTTGCCTTTGCGGAAGCAGGTATCCACACCTGGCTGTACGATCGCCTTGCGCCTACGCCCATGCTCAGCTTTGCGGTGCGTCAGTTGAACTGCGGCTGCGGTATCGTAATTTCTGCCAGCCACAACGCAGGTGCATACAACGGTGTTAAGTGCTATGGCCCCGACGGCTGTCAGATGACGGATGAGCCTGCTGCTATCGTAACAGAAAAAATCAGCGGCATTCCTTTCTTTGTGCCGGAAACGAAGTCCTTTGCGGAGTATCTGGCAGAGGGAAAGATTACCTATATCGGTCAGGATTTGTGGGAAAAGTATTACGAGACGGTTTTGAATGAGGCGGTTGACCCTGAAATGCTGAAAAATGCCGGCCTGAACATCGTGTATACCCCTCTGTGCGGTACTGGTATGGAGCCTGTGCATGCGGTTCTTGGTAAGCTGAATGTGAATATCACCACCGTAGCGTGTCAGGCAGAGCCTGATGGCGATTTCAAGACCTGCGAATATCCTAACCCTGAGACGGATGCAGCGCTGAATGAGAGCTACAAGGTGGCACAGAATGTACCCTGCGATGTGATTCTTGGCACGGATCCGGATGCGGACCGTGTTGCGATTGCAGTGCCCAACGGAAAGGGTGGCTATACCAAGCTGTCCGGCAACGAGTTGGGATTCATGCTGCTGGATTATGTTTTGAAGGCTCGTACAGCTAAGAATGATATCCCTGAGGGCGCAATTACCGTCCGCTCCATCGTATCGTCGCCACTGGCAGACCGCATTGCTGCCCATTATGGTGTTACCATGAAGGCGGTTCTCACCGGCTTTAAGTACATTGGTGGAGAGATTCTGACGCTGGAGCAGAAGAATGAGGAGCATAAGTTTATTTTTGGCTTCGAGGAGAGCTGTGGTTATCTGAAGGGAACCTATGCTCGGGATAAGGATGCCATTGTCGCAACGATGCTGGTTTGCGAGCTGGCTGCTTCTATGAAGAACGAGGGTAAAAACATTCTGGATGCGCTGGATGAGGTGTATCAGAAGTATGGTTATTATCTGGCGGCGGTTCAAAGCGTTGAGCTGACGGGCGCAGATGCGATGGAGAAAGCTGCTAATATGATGGCAGATCTCCGTGCAAACGTTCCTGCTGCTATTGGTGGCGCGGCGGTCACCGGAGTTCGTGATTATAAATCCAGCGTAGCGCAGGATTTGGTCAATGGTGCGGAGTCGGTGATAGATTTGCCTAAGTCCAATGTTTTGGAATTCTTGCTTGGCGATAAGGGCAGTGTGATTGCCCGTCCTTCCGGCACAGAACCCAAGGTTAAGTTCTACTATACGGCTGTTGGTGAGACCAAAGAGGCTGCTAAGTCACAGTTGGACGCCATTGTGGCCCAGATGTCAAAATAAAAACGTATTAAGGAACCGGAGCGATTTTGCTCCGGTTCTTTTTTGTGCAGTTGCCTCATAACCTTGCACTGAAAGGGGAGAGAGGTATGGTAACAAGTAAAAAGGTTTCAGGCAAAGCAAAAGGAATGCCGATTGGATTACTGTGGGGCGTGGGAGCTGGATTGATGGTGACATTTTTCTTTGTGGCGGCAATGACACAGCTAATATTGAGTGGAACCCTTGCGGAAACGGCAATGGGTTATGGGACAATGCTGGCGCTTCCGATTTCGACCGCCACGGCGGCGGCAATATCTTACGGCATGATAAAATGCAGGCGTATGCAGGTATGCCTGTTGTCCGGAGGGATCTATGTACTATGCTTGTTGATGATAAATGTGTTGTTCTTTGGCGGCCAGTTTGAGGGGATTGTAGTTACCGTGGCGCTGTCATTTTTGGGGGCGTTTATTGTCGGAATGGCAGGAATCAAGAAGGAGCATAAGAAGACTGGAAAAGTAAGAAAATACCATCATCGTTAAGTTGAACAAAAACGGGTAGAACGCGTCCTGTGTTGAAGTGCGTGAAACATTCTGCAGGCAATCCTGCAAAAACTATATTTAGTGCCTCGATGGTGATTTGATATCCTATATATAGAAATGATAGTTGAAAATGATAAGGCATTATTCGTTGAACGCAATACGGTTAACATAATGATGTTGACATAAAAAATCGTCATAATTTACAAAAAACTAAAAAATATGCATTTTCCCTTGAAATGCAATGTAATTTGGAGTATAGTATATGGGTAATGTTGAATATGGATGCGAGTTGTCCTTTTTGTCAGATCTTCTCACTATACTTCATTTCAGCAACCTTTATGGTTCTGAGGAGGTCGTATGGGCAGACAATTCCCGTTGTGTCGTTTCTTTATTTGGATGTGGCACAAATTTCGTATCGTTGTTTTGACGCTGTTCTGGGTTCTTGGTTTTTTATCCGGAATTCTTTCAGCACTGGCAGCAGATGATTACTTACCGCTCTTGATGCGCAGTGCCATTTACAGTACTGTGTCGATTTCTGGTCTGCTGATATCAACGGTTTTACCTTTCCTTATTTCTGTATTGGCAGTTTTGGCTTCTGAGTTTTGGCTCCTTCCTCTGATTGGAGGTGCGAAAGCTTTTTGTTTCGCTTTTTCAGCCTGCGGTATTTCACTTGTGTTTGGGAGCAGCAGTTGGCTTCTTAGAGGGTTATTTTTATTTTGCGATTTTTTTACGTTGCCAATGCTTTATTTCTTTACCCTGCGCAGTCTTTCTGGTGAAAATCAGAGGCATTTAACATTATGGCTGCTGTTGCCATCGGTCATTGCCACTTTGAATTATGGTTTTGTTTCGCCGTTTTTGGTGGATTTGTTTAGATGAAAGAGGAAAGGTATACGCATTCCATGTTGGATTTAATCACTGCTTACGAGAATTACCTGTCCAAGGTAAAGCAGGCATCTTCCAACACAGTGTCCTCCTATATGCGTGACATTCGGCAATTTTCCGAATGGCTGCGCAGTGAGGATATTGCCGTTTTGGATGTCTCACAATTGAATATCAGTGACTACATGGCTCACCTTGAAGACGAAGGCCGTTCCGGCGCAACGGTTTCCCGTTGTTTGGCCAGTTTGAAGAATTTCTACAGTTATTTGGTGACCTCCGGCTTTCTCACCAAAACTCCGGTGGTGGATATTCATGTTCGGAGAGGGGAGAAGAAGCTACCTCAGGTTCTTACAGGACGGGAAATAGAGTTACTTCTGGCACAACCCAGCTGCGTTGACGCGAAGGGTTATCGGGACAAAGCCATGCTTGAGGTCATGTATGCTACGGGAATTCGCGTTTCGGAACTGATTGAGCTTGATGTTGATGATGTGAATTTGACCATCGGTATCATCAAATGCTCCAGCGGTAAAAAATCTCGAGCAATTCCATTGTATCCCGGTGCGCTGCGTGCCCTGACCGTGTATATGCGTGATATTCGGGATACACTGGTTGCATCTCTGGATGAAAAAGCGCTATTCGTTAATATTAGCGGTGTTCGTATGAGCCGTCAGGGTTTTTGGAAGATTTTGAAGCACTATCAGGCTACTGCCCATATCGAGAAGGAAATCACGCCTCACACGCTACGCCATAGCTTTGCCGTGCATTTGCTTGAAAATGGTGCAGATTTAGGGTCCCTGCAGGAGCTGATGGGACATAGTGACATTTCTTCCACCCAAATGTACACCCATATGGTGGATAAAAAATTAAAATCCGTCTATGAAAAATGCCATCCCAAAGCATAAACCGGCCTGTGATTAACAGGCCGGTTTTGGCATTTTTTAAACAAATGGCTCGCTGTTGAATACAGCAAGCCATTTGTTTATTATTGGTAAATATATTTGCAAATATCCGTGTTGGGACTAGTCACAGGACGATATTCCTCTGGGAAATCCTTTAATATCCGAAGGGAATTATCCGATTCAAAATCCGCTGTGAAGGCGTATACATAGATTATAGTATGATTTGACGAATCCAATAAAGCATATTCATAGCAATGTCCACTAAACAACATGACATATGCCGGGATTCTAAATAAATCCTCACGATATTCTGCATCGAGCTGATGAAATCGGATTAACTCCTGCTCATATTCATGAGGGGAGTAGGTACAGTTCAACAAGAAATAGATATCATCAAATAGCAGCGTTGAAACACTGGTAGATTGATACTCATTGACAGCGCAGGAGGTTAATTTTTCTTTATCGGGAAACAGTAAAAGCTCCTCATAAATTAGCGGAACATCATAAACCAGGTAGTTCTCAAGGGAGTCATAATGAACTGTTTTGGTGCAGGAAGTTAATGAAAAGAGTAAACAAACAAAAAGGAAAGCTGAACATAATCTTTTCATTCCAGTGCCTCACTTTCCGATGATTAGATGCCTGTCATGGCGGCTAAAACATCGACCTCCATCTTCTGAATGCCTTTCTTCATGTCAAGACCTTCGTCCATATCCACGTCTGTAAAGCCGCCATCGTGAGTGCAGACGATTCTGTTGGTCTTGCCTGCTAACAAAAGCTCCACAGCCAGATAACCCATTTTGGTAGCGTTTACACGATCGCGAGCGTTGGGGACACCACCACGCTGAATATGTCCAAGAACGGTCACACGAGGATCTAAATCGATGGCTTCCTTGATTTTTGCAGCGATATCATTAGCAGAGCCGGCACCTTCTGCTACGACAATCATATAATGCGTGAAGCCATTGAAACGAGCCTGACGAATCTTTTCAATCACATCTCGCTCAAAATCAATTTCTTCCTCAGGCACCAACACAGCTGTTGCACCAACTGCCAGACCAACGTACATAGCCAGATAGCCAGCATTACGACCCATGACTTCTACAACAGAACAACGCTCATGGGACTGCATGGTATCACGTAGCTTGTCGATACATTGAATCGCAGTGTTTGCTGCGGTGTCGAAGCCGATGCAGTAGTGGGTACAACTGATGTCATTGTCAATGGTGCCGGGGATGCCGATGACATTGATGCCATATTTGGACAGGGCACGGGCACCACGGAATGTGCCGTCACCACCGATAGCGATGATGCTGTCCAGTCCAAGGAATTTGCAGGTGGAAACTGCTTTTCGTTGGCCTTCCTCGGTCATAAATTCCTTACTCCGGGCGGTGTAAAGGATGGTACCGCCACGATTGATGGTATGGGAGACGCTTTTTTCATCCAGTTTGACGATATCACCGGTAATTAGGCCATTCCAGCCACGGCGAATTCCGTAGCATTCCACACCGTGATACAGGGCCGTACGGACAACTGCACGGACGCAGGGATTCATACCAGGGGCATCACCGCCGCTGGTAAGTACGCCGATTCTTTTAACACTCATAGTGGGTTCCTCCTGACAGAAAGTATCAGATTATTACATATTTATTGTACTGCTTACCGGGGGAAAAGTAAAGTAGAATTTCACAAATCAGCCGTGGATTTTATAAGAAAACAGTACTATATATACAAAAGCATGATGTCATTTTACCATTCTGAGAGATGCTGCTCGCAGAATGAAACAAAACCATTATTTTGTTGCGACTTTAGTACGGGCCCGCAGCCGCCGGAGGCGGCGAGGGGGCGGCGCAGGGGGTTGCTGGGGACCCACCCAGCGAACGCAACAAAATAAAAATGTTGGTTACAGCTGAACTTGAACATATTTCAATATCTTTTACAACGAACGAAGCCTCAACATGGGATTTAAGTATACATATGGATGGAATCAAGGGGGCAAGTTCGTATGATGATTATGTGGCTAATGCCACTAGAAGCTTCACTAACCACTACAATCCTGTTGATGCCATTCGGGCGGAAAATGTGTAGCCCACTAATTTACTATAAACATCAACAGGCGGGGAGCACCCCGCCTGTTGTAAAAATTAGATACAGCACACAATATCTCATAACAACTGCTTCACGTCTGGGGCGTTCTATAGGCGGCAGACAGGCAGTTAACTATAGATGTACATCCGAGTCATATCAGGCTCGCCATCGCCCTGGACCATGCACAGGAACTCCCAGCCATACCGCTCATAAAAGCCGGTATGGTCGGTGACTAGGTAGGCAGGGGAAATGCCTTTGGATCTCAGATCCTCCACCGCCATATTCAGCAGTTTACCGGCGATGCCTTGGCAACGGTGACTTTCTTCGGTGTACACGGCGCAGACATTAGGAGTCAGATCGGGCCGGTCATGGAAATCGTTTTCGATGACACCCAGGCCACCAACGATTACGTCACCATCCAAACACAGAAACCAGCCTAACTCCGTTTCCTGCTTCAGGTATGCTTCCATGCACTCCAGATAGGCTTCCTTAGGGACGCCCCACTTGCTGTTGAACCAACTAGCGGCCATATTCATAAGTTCGGGCTTTTCTCTTAATGTAATAAACTTAAATTCTGCCATTGACAGTACCTTCCTTTTCGGTTTTCTTTATACTATCACAGAATACAGCCTGACGCCATCCCCATACATTTTTCCGAAGGATTGATTTCCGGGACACGATTTTTTCTGAAAAATCTTTGTGATTGAAAATATAGCCAATTTGCCGTATATTGTAGGGTAGAATCCCGAAAAAAGGAGGATCTGTATTTTGATTCGTTATGTAATGGTTGCATAAGCGCAGGCTATGCAAGAACAATAGAATACTGATTATGTATAGCCGTTGCGCTTCCTTAGAAGCAAATTCAACAAGGAGGCAACCGTGAGCTATATAAAAGCAGAAGACATCCTGCCGGAGGAATTGATCCGTCAGATTCAGGAGTACGCTGACGGTGTGTACATTTACATCCCCCGCAAGCCGGGAACCCGGCACCCCTGGGGCCAGGAAACAGGCTACAAAGCCGAGCTAAGGATAAGGAATGACCGGATCCGCATGGACTTTGCATCCGTCGAAAACGTTGCCGCACTGAGCCGGAAATACCATCTGTCCGAAAAGAGCATCCGCAGGATCCTGCAAAAATGAAAAGACATGAGCCGGGAGTCATCCCGGCTCATAATTTCTTGTTGCGGAAGTGATGTCAGCAAGAGGCGGTCAGGCATAAAACGCGCAGACCCGGAATCGGCAGCGAAGAAATCCTGACATCGAAATATTGACAATTTGTAGGAATCGACCTATAATCTTAATGAACAGGTTCACAAAAATAGCGATTGTGCTCCAAATACCCCCGATGATTTCCAGTGCATCGAAAAATCCTTACGCAGCAAGTACAGAAACACAGTGTATATACCACCGAAAGGACAGATGCTATGAAACCACAAATTTCGCAGAAACGCCTTGCAGCAAAACGGGAGAAAGAACAAATCGAGCTCCAAAAAAGGATCAAG
>JAZQIN010000100.1:0-1856 GCA_045541155.1 Faecousia sp.
TGAACAATACGCCAATACCCAGCAGAATGCCCAGCAAAACAGCGTCAATGATAATGTTCAAAACGCCCAGCCCCAGTTTCAGCCAGCAAAACGAAAGTGTTCGAAAAAATATCGAATTAGTAGTCATGTTTCCTCCTTTCCTGTCAAAAAATCCCATAGAGTGTTGAAGCTCTATGGGATTTGTAGGTCATTTGTTTCGGTGTGTTCTAGTTACCACGCACCGTGGTCTTGTATGTAGTGATGATTCCCAAAACACTCTTGATTTCTTCATCCACAGAGCTCACAGAACTAATGCCACCATTTCTTTTGGCGGTTGCGATGGACGCATCTCCGGTAGCAATAAGTCCGAGATACGTAGTTGACGTGGCAACACCAACGCGAGACCCGCCTCCGGAGCTAGCTGCCACAGGAGCCTTGACATCTGTATAAATAGCACCTACACGAGGCGCACCACAGCTGCTTAATACTACCGCTATTGCAGCGGCCAGAAGTGTAGAAGTAAGTTTGGTCTTCATGTACTGTGTTTTCTATTGGTTTGGTTGTTTCTATAGCCACTCCGATGTACTCAGAGCAACATTGTACCAATAACATACAGCACGCAGAATGCTGAATCAAGTAAAAAAGTAGGAATTAACGCAAAATAATACATTTTAGCCACATAAGGAAACTGCCGTTAAGCGATAATTTGCCACATTGATAGAGCGTAACCCTTTGATATTTTTAGCATTCTGTATAGCTACAGCATTCCTAATGCTGGATGCCTCCATCACTCACTCACGCTCTCCGAGCCCACCAGCTTGAGCATGATGGCACCACAGATCTGCATAGCCTCACAATCGAGGTAATGGTTCGGTCGGTCGCTAATCGGCTTCCATGACCAACGACCTTTATCATAACTCCGGCTCTCGGAGTCGAGCATATCGAGGTATTCCTGGGGACCGTTGGAGGGGACTTCCCACAGCGGTTTACCCACTTCGAATATGTGTGGCCCGCCATTTGCCGGATTTTTGAAAGCGCCTTCAGTAATCAGGCTGCTACGGGTGGTTTTATAGGCTCAACGTTTATGCTGGCCATGCAGAATGGTGTGCGTAGGGGGCTGTTTTCCAATGAAGCAGGCATGGGGTCGTCCCCATTATCTCTGCTCCAGCCCGGACGGATAATGCAGTTCAGCAAGCCCTAGTGGCATCAACCTGGCCATTCTGGGACACGGTAGTTATATGTACACTTACCGGAGTTACCTTGACAATCACCATTATGGCAAATCCTGAAGTTGCTTCAGTCAACGGGGAATTGCTCACATATCACGCATTCGCTTCTGTGGGGGATTACGGTTCCGCCATGTTGACAATTTGCCTGACCGCTTTTGTCATTTCTACAGTTTTGGGATGGTCATACTTTGGAGAAAAAGCACTGCAATATCCTGGTGGAACTCGTCTCATCAAACCGTATCGAATTCTGTGGGTTGTTATGGTGTTTATTGGATGCGTAATACCCAAAAGTTCAATAGTTTGGAATTTTGCAGATTTAACAAATGGGCTTATGGCTATTCCCAACCTCATCTGCATGATTGGCTTATCCGGGGTGCTTGTAGCCCAAACCAGATATTACGTGTGCACACGTGTCCCAAAGATTAAGGGAAAATAGCCCTGAACGATATAAGGGCAAAGTGTTCAGTGAGAAAAATCGTAGCAGGGTATCTCCCGCCTCGCCATCGACAGTAAGCATGCATTGGTGATTTCGTCGGCGTCCTGTCTCGGCGTAGTTCCGCAGGAACGAAGACGGAAAGCCGCTAACTTTCAATTTGTCAATTGTCAATTGTAAATGGTCAATCCACGTGTCCCAAATCTTTGGGACAC
>JAZQIN010000101.1:0-4962 GCA_045541155.1 Faecousia sp.
CAAAAATCTTTGATTTTTGACTGAGAGGGTGTCAAAACAATGATAGGACACCCTCTCCGCCCAGTGTGCGCACTGGGCACCTCTCCCAGAGGGAGAGGCAAGGGGTGCGGCGTTTCGTGCGCTAAACGATAATTTACAGCATAAAAACTGCCTTCGGCGGATGCGAACGGACGCTTGACAAGGGGGCGTGAGGTGGTATAATAAGACATATTGTACGCTGTGGAGGTAAGAATATGTCAAAGGTCGTATTTGTAACACCCAATCTGGGAGGATTTGCCCGGGAGGAGCCGGTGGGCACTCTGCTGCTGGCCACCATCCTGCGTCAGGCCAAAATCGATGCGGACATCCTGCAATTCCACCATTTCGGAGATGTCAAGGATTTTGACGGCTTTATCAATCGGGGCGTGGAGCTGATTATGGGCAAGCAGCCGAAAATCGTCTCCTTCTACACCCGGTGCGACACTTACCACATCACTCTGAAAATCGCCGGGATCATCAAGCAGATGGCTCCCGAGGTATACATCGTCTTTGGCGGTCCCCAGGCTGATTTGAGCTGTGCGGACACCCTGCGCCAGATTCCCTATGTGGACTACATCTGCTGCGGCGAGGGCGAAACCACCGTGGTACCCTTCTTCACGTCGCTGCTTGCGGATGCGCCGGATTTGTCGATTCCGGGCCTTGCCTATCGTGCGGAGGGGAAAATCGTCCAGAATCCCCGACCGGAGCTGATTAAGGATTTGGACACCCTGCCAATCATCGACTATTCTCTGCTGGATTTTAACAATGAGGGCTATTCTGCCGCTTCCATCGCCCTCTTCCCGGTGGATGTGGGCCGGGGCTGTCCCTTCGGCTGTACTTACTGCAGCACCAAGACCTTCTGGGGCCGCAAGTACCGGCTCAAGAGTGCGGAGCGCATCATCGAGGAAATTCAAGAAATTCATCAGCGATTTGGGTTCACCAGCTTCAATTTCGAGCATGATATGTTTACCCTCAACCGGGAAAAAGTCATCAAAATCTGCGGTATGCTGAAAAATATCGGCTTCCCGATTACATGGCGGTGCAGTGCCAGAATCGACTGTCTGGACGAGGAGCTGGTGGACATCATGGTGGATGCCGGCATGGACAGCCTGTTCATGGGCCTCGAGACCGGTTCTCCCCGGATGCAGAAGCTGGTCCACAAGAACCTGAAGCTGGAGGACGTGCCCAAGAAGCTGGCTTACATCTGCAATAAGGGCATCACGGTTACCACCTCTTTCATGTTTGGCTTCCCCCAGGAGACGGAGGAGGATTTTGCTCAGACCATGCTGCTGATGACCCAGCTGCTGAAGCTGCCCAACATCACCGTCCATCCCCACCTGTGCGCGTTTTTTGCCGGAACGGAGCTGACGGAGCAGTTCGGTCATAACATCGACCGGTCCTCCAAAATGTCCGATGTCACTGGTGAGATTGCGGTGGAGGAGTGTCAGGACATCATCTACGCCAACCCCAATCTGTTCCCCCATTTCTACGAATTCCGGACGGAATTCCGGGATAAGGTGCGCTATTACCCCCAGTTTTTCATGGGCTGGACACTGCTGCGGCCGGTGTATGATTACGTGTTTGAGAAGTATTATTCCGACCGAATCTGCCAGATGCTTTATGATTTCTCCCATCAGAACGGGGAGAATTTGCACGCTGGCGAGCAAATTCTTCTTGTTTTGGATCAGGATCGATTCCTGGATTTGTTTGCCGGTGATGAAAAGGGTGCTGTGCTGAAGGAGTTAGCCCGATTCCTGCTGTGGAAGTACCGTGCGACGATTGGCTCGTTTGAGGTGTTCCGCTTTGATGTGAAGGGCTATCTAAACGGCCTGCCGATTGATCAGCTGGAGGAAGTGACCTCCATGGTTTCCGCCATCAAGAGCAAGGACGGCAAATATTCCTTCGCCGTGGTGAAACAGAAATAATATAAAATGCGTCCCGGGGTAGTCCGGGACGCATTTGTGTTGAAATGACGAGTATGGCTTTGGTCAGTGGATATCGATGCCGGAGAAATATTTCTTCATGGGCACGAACAGCACACCGGCAATCACCAGCGCAATCAGCGTATTGGGCACCATGTACACGCCGTTGTACACCAGCGAATACAGGTGCGGACTGCTGAATACGCCGAACCCTTCGACAGCGGTGGGGGCAATGATTTTATAAATCGTGATGCCGCTGATGTGATGGATGGCGAACCGTCCCAGACATCCCACCGCAATGCCGGGGAAAATCCCCCACGCTTTGCCTTTGAACAGGCCGCCGAGGCCCAGCATGGTGTAGGCCAGCAGGTAGTCCAGCAGGATGGATTGCCAGCCCCAGGCGTAGCCGCCGTCAAAGAGCATATCCAGCAGGCCGTAGGCGAAGCCCATCAGCAGGCCATGACCCACGCCCCAGCGGTGGGCGTAGAACAGGATGGGGAACATTGCCAGCGTCACGGAGCCGCCGTTGGGCATATTGGCGAACAGGACCTTCGACAGGTAGTTGAGCACCAGCGCCAGAGCCAGCATGACGGCTCCCTCGCATAGCGCTCGAATGCGCAGATGGGATTTGCTTACATTGGTAGACATAGTCAAACCTCCTAAAAAAGATATCGCATTGCAAACCCGTCCAAGGTGTACAATGCGATAAAGCTATCCCATATACATCTTTCCCTACGACGGTACTGACCGTATCAGGTTCGCGGGTCAGGGCACGACTCTGCCCAATCTCAGCCGGAACGTCCGGCACCCCGAAGATTGATTTGTTTTGCGATTCGACGCTATTATAGCGCAATTTTACAGTTTGTCAAGCCATTTTCGGTGCTAATTTTTGACCGCCAAGGATATGGAAGTGGAGATGGTGGACGGTCTGGCCTGCATCGTCGCCGCAGTTGGAGACCACACGATAGCCGTTTTCCAGTCCCTCCGCTTTGGCGATGGCGGCGATGACTTCAAAAATATGGGCAACTACAGCGCTGTTTTCGGCGGTGATCTCCGCAACAGAGCCAATGTGCGCCTTGGGGATTACCAGAATATGGGTCGGAGCCATGGGCGCAATGTCCCGAAAGGCCAGAACGGAATCGTCCTCGTAGACCTTGGTGGAAGGGATATCCCCAGCGATGATTTTACAGAACAGACAGTCAGACATATGCTCCTCCTTTAGATGCCCAGGAAATGGAAGCCCAGAGAGCTTGCCACTGCCATGATGATACCGGCAATGATTACACCCAGCGATACGGACAGCGTTGTGGACTTGAAGCCCATGTTCAAAAAGCTTGCGGCCAGGGTGCCAGTCCATGCGCCGGTGCCCGGCAACGGTATGCCCACGAACAGCATCAGCGCCACAAACAAGCCGCCTCGGCCGGCCTTTTCCACCAGCTTTTGTCCACCTTTTTCGCCTTTTTCGATGCAAAAAGTGAAGAATTTCCCGATGTATTTTTTTTCGCAGCCCCAGACCAGAACCTTACGGGCAAAGAAATAGATAATCGGCACCGGCAGCATATTGCCAATAACGCAAATGATATAGGAAGCGACCATCGGCATACCAAAGCCCGCTGCGTAAATCAGGGCGCCCCGAAGCTCAATGATTGGCACCATGGAAATAAGAAACACAATCAGGTAGTGCATGACATCACCTTTCGAACACAATTTTCCCCATCATATCACAAAATAGCCGGACTTGCAATGTATTTTAAAAAAAATATGCCCTGTTACAAAAAAATCATTTGCTATTTTGAAGGATCTCGTATATAAAATAGTAAGGAAACAAAGGAGTGATTCCATGGATAAATACAGCGCCGCTGCGTCCTTACACAATGCGGCTTATTCTCCTAAGCGACTGCTGGCAATCCACAGCGGTGCGGCCGTCGTGCTTTCGCTGGTGCTGTCGGTCATCAGCTTCGTGCTCAACTACGCGATCAGCCCATCCGGCGGCCTTGGCTCCATGGATCTGCAGGCGGCCCTGTCAACTGCGCAGGTGATGCTGCGGTTGGTGCAGGTGGTGCTGACCCCCTTCTGGACAGCGGGACTGTGCTACGCCGCCATCGGCATTGCCCGGGGCATCACCGCCAGACCGTCGGACTTACTGGAGGGCTTCCGTCGGTTCAAGCCGTTGCTGACCTCCGGCATTCTGATTGGCTTGCAGTACGCCGCCCGGGCGTTGATTAGCACCTACATCAGCTCTCAGCTGCTGGCCTTTACCCCTCTGTCGATGAAAATCTACGATGCAACGTTGGCTTTGCAAAAGGACCCGGAGTTGGATCCTCGCACCTTGTTGGGAGAAGCGTATGTGCCGGTGATGGTGACCTTCGTCTGCATTTTTGCAGTGGTGTTTCTGGCGGTTTGCGCACCGGTGTTCTACCGCTACCGGATGACCCGGTATCTCATCATGGATGCGCAGGAGACCGGCGGCATCCGTGCAATGATGCGCAGCCGGATGGTGATGCATCGCCGCCGGTGGGAGCTGGCGAAGCTGGATTTCAGCTTCTGGTGGTACTATGCCCTGATTGCACTGGGGCTGGCCCTGTGCTATGGGGATTTGATTCTCAGCGCACTGGGTGTGACGCTGCCCATCCCCGACGGTACGGCATACTGGCTGTTTCTGTGTCTGGGTCTGCTGACCCAGCTGGCGGTAAAGACTCTCGCCGGACCGCAGGTGGCAGTTTGCTACGCCCACCGCTACCTGCGCTACCTCACCGAGGAACCGCCCATTCCTAAGCCCCGGCAGACCCCATCCCAAAACGTCCCCTGGACTTATTGAATGCCTATACAAAAACAGAGGAAACGGCTTTTATGTTTCCTCTGTTTTGCAGTGTGTCAAAGAACTATAAATTATTGGGCACCTCTAAAAACTCAATTTCGAGTGGGTGCCCAGGAATTTTGCTTCAAATTATGTGGTAAAAACCGCAGGAATACTGGATGTATTTCAAGGTTTTTATAAGCATAAGTTGGAGCAAAAGAACGG
>JAZQIN010000102.1:0-1567 GCA_045541155.1 Faecousia sp.
GCGACCGTGGGAATCCGTTTTCTCTACATATTACGAGGAGTACGGATTGCCACGGCCCTTCGGGCCTCGCAATGACAAGCGTTGTATACGGTGCAGTGCTTAGTGCGCTAAACAATAATTTATAGTTCTTTGACACACTGAGCAAAAACCGCAGGTCTTACCTGCGGTTTTTGCATTAAGAAAAGAGGAGAGGAAAATGAAAAAGAAGATCTCGTATGCCTTTTGATGACAGTATACAATAGAAGTATTAATAAAGAAAGTGGAAAAATATTAAGATTAGATGAAGTTGGCTTATTTCAGGCTCAGGCCACGCTCAAGCCGTTCCCGTTCCGCCTGAGAAAGCCGCAGGTAGTTGGGCGCAAGGGCCGCGGCATTTCCATCCTCACCGGCGGCGATTTTCTTCAAGGCCGCCAGGCCCACGCCAACGGCACGCTGATGCTGTCGCCACTGGGGAGGGAGAATCAGACCGGGGATCGTCCGGTGACACAGAGCCGCTCCATCGCCCACCAGATTGATTGGTCCCTCCAGTGTTGCCAAATCCTGCTCCAAATCCGCCAGAGAAATGGCTCTATCCTCCCGGACACGGGTGATTTCCCCATTTTCTGCCTTAAAAATAGCGTTGTAGACCTGACTACGACGGGCATCCATGGCGGCGCAGACGTAACCCTCGTGGATGCCCAAACCCAGCGCCATACTCTCCAGCGTGGACACGCCATAGCAGGGCAACTCCTTGCCCCAGGCAAAGCCCTTCGCCGCCGCAACGCCAATCCGTACGCCGGTGAAGGATCCGGGGCCAGCCGCCACTGCTACATGGGTGATATCCTGCGGCGTGCGCTGGCATTGTTTAATCAGATCCTGCGCCATGACCATCAGAGTCTGGCTGTGGGTCAGGGCGGTAAGCTGATAGCTCTCCCCCAGCAGACCGTTTTCGTCAAAGAGCGCCACAGAGCCTGCCTTGGCGGATGTCTCAAAGCATAGCAGAAGCATCGTTGTTTCCTCCTTCGATGGTGATGCGCCGGGTGTCATCGCCCAGCTTTTCGATGGTCACGAGGATGGCATCCTCCATGGCATCGGCAACGTTTTCGCTCCATTCTACGGCGCAGACACCCCCCCGGTCCAGATAATCGTCCCAGCCGATGCCCCAGAGGTCATCGGAGGACCGGAGGCGGTACATATCAAAATGGAACAAAGGGATGCGCCCGGAGAGGTATTCGTTGACGATGGTGTAGGTGGGACTGGTGACCTGCTCGTTGCATCCCAGACCCCGTGCCAGACCTCGGGTGAAGGCGGTCTTACCGGCCCCCAAATCCCCCCGGTAGGCAAGAATCGTGCCGGCTTGCAGTTTTTCTGCCAACGAAAAACCCACCTGCTCCGTCTCCGCCGGGGAATGTGTGATGTATACCATAAACTATCCTTTCATCTGTTTCGTGTAAATTATCGTTTACACGACTACCGCAAAAACAAAATACCGTGTCATTCCGAGGGAGCGTAGCGACCGTGGGAATCCGTTTTCTCTACATATTACGAGGAGTACGGATTGCCACGGCCCTTCGGGCCTCGCAATGAC
>JAZQIN010000103.1:0-5356 GCA_045541155.1 Faecousia sp.
CAGTGCGCACACTGGGCGGAGAGGGTGTCCTATCATTGTTTTGACACCCTCTCAGTCAAAAATCAAAGATTTTTGCCAGCTCTCCCAGAGGGAGAGCCAAGTTTGGTGCGGAGCAATCTTACACCGCTAAACGATAATTTACCGCAGAAAGCACTTTTTTGACAGCCTGAAGATCTCTAAAGCGCTTACGCACTAAGAGTTCTTTAGATGTCGGGCTACGCCCTCTGCGCAATGACATACGTTGACTGGAGTGCGACGCTTGGTGCGCTAAACGATAATTAACAGCATGAAAGCCACGGGCACTCGCCCGTGGCTTTCGATGTTTAAATGCGCAATTATGCAAAGTATGCCTTGGCGTAGTAGCCGTAGACGGCGGTGGCGGCACCAAAGGCGTTATTCAGACCGGCCTGCTCGACACAATAAGCTCCGAGGCTGTAGGAAATGACCGGACTGTAGTAGGCGGTGGTGCCCACGTTGTAGACAGCGGCCACGTAGTAGGTCTGGTCAATCTCCTTGGCTGCGATGCCGGAGACAGTGCCAATCCAGTTGCTGCCGCTCTTGGTCATGGCGATGGTGCCGGTTGCGTTTTCAGCAGTCAGCTGATCCACGCTGGCATAGGTGGCAGCGTCCCAGTAGTAGAAGGTGGGGGCTGCATCGGGGGTATTCTTGGTGGTGAAGTAGTAGTTGATGGCGAAGGCACCCTCGAAGGAGACGGAGGGATAGACGCTGGTATAGCCGCCGTTGTGGACGAATTTGCCCACCTTGTTGGTGTCGGCCTTGACCACGGCATCGACCATGGTGGCGTCGTAATCCTTCACCAGTGCCAGCTGCTCCTCAGTCAGGGAGGCGTTCATCAGCGTATCGGTCTTGTAGTTGAACTGGACCTGAGCGGCAGCGCCGTAGTTCAGCATGGCAACCATCAGGGCCTTGGTTCTGGCATCCGCATTGGTAGCAAGGATGCTCTGGGCATAGGCCACCGCATGGTAGCCAGCTACGCTGGAGTAGACATAGGTACCGTCGGTCAGTTTGGCGTAGGCCTTGAAGTACAGTGCATCGCCCAGTTGCTTGGCAGGTACACCGTTGGAGCTGACCACATAGCTGGTGCCGGAGGTGAAGTAGCCGGGAATCACGTTGACCGCATCGGTGATGGTGCCCTCTGCCAGACGGGAGGCGAAGGTGATCATGCCCAGCTCCACAACAGAGGTCATATCCGTGACGGAAACGTAGGCATTGTACAGAATCTCTGCCTCAAAGGCCAGCGTGGGATACTGCAGGGTCAGGGTGGGCTTCACCACGGGAGTGGCATTGACATAGCACAGCGTCAGGCTGCCATCGGCGTTCTCTACCAGAGTGAAGGTCATGGTCACACCGCCGGGGACACGCATCTTCTCGGAGGCGCCAGTAGAGGTGTTGTACAGGGTGCCAGAGGTGGTGTCCACATAGGTCTGGAACATATACCAGTTGGCATTGTCGCCGGTCTTGACACCGATGTAGCTATCCTGCTCGAAGGTGGCAGTCAGCTTGCCGTCGACAAACTTGTACTCGCCCAGATTTTCATGGTCCTCCTCACAGCCGTAGTTGGCACCATTGATGTAACCGAACAGGTAGTAGTCCGTGGAGGGAGCCTCGTAGTTGGGGTCAGCGATGCCGCAGACGGTGCACTTGCCATTGGCAAAGCTGTGACCGGCGGCAGGGATGGCTTCGGTGTAGGTGCCGCCGCACTTGGAGCAGGTGAAGGTCTTGACACCAGCCTTGGTGCAGGTGGCGGCGGTGGTCACCTTGGAGGTGTAGCTGTGACCGGTGGCGGGGATGGCCTCGGTGTAGGTGTCGCCGCACTTGGAGCAGGTGAAGGTTTTGACACCGGCTTTGGTGCAGGTGGCGGCGGTGGTTACCTTGGAGGTGTAGCTGTGACCGATGGGGGAGATGGCCTCGGTGTAGCTGTTGCCGCACTTGGAGCAGGTGAAGGTTTTGACACCGGCCTTGGTGCAGGTGGCGGCAGTGGTCACCTTAGAAGTGTAGGTGTGGGCACAGGTCTTGGTGACGTAGCTCAGGGTCAGGCTACCATCGACACTCTCGGTCAGGGTGAAGGTCACTTCCACACCGCCGGGGACGTACATCTTTTCGTTGGTGCCGGTGGTGGTGTTGTAGAACTTACCGGTGCTGCCGGAAATGTAGGCCTTGGACATGTACCAGTTGGCGTTGTCGCCGGTCTTGAGGAACACATAGCTGTCGGTTTCGAAGGTGGTGGTCAGCTTGCCGTTCTCGAAGCGGTACTTGCCCACGTTCTCGTGGTCAGCCTCGCAGCCATAGTCGGCACCGTTGATGTGGCCTACCAGATAGTAGGAATCGGCATCGATTTCATTGCAGAGGGTGCAGGCACCGTTGGCGAAGATATGGTTGCCCAGTGTGGGGTTGAGGTAACGGTAGCCGGTGATGGCCTCCACCTCACGGTTGGCGGTGGCGGTGACGGGAGTGGTGCTCCATGCGGACCAGTCGCTCCAGCTCTCGAAGGCGTACTGCTTGTCGTACTCACCATAGGTCTGACCGTAAACCTCCGCCACGAAGAACCAGTTGGAGCTGGTGCAGTTGGCGTAGCCTACCTTATAGCTCATGTCGGTGTAGTCACAGGTGTAGTTGCTAGGAGCCTTGGTGCTGTAGTAGGCGCAGAAGTTGACGAACAGGCCTTCCTTCTGGGCGACGGAGTAGTCATTGGGATGCTCCTCATAGCACCAGTGGTAGTACAGATAGCCTACCACCTCGTCGGACTTGACCGCTACCTTGGTGGTCTCCTCCTCGGATTCAGTGATTTTGTTGTCGATGTTGTTGTACTTGTTGTACAGGACGTGGGTCTTGTCGAAGCCGGCGGGCCAGCTCTTGACGTAGTAGATTGTATTGCTGCTGTGCTCGACCCAAGTGGTGCCGACCTGTGTATAGCCCTCCATGGTGGACTCGTAGGAGGTGGCGGTCTTACGGGTGCGGTAGCGGTACAGCGGATCGGTGGTGAACAGCTTGGGATCCATGCCGTCGGGGACCTCGTCCAGGCCGGTCATGGCCAACTCGTCGGCCTTCAGCACCTGATGGAAGCCACAGCTCTTGCAGGTCAGCTCATAGCTGGCGTAGCTGGAGCAGGTGGCGGGGGTAATCTTAACGTTGTTGCTGTGGCCGGTGGCCGGGGTGGTCTCGGAGTAGATGTGACCGCACTTGGTGCAGTTGAAGGTTTTGATGCCCGTGGTGGTACAGCCGGAGGCCACGGTCACCTTGGAGGTGTAGCTGTGGACGCAGTCGGGACCGGCGGCGACGTAGCTCAGGGACAGGGAGCCGTCCTCGTTCTCGGTGAGGGTAAAGGTGATCTCCATGTCACCGGGGACGTACATCTTTTCACTGGTGCCGGTGGTGGTGTTCAGGAAGGTCGCCATGGTGCTATCGGCGTACTCCTGAGTCATGTACCAGTTAACGTTGTCGCTGGTCTTGAGGAAAATGTAGCTGTCCTCAACGAAGGTAACAGTCAGCTTGCCATCGACGAAGCGGTACTTGCCGATGTTCTCCCAGTCCTCCTCGCAGCCATAGTTGGCACCGTTGATGTAACCAACCAGATGGTAGCCGATGTTGTCCGGGTCGAAGGTGCCGCAGACGCTGCAGAAGCCGTCCACGAAATCGTGGTCAGCCAGTGCGGCATTGATGTAACGGTAGCCGGTGATGGTCTCCACCTCACGGCTGGCGGTGGCGGCGACAGGGGTGGTGCTCCATTCGGACCACTCGCTCCACTGCTCAAAGACGTACTGCTTGTCGTACTCGGTGTAGCTCTGACCGTAGACAGGCACAGCGAAGTACCACAGGGAATCGGCGCAGGCGGTGCTGTCGTCGAAGCGGTAGCTGTTGTCCGAGGCGTCGGACTTGTCCGCCTCAGAGGGGGCGACGGTGCTGTAGTAGGCGTGGAACCGGTTGTAGGTATCATCGCCCACAGCCACGGTGTAAGGATGGCCCTCGTAGCACCAGTGGTAGTACAGGTAGCCTACAATTGCATCGGAGTCGATTTCCAGCTTGGCTGTTTCATTTTCGTAAGCGGTAACTTTTTTGGCGATGTTGTTGTACTGCTTATAGAGGGCGTTGGTCTTGTCGAAGCCAGTGGGCCAGCTCTTGACGTAGTAAATGGTGGTGGTGTTGCCATCGACCCATTCCGTGCCAATCTGGGTGTAGCCGTCCATGGTGGGCTCCAGAGAGGTAGCCAGCTTCTGGGTACGGTAGCGGAACAGAGGATCCGTGGTGAACAGCTTGGGGTCCATGCCGTTGGGCACGGCGTCCAGACCGGTCAGAGCCAGCTTGTCGGCGTACAGGGTCTCGACCCTGCCGCAGGTCTTACAGGTCAGCTGATAGCTGGTGTAGGTCAGGCAGGTGGCCTCGGTGACCTTGACGGTGTTGGTGTGGCCTGTGGCGGAAATCAGCTCGGTGTAGTTGTGACCGCACTTGGAGCAGGTGAAGCTCTTCAAACCATTCTTGACACAGCTGGCCGGTGCCAGCACCTTTTCGGTGTAGCTGTGGTCGCACTCCGGCTTGACCGCTACATAGCTCAGGGTCAGGGAGCCGTCTTCGTTCTCGGTGAGGGTGAAGGTGATGTCCATGTTGGCAGGAACATACATCTTCTCCGACGCGCCGGTGGAGGTGTTGTAGAAGGTGCCAGAGGTGGTGTCGATATAGGACTCGGCCATGTACCAGTTGGCGTTGTTCTCCTCCTTGATTGCGACATAGCTGTCGGCGGTGAAGGTAGCGGTGAGCTTGCCGTCGACGAACTTGTATTCGCCCATGTTCTCGTAGTCTTCCTCACAGGCGTAGTTGGCACCATTGATGGAGCCGAACAGGTAGTAGACCGTTTCGGCATCGGTGCCTTCCACGTCGGATTCGGTATCCTGCTCGGTGGGCGTTTCCACCGGTGTGGTGCTTTCCTCAACGGGAGTCGCATCAGCGGAAGTGGCCAGTGTCCGCACTGGGGCGACAAACACCAGACTTGCCATGATGCACACCGCCAGCAAAGCGGCTATGTGTCTTTTTAAACTTTTCATGATGGCTTCTCCTTTTTTAAAATTTAAGAGTATGCGGATTTATTTTACCTATTATTGCCCGTGATGTCAATCAAATCCGGGGATTTTATGATAATAATTTTCATCTGTATTTCAGGGGAAAACACCTACCGCTCCTACACGGAAACCCCACCAGCACCATAAATTATCGTTTAGCGCACTAAGCGCCGCACTCCAGTCAACGTATGTCATTGCGAGGCCCGAAGGGCCGTGGCAATCCGTACTCCTCGCAATCCGTAGAGAAAACGGATTCCCACGGTCGCTACGCTCCCTCGGAATGA
>JAZQIN010000104.1:0-7743 GCA_045541155.1 Faecousia sp.
GCCGGCGAACGCCGGCTCGGAGGGAGAGAAAATGTTGAAATTCTTCTCTCCCCCAGTCGAAAATCAAAGATTTTCGCCAGCCCCCTCGTCAGAGGGGGCCAAGGGACGGTGCGTGCTGTTACACCGCTAAACAATAATTTAATGCAGAATGAATTTTTCTGTCTGTCATGAGGCGTGCCGATGGCACGCCTCATTTGCTATCTATCAATATGGAATGAGGCAGGCTCGGGTGAGCCTGCCTCATTTTATGGGATTATGCGTTTTAGCGCTTTCTGATCTTCTTGTCGCTGATGCACAGAGTGACCACTGCGCCGCAGCAAACGAACATCAGGATGAACCATGCGGAAAGATCAAAATCATCGCCGGTTGTAGGTGCGTCGGGGATATTTACATCGTAGATATTCTCAAACGCTGCCACCAGCTCCGTGACCTCAGCCTCGTTCTGGGTGAGGGCGGCGGTCAGGGTATTGGTCTGCTCGTCCAGCGTGATTGCAATGGTAATTGCGTACTGTTCGGCGCTGTAGGTAACGCCGTACTTGCCGGTGTTTACCTCGGTCAGGGTGTAGCGATAGAGCTTGCCGATGTCCTCCTCGCTGAACGTCAGCGTGAGCTTTCCGTTGCCGTGGGCATCGGAGGTAATCGTGGTGCCCGTTACACCGTCCGCCGGCTGGAGCAGGAAGTTGAAGCCCTCAGCGGTGATGCTGTCCGTGCCCTTGTTGACAACGGTCTTGTCAATCTGGATGTCCACGGTGATATCGTCGGGTCTGGGGGTGAACACGTTGGTGAACGCAATGATGTCCACAGCCTCGGTGCTGTCCCGCTTCTCGATCACCGGGGCAGCGGCGACCAGCTTACCGTTTTCATCGTCGGTAACCTGAATGGTCACATGGTACACAGCATCATCAAAGGTGATGCGCTCCACCTCAACGGTTTTGTCCTCCGTAATCAGGAAGTAGTAGGTTCCAGTCTCGGTGAAGGAGAGCGCATCGAACGTAAAGGTCTGATCAGCGGCGTTGAAGGCAACCATAGGAAGCTCGCCGTCCAGTGCGGTAAAGGTTTCGTCCGCACCGACCAACAGGAACCGGAATTCGCCCTCCAACAGCTCTCTGCCAATCAGCGTCTTGATACCACTGAGGGTGACGCTGGTAGCCTCAGCGCTGTAGTCGTTGACAAACGCAATCTCGTCAACTGCTTCTGCGGTCTCTCCAAGAACCTTCATGATTGTGGTTTCGTTCTCCAGCGCACCCTTTCCGTTGTCGGTAACGACCACGGTGATATGGTACTGGGCGTTGTCATAAACCACGCCGCCAATGGGAGTCTGGCTGTTTTCCTTCACCACGAAGTAGTAGGAGCCAACTTCGGTGAATTCCACCGAATCGAAGGTGAAGTAGCCGTCCACATCGTTACTGACGGACTGGATTGCCATGTCGCCAATCAGGAAGTCGGCGGCGGTCTGGTACAGGTCGAAGGTGAAGTCATTCTCCTTCAGCGGACGGGTGCCAATCAGGGTATTCAGCGTCTTGGTACCATCGAAAACGATGGAGGTCTTATCGGCGGTGTAGAAGTTGTGGTAGTGCAGACCATCGGTGGTGGTGCCTGCCACGGAAGCCTCCGCCTTAACCGTTCCGTCGCCATTGTCACGGACGGTGACGGTGACGTTGTACGCTACATCGCTGTAGGTGATGCCGTCGATGACCTGACCGCCGTTGCGCTCGGTCACCACATAGTAGAAGGTCTCGCCCACATCCTCGGCATCGTAGCTCATGCTGAGGGTGAACTTACCGGTGGCGTTATCGGCCTGCGCAGTGGCAACGGGGGTCTCGCCCATCACCGCAAACTCATGGTTCGCCTCGAAAAGCTCGAAAATAAATGCGTCGGTATCGGTCCAATCACGGCCCTCAAGGGTCTTGATGCCGGACAGCTCAATGGAATCGGTGCCGGTGACGCTATAGCGGTTGACGAACGCCATAATCTGGGCCGCTTCGCCGTTGGCCTTGGTGATGGTCACGGTGTTGGACAGCGTACCATCCAGATTGTCCGTCACCTTCACATGGACCCGGTAAACCGTGCTGTCGTAGGTAATGCCGTCGATGACCTGACCACCGTTGCGCTCGGACACCAGGAAATACTGGTCACCGGCAGTTTCGAAGTCAATCTGATCGAATGTAATCGTACCGCCGACTCCGTTGAAGACGCTCTGACGCAGAGAACCCTGCGTCCAGCCGGCATCGGAGTTGAACAGGTCGAACTGGAATTCGCCGCCCTTGAGGGCGTTATTGACCTTGCCGGTGAGCTGCTTGTCACCGGTAATCTGAACCCATGTGGGATCAGCCTTGTAGGTATTGCGGAAGCGCAGGGCATCCGCCGGAGTGCCGTCGTTCAGGGTCACGGCCTCGGAGGCCACATACAGGCCACCCTCGCCATTATCCCGGATGACCAGCGTGACCTTGTACACGGTCCGGTCGTAGGTGATGCCGTAGGCTTTGCCGCCGTCGGGGACATCCTCCGCCACGGTGTAGACGTAGGTACCAACCTTGTCGAAGGTGATGGTGGGGAACCGGAAAACTCCGTTGGCGAAATTCTTCGCCGTCCAGCTGTCCGGGTTCTGAACCGCCTCGCCATCCACGGACAGGGCTGTCAGGATGAAGGTGAATTCATCGTTAAGCAGCGTTTTGCCGTCGAGGACCTTGATGCCTTCCACCACATGGTCCACGGTGGAGGCAGAATAGGTGTTTTGGAAGGTAATGGTATCACCGGTGATACCCACGAGGTCGTAGGTAGCGTCCAGCGCACCGCCAATGTCGGTCACGGTCACGTTCAGGCAGTAGGTGGTCTTATCGGTAATCACGCCATTACCATCGGTGCTGGTCTCCACCACATTGTAGGTCTGGGACCCCACCTGATGGAATTTCAGCGTACCGTTGAAGGTCACCTTACCGTCTGCGTTGTTGGTGCCCTTCAGCACGGTGGTGCCGTCGGGAAGCTGAACCTCGAAGGTGAACTCTTCGTCGAGAAGGTCTCTACCGGTAAGGGTCTTGTTCACGAAGTCGATGGTCAGCTCTGCAGGGGTGGTGGTATAGGTATTGGTGAATTCCACCTCTCCGTCGTCGCCCAAATCATAAGCGTTGCCGTCGGCATCATAGTAGGAGGCGGAAACAGACAGAGCACTGGAATCCTGCGCATCGATTGTGACCTCCACCACGACCTTGATTACAGCGTCACTGTAGGACATTCCGGTCACGTCACCGGCAATCTCTTTAACATAGAAAGTATAGCTACCGGCCTTATCGAAGCGAACGAGAATCTGGCCTTCGCCCATCGGGTCGGTAGTAGCCAGGTCGATGGATGCGATGCCATCGCCCACAACCGCAGGATTTTTGCAGGCCTTATCCGTATACAGGCCGAAGCCGTAGCCCCCCAGCGACACCAGCGGACTGCAGGAGGGATTGTTCAGCACCTTCTGAATCGCCACAACAATCTGGGCCAGGTCGGTAACGGTCTGGGTGTTCTCAAAGGCCACATTGACGGTATACACACCGCCGGCCTGCTGGATTTCCTTGTCGGTGTAGACACCGGCGATTTCCAGCTGACCGTCCATATCCGCATCGGTGACACGCACCTGGAAGCTGTGGATAGTCCGGTCGTAAATCATGCCGTCCACATAGTCGGCATCAGCTGCCGCCGGTTCCACCTCGTAGACACGGTAGTAGTAATCACCGGGAGCATCGTAGATCTCGCCGGACAGGTCAAAGGCGAAGCTCTGGCTGTCCTTATTGAGGGTTTTGCTGTTGATCTGCGTCCAGCCGCCGGAGCCGTAACGCTCCAGAACCACGGTAAACCGATAGGCATCCGGCCACTGGGTGACCACACTGCCAACGGCGTTGCGGACGGTCTTGGTGCCGGTCAGGCGGACATTGTCAGGCTGGACGGCATCGGGCAGGTAGTCATTGATTACCAACACCGAAGCGGTGGCATCTTTGACGATGGTCACAATACCGTCGCCGGGGGTGCCGTTATCCTGATAGCCGGGGGTGAAGCCGTTGGAAGGATTCCGCTCCACCACCGTCGCAACCGTGCCGGTGGGCAGGCCGGTGAGCGCGATCTGGTCGCCGTGACCCAACTGGACGGTAAACCGGCCATTGGCATCGGTGGTAATCTGGGTGATGGCGGCATTGGTCTGGGTAGCGGCAAAGGTTGCATTGGCTGTGCCGATGCCGCTGAGCGTTACCTGCATGGTGAAGACCTTGTCCTCGGGGATGGAATAGTCCACACCGAAGTCGTGGGTCACTTCCTTGGAGACGGTCAGATTGCCGGTACCCCGGAGATTATTGACAAAGTCCACAGGGGTGAGGGTATTCTGACGAATGGTCACCATGCCGGCATCGGACAGGCCGGTGGAGGTGGCTACATATTCAGTGGTCTCGTTTTCCACAATCTTGAAGGTCTCGTTGGCAGTCATGCCGCCGATGTAGAGGACATCACCGGGATTCAGCTCCACAGTCGCCTTGCCGGCGGCGAACTGCACCGTAGTATCCACCTCGGTGCCGTCGGCCTTGACAAGCCACGCAGGGTATGCGGTTGCGTCAGCCTTGTTAGACTCGTTGGTAAGGGTGAAGGTGAACGCCTTACCGGGCTCTGCCACGCCCTCTGCCATGGCCTTGGTCAGCCGGATGCCGGTCTCGGGGGCAATGGAAAGTTTGCCGTTGTTACCCAGCGTGCTGCCTACATAGAACCGGTAGCCGGTATCGTTGATGGAATGGTTGTGGGTGTCCACGAAGGGAATGTTGACCTCGGACAGGGTCCCGGTCTGGTTTTCGCTCTTGTGGACGGTGTAGCCGTCCAGATTCACATGGACGTTGCCCTTGGGGATGTACCAGCTGCCGTCCTCCTTCTGCTGGGCGGTATCCTTCGCCGGATTGGACAGCGGACGGTAAACGGTCTCAGCGTGCAGCGTTTCGTCGTTCTTATAGACGGTGTAGTTGCGGTACAGGGTCATGTCCGCATCCGGCTGGGGTCCGGTGTACACGGTTCCCTGCGTATCGGAGTAGACCACCGCGTCCTCCAGATAGTAGTAGCGGTCGTTCTGTCTGGAGGGGTTGAAGTAGCTGTAGGTGTTGACGGTTCCATAGCCGGTGGTGTTGCTGTGGTCCCACTGGTTGGTGAAGAAATTCACAGAGCCGTCACTGTTGACGTTGTGCTCATCTGCCAGATACGCATCGGACACGCTTTCCAGTACGTTGAAGGAATTGATTGCGCTGTCCAGCGCCACCTCGTAAATCAGGCGAATCGGGGCATCGGCACCGGTAACGGTCAAGTTGGTAAGGGTTCCCTTTTCGTCCAGCTTCACATTGTAGGTCACCACGGGCAGCAGGGCAGCGGGGACCGCAAAGGATACCAGCTGGTCACCGGTGGTGATATCCTCCCGGACCTGAACGGTGGCGTACATCATGTCGGACTCGCTGACGCCATGGCTCTCGTCCACTGCGCCAAGATAGCCATAGGAACGAATCAGGAACTTCGGATCGGTGGCAGCATCGCCGGTGGCCTCAGGCAGGACCGTGGTGCCCTCGTTGTAGAAGCCCAGGAATTTGCCAGCGGCGTTGGCGTACCAGCCGATGTAGTTGGAATAGTTGTTGGCATCGGTGTAGCTGAGCTGACCATGCTCATAGGCCAGTCCAATTAGGGTCCGGGCATCGTCATCGCTGGCAAGGCCCAGACGGGTCCGCACCGCCGCGACCATCTCGATGCCAAGGGCGGTGGGATCAGTATAAGTGCCGAGAGAACCGCCGCCGGAGACAAAGTTGGAGGAAAGATCCGCACCGGTGAACAGCTGCTCGCCGATGAGGATACCCTTGATGTCGGTCACTTCCATGTACTGACCGACCTTATCCACGAAGGAGATATAGCCGGACAGGTCTGCGTTATCCGCCACCAGCGTGGGAGAGTATTTAGACATCAGGCTAATCTGGTTGACGATGCTGGTAAAGGCATCCGTCAAATCACCGGACTCGTTCGCCGTGAACGCCATATCCACATAATCCCGCTGGGATTTCTGGGCCGGGAAGGTATTGCCTGCCACGGTGGTGGTAGAAACGGTGTAGGTTTTCTTCACGCTGGGGGCGCTCCAGCCGTCGGGGGAATTGTAGACGGTGATTTGGGTGGAGCCGTTAGCCAGAAGGGCATCCCAGTAATCGGCGATGGTGTCGGTGGTGTGGTTTGCCGGATCCATGACCGCAAGACTGACGGAGGTGCCCAAACTCAGGCTGTAGAACAGCGCATCCTTCTGGGCATAGTGGGCATCCACCATCTCCTTGGCATAGGAGGCGGTGAGCTGGGTCACGAAGTCGGTCTCATTGGGGTAACGGATGGGCACCGTGTTGTTGCCCATGCCGGCATCGACCTTCTCGGTGTAGCGGTGAGTAGCGGCGGTAGGCTCGCCGTCGGACATGAAGATTATGACCGGCGTTCTGGGCGCACCGGGCTGGTAGGCTGCGGTTTCCGGAACCACAGGGTCTGCTGCCAGCAGCTGGTTCATGGCATCAAGAATGCCCAGCTGGGCGTAAGTACCGGCAACGTCGGTGACCACACGGGCATTCTGAGGCATGGTTTCACCGGCGGAATTCTTGACATTGGTATTGACGGTGACAGAAAGCAGTCGGCCACTGCTGACGACCGCTTTCAGATAGGTGTCGCTG
Source organism: Faecousia sp. (assembly GCA_045541155.1). Lineage (GTDB taxonomy): Bacteria > Bacillota > Clostridia > Oscillospirales > Oscillospiraceae > Faecousia. The sequence continues at coordinate 6,696 of JAZQIN010000104.1, forward strand.
CAGGTGTACCGATCCAGCGGCAGCAGCACAGCGCTGTTGGTGGCATTGGACTGGTTCCGGTCGGGACCGCCATAGTATACCGTCACGCCCACCCGGTTGTTGATGTTCATATTCTGCAGCTTACTGATGGTGTCGTTGACCGAGGTCAGCATGGTCTGCACGGTAGCCGGATTCCGGCTGTAGCCGTTGTACATGGAGCTGGACAGATCCAGAATCACCATGGTGTCCGTGGGCATATTCGCCTCGCCGGTGACGGTCATGTTGGACGCAATGGTGGACAGGGCCACAAGGAAGCTGTCCGGATTGTCCTGTGTGATGCCGGTTCCTGCGAAGGCGGATGCGTCTGTGAATACAGATTTGTCCGTCCAAACGCCGCCGGCGTTTTCGGTGGTGATATCCCCAGTGATGGGGAAAAGCTCCTTCCAGCTATCCATGGTGGAAGGGTCTGCTACCCGGTCGTGGCTGGGCTGCGAGGCAATGACCGCCGGGGTAGTCAGCGGAATCATGGCCAAAAGCATCGCCATAACGACCAGAAGGCATGTCAGTCGCTTTGAGATACTGTTCTTGCCTATCATAGAGGTGACCTCCTTTTAAAATTATTGTGTGACTCCATTATATCCCATTTTAAGGTAGAATACAAGTATATTTCTGAATATTCCTATGTTTGATTTTCCCGGACAGTATTGCATAAAACCATCGTTTACGCACCCAGCGCATAACTGCGTGTCAACGAACTGTAAATTATTGGGCACCTCTAAAAACTCCCTTTCGGCGAAGTGCCCGTTCTATTGCTCCAACTTATGCTTATAAAAACCTTGAAATACATCCAGTATTCCTGCGGTTTTTACCACATAATTTGAAGCAAAATTCCTGGGCACCCACTCGAAATTGAGTTTTTAGAGGTGCCCTATTGTTTATGCGACTACCGCAAAAACAAAATACCATGTCATTCCGAGGGAGCGTAGCGACCGTGGGAATCCGTTTTCTCTACGGATTGCGAGGAGTACGGATTGCCACGGCCCTTCGGGCCTCGCAATGACATACGTTG
>JAZQIN010000105.1:0-3224 GCA_045541155.1 Faecousia sp.
CCGCTCCAGAGAATCCCCCAGCTGGCTCAGCTTCTCCAAGCGCAGACTTTCATCCCAAAAACCGATTTGCATAGCACTCGCCCTCCTTTTGGAGCTATTATATCATATCCCTCTAAATTTGGCGAGTTTTTAGAGGCGCCCATTAGAGTTGTTGAATAATTAATCGAGGTAGAGCGATGAAGAATGTTAAAATTACCGCCATACGAAAGATTTGCTATCCTGACCTGATGGCAAAGTACGAAAATCCCATTGCGCACACCTGTGATGTGGAAGAAGGGCAGACTTGGCTCTCTGTTAACGGGAAAAAGCCGGATGACTTATGCGACAGTGCGTGGGAGAGTATGTCCGCTTTTGTGAGGACTTTGGCGGCCGGTGGCGGCAATTTCTATGACGGCTGGATGAAGAACCCCTATTCCGCCATGATTAGCTGTAACGATGGTTTCCGCCCTGTCAGTTTTTACATCGAGGTATTATGAACAATTATCAAATTCAGGTCATGCAGGCAAAGAAACGCTTTTTGACCTATGACCAGCAGGAACTGATTGCACGCTGCGGACTGCGATATGATGCGGAGTATCTGTATCTGACCATGTTGTCAGAGCCTTACCGCATCCGAAGATTCACCGGCGATATGGAGCGCTTTTGCGGCGGTGCTTGGGTGGACGGCAACTCCTTCAATGAGGTCATGACGATTCTGGATTGGCTCTGTGACTGCCGCACTGATCGGTACATCACCGGACGGTGGATTAATGTTGTGACCCACGCTCACTATTTCCATGGCAATTTACAGGATGATGTAAACAATCCATACGCCCGACTGTTTGACCAAAATCCGGAGGGTTTTGCGATTGCCTGTGAGGCTCTAAAGGGCGAAAAAATGCCCGGTGCAGATATTGGATACGCTATTGAGTTGATTGATGGATTGCGTGTGCTTGTACAGCTGTGGCATGGCGATGATGAATTTCCGCCTAGCCTTCGGTGCTTATGGGATGAAAACACCAACCGCTATCTGCGCTACGAAACCACCTGGTTCGCAATCGGACTGCTGATGGAGCGTATCAAAGAGAATATGAACAGGGAGAAAGTAAAATGAAACTGCTAATCAATGCGCTGGTGAAATTCTCGTGTGGTCTGTTGATGGTAGGCTTGTTGGTTTTCATCCCGGCAGGCACAATACGTTACCCATATGGCTGGCTTTTAATTGGGCAGCTGTTCGTGCCCATGCTGATTGCCGGATTTGTGATGTTCTTCAAAACCCCAGATTTTCTGGCGAAACGGTTGGATGTGAAGGAAAAGAAGGCGACGCAGAAAGGTGTGGTCGCCTTTTCTGGCTTGATGTTCCTTGCAGGCTTTGTGGTGGCGGGGCTGGATTTCCGCTTCGGCTGGTCGCAGATGCCCTTGCCTGTGACGATTGCGGCATCGGTACTTTTTCTGACGGCTTATGCGCTGTATGCCGAGGTCATGCGTGAAAATGCATACTTGAGCCGCACCATTAAGGTGGAGGAAGGACAGAAGGTGGTGGATACCGGTTTGTACAGAATCGTTCGCCATCCCATGTATATGGTGACAATTCTGCTGTTTTTGATGATGCCCATTGTCCTCGGCTCCTGGTATGCGCTGATTGTGTTTGCATTTTACCCGGTGATTATCATTGTGCGCCTGAGGGACGAGGAAGACCTGCTGACCCGGGAACTTCCTGGCTATGCCGAGTACAAAAAGAAGGTCAAATATCGGATTATTCCGTTTATTTGGTAAAAGTACCGGCAGGGCCATCCAAAGGAAACGCCTGTGGATGTGGCAAGGTATCGCCGCAAGCTAGAAAATCCTTCACCGATTAGTATTCGTGCCGCTAATCGGGAGCGGGCGGAACAACTGGAGCGTCCGACGGAGTACGACCGTGTCGTGGTGCGAATCGCATCCGTCTATGCGTTGTCCCATTGGGTAGACGAAACCACAATCCGCAACTACTTAACCAAGTATTTTTGTTCTGTTGATACCATGGAACTCATAATAAATACGTACCACCCAGTGGTCCGGCGCCGCCAGTGCCGGGCGGGTGCCACAGGCGACTCCCGTGGCACTGTGCTGGGGCGGTACACTCTTTCCTCCGCCCCGAGGGGACACCGGGGCGGTTCCTTAAAAAATTTTGAAAGGAGGAAGTCCAGATGTTAGAGCGAATTTTTCTTCAACTGAATATTTGTATGGAAGATGCTTTAGTTCTTTTTGAAAAGTAGTTTGAGAATTTGGGGCAATCCAAGAGATTAAGAAAGCTCGATAGCCACAAAGATACTGAAGGAGCAAGAAAAGGGATGTGAACGGGTATTCAGACAAGTTATTAGAAAGATACGGCGTGGATTCATCTGTAAAGCGAAAAAGGTTTGTCCGTACATACCATGAATAAGACAGGCGCTTCATACAACATCATATGTACCCAATTTTGACAAATATACAATTGACGACAAGCGTCGGGTGGTATCTCGTGTATCTAAAAAGGATTTTTCAAAAGTTGATGAACACACCGTTGAAGACTTCTTTGGTAGAATCATTTCTAAAGAAATCCGAGATATTGAGAAAGATATTCAGGCTTTCTCGTAATAGTTTTATCCAAAACCAAACATAAAAACGGCGCTGAGAGTCACAATTCTCTCAGCGCCGTTAATAATTGTACTACTATAGACAAAGAAAGGTTTATGTGGGGGGATGTCGGAACAGGGTTTTATGATTGCTCGTTCGTGTACAATTCTTGCATCAGATGCGCACCATAGAGCAGTCCGTGGCGGATGGCTTTTTCTTGTAGGCTGTACACAGACGGCAGCAGAGGTTAAAGACGGCGTTGTTATCATCTAGGGGCAAGGTTTCCAGGAAACACTCTAGTTCTTTGAAACCTTTGCTAATCTCCGGTGGGCCGGATTCGTGAGATTCTGCATAGGCATGGTAGAGTTGGTCGAGAACAGTTTTAGCATCGCTGTTCCCGGCATCAAAGGGATGGTCGCGTGTGTAAGCATTCAATGCTTCGGCAAAGGATTGCAAGATAACACCTCCTAAAAAGTTTGTGTGATGTTACCTTGGAAGTGCGGATATTGCAAGTCCTTTTTCAAAAAGTTTTCGGATTTCAAACCCCATAGGTTCCCGTGAGAGGATCTTGGAATAGTGGAATCTGTGGTGTTGCGAAAGTAAACACCACGAACAGCACGCCAATCAAGCAGATTACGGAGAAGGCAAGC
>JAZQIN010000106.1:0-2051 GCA_045541155.1 Faecousia sp.
TGCACAAGCCATATTAGACAGGTGGAAATCGATTTGACGGTAGCGGCCGCCGAAAGGAAGGCTTGCCATGGTACGCTTGGCAGTCAAATCGCCCATGGATGCGTCATTAGCAAAGATTATTCCCATTACATTCATTGTAAACCCCTCCTTTTACACCATGTCGCCGGGGGCAAGCACGGTGTTTTCTTCCACAACGGCCCCCTTGGAGGTGACGCTGATCTTTTTCTTGTCCTTGGAACCGTAAGCACCGCCCACCACAGCGTTGCGGCAGATCTTACTGTTCTCGCCCAGAATGGCGTGACGGACGATAGCACCGGACTCAATGACCACGCCGGGCATGACCACGCTGTCCTCCACCACGGCGTCCTCACCGATGGTGCAGCCGATGGAAATGATGCTGTGGCGGACGGTGCCGTAGACCTCGGAGCCTTCTGCTACGAAAGAGTTATAGATCTTGGCATCTTCATCGATGTAGGAAGAAGGCAGGGCGGAGTTCCGGGCGTAGATCTTGCTGCGCTCGTCACCACGGATGTTGAATTCAGGATCCTTGCCCAGAAGCTCCATGTTGGCTTCCCACAGGGAGTCGATGGTGCCCACGTCCTTCCAGTAACCATCAAAGGTGTAGGCCATCATCTTGTGGCCGGCATTCAGCAGATTGGGGATGATGTTCTTGCCGAAGTCGTTGGAGGAATCGGCGTCCTCTTCGTCGGCGATGAGGGCTTCCCGCAGCACCTTCCAGTTAAAGACGTAGATGCCCATGGAGGCATTGGTGGACTTGGGCTGCTTGGGCTTCTCCTCGAACTCGTAGATGGAGTTGTCGGGATTGGTGTTCAGGATACCGAACCGGGAAGCCTCGCTCAGGGGGACATTACGCACAGCGATGGTGCAGGAGGCATTGTTCTTCTCATGGTATTCCACCATGGCGGCATAGTCCATCTTGTAGATATGGTCACCGGAGAGGATGACCACATACTCAGGATTGTAGCGATCAATAAAATCGATGTTCTGATAGATGGCATTGGCAGTGCCTTTATACCAGCCGGACTTCTTATCGTGACGCTCGTAAGGAGGCAGGACCTGAGCGCAGCTGTGGGTCTTGTTCAAACCCCAGGGCTGGCCGTTGCCAATATATTCGTTGAGTTCCAGGGGCTGATACTGGGTCAGGATGCCCACAGTATCGATGCCGGAATTGACGCAGTTGCTCAGAGGGAAATCAATAATGCGGTATTTTCCGCCGAAGGGAACCGCAGGCTTGGCGGTCTTCTCCGTCAGGACCTTCAGCCGGCTGCCCTGGCCACCGGCCAACAGCATGGCGATACAGCGTTTTTTCTGAAAGTACATAATCAATCAACTCCTATCAAACGGTTGCTTCAGCGCTCTTTCTTGCAAAGTCCCAGCTGCTCTTGCACATATCTTCCACAGTATGGGTAGCTTCCCAGCCCAGAAGTTCCTTTGCCTTGGTGGCATCTGCCCAGAAGGCAGGCAGATCGCCATCCCGACGAGGGCCGATCACATAGGGCAGCTTCATGTTGTTGACCTTTTCAAAAGCCGTTACCAGTTCCAGCACGGATATTCCATTGCCGGTACCCAGATTGATGGCTTCCACGCCGTCGTGGTTTTCGGCATACTCCAGGGCCTTCAGGTGTCCCACTGCCAGATCCACCACATGGAGATAATCACGCTGGCAGGTTCCGTCGGGGGTATGATAGTCACCGCCGAAGATGGTCAGCTTCTCCAACTGGCCTGCGGCAACTCTGCCGATGTAAGGCATCAGATTGTTGGGGATGCCATTGGGATCGTCACCCAGCAAACCGCTTTCATGGGCACCGATGGGATTGAAATAGCGCAGCAGGACGGCACAGAAATCAGGATGGGCCGTGCAGTAGTCCGTCAGGATCCGCTCGATCATCACCTTGGTCCAGCCATAGGGACTGGTGGACTGGATTGCAGGCATCTCTTCCTTGTACGGATGAGGGTTGTTGGGGCCGTATACCGTGGCGGAGGAAGAGAAAACCAGTTTTTTGCAGCCAAACTCCTCCATAACTTCCAGA
>JAZQIN010000107.1:0-4478 GCA_045541155.1 Faecousia sp.
GTCAGTCTGGAGTCGAAGGTAATCAGACCCATCTCCGCAACAGAACTGGTGTCGTCGATGTTGAAGTAGACGTTGTAGTAAATCTCATCCTCAAAAGCGATGGAGGGAACCACCAGCTCCAGATTGGGCTTGGTGACCGCCTCGCTCTGGCTGTTCAAGAACGCCACAGCGTTTTCGGCACTTGTTCTGTTGATGGTGAAGGTCGCATTGCTGTTCTCACCATTGCCGCCTTCCTCGGAACTCTGGCTGAAGCTGTGCGTGGTCTTGAAGCTGGTCAGAGAGATAACACTATTGGCGGAAGTGCCGGTGTTCTTAAGGACTACCGTTCTGCCATGAAGCTTGGACAAATCATAGAACACTTCGGTCTTGGAATTAAGCGCAATGGAACCAAGGGTAATCTGCGTACCGCTTTCGGTCAGACCATAAATGGCTACCGTACCGGCATCAAGCAAACGCTTCATGCCCAAATGTACAGCATGAACATTACCGGTAAAGGTCATGTCAAAGGCAATTGCCTGTCCGGGTCCGAGGTAAACCTCGTTATTGGGACCATAGTGTTCATACTCAGCGATACTGCTGGAACCAATGCTGGAACTGCTGTCAATAAACACCGCACCGGTAATCTTGGAATTATCCGGATCCAAATCTGCCTCACTCAGCAGCATATTACGCAGCTCGGTGTAAGAAGGATCGTACTCACCATCCTGCACATAAGCATCACGAATAGTAGTATCCTCCACACCGTTATTCTTCCAAACTCCCTCATCGGCAGGATTATAAATTCTGACCGCATCGAGATAGAATTTGTAAGAACCCTGATTACGATGATCAAACATCTCATTATAGGCCACATAGACCTGAACATCGTAGGTGGCGTAAGAACCACAGTCAACCTTTAGAATCGGAATCTGATACAGATAAGTACCCTCGCCTTGACCAGCGACCCATCCATCCTCCGTACGAGAGAAGCCGTAATAGGTATCGATGAAGTGGTACTGGGTCTGCTTCGTAGACTGATTGTAAACAGAGACGATTGCACCGCCGGTCTCATGGGTGGTCAATCCAATCAAGTCGAACCCAGTACCGGTGAAGGTAAAGGTCGCTCTTGCGGACGTAGAACCACTCACTGTCACCCAATGTCCATTATACAAGGAATACTGATGCTTTCCAACATTATTAGCAACGTATGTCGAGTCAATACCATAGAGATTGTTCTTATCGTTCTCACTCAGATTGCCAGGACGATCTTCATCCTGTGTATACGTTCCGTCGGTGCCATGGCCCCAGTCGCTGTTCGCCGTCCATTTATCCTCAAGCGTACCATCTTGCTTCTCCTGAATCACGCCTGTCTGGAACGTGATTCCAGCGAAGCCATCCTCATAGTAGATGGAGGTTGCGGGGATAACGGTAACAGGCGCATAGAAGTAGTAGTCCGTACCGTCATGAGTAAACTTGACCGCATAGGAGAACATGTCCTGCTTGCTCATGTTCATGGAATTAGGCGTATAGGTTACCTTACCATTGGCGGTATCCATAGATACGCTACCAAACAGGCAACCGGGCACTTTACTCCAATTGGAGTCCAAACCTGTTGTATAATCAACCTTGCCACCTTCAGTCGCAGGACGAAGGGCACCAATGTTGTTAAGGATGCCACCCGCCAGACCGAAGTCATTGCTCAGCAGGTCAATAATGACAGGCAGGCCATAATCAATAACAACCGTATCACCCATTGCGCTGGGCGTACCCAGTGTCAAACAAACATACTCATCTGCAACGTTGGGAGCGAAGGTTGCAAGATTAGCGTCGGTAACGCCTGTTTCATTCAACATGACACGATAACCAGCATCCGAGAAACGATAACGATAAACGTTCTTTCCGTTACTGATACCCTGACTGGGGTCAGCCTTATTCAGACCATCCTCATAGTTGGTGTCCATATAGACATAGTCCTCGACCCAGCCCAGTGCATCAAAGGGATAGCCGTCCAAGTTCATGGAACCGACTACAGGAAGGTTCAAATCGGTATTGGAACCATTAGCGTAAACATCGTCAGCCGCAAAATCAGCAATGTTACCATAAATAGCGATGTTATTACCAGTCAGTGTAAAGGTAGCACGATCAGATGCACTCTTACCATTTGCCACGCAAACACCGCCGCCAATGCCCAACAGGGAATGGAATTCAATTCCATTGTAGAAAGCAGTGCTTAAACCTGTAGGTGTACCAACAGCCTTGTTATTGGTAATATGACCATTATGGACCGTCAAATCAGCACCATAAGAAACGAAGACACCGCCGCCCTTGCTTGCTTGATTGGAATCAATCACACCGTTATTGCCAGCGGTATCGTCCATAATTTCAGCGGTCGCACAATCATCAACATATACGCCGCCACCATTACCAGCAGCTATGTTTTCAGTAATTTTACCGCCAGTCATGCTAAAGCTCGTGCCAGTAAAATAAACAAAGACACCGCCGCCATTTTCGGAAACTTCATTGCTAACAACTTGACCACCGGTCATGGTAACAGTTGCACCAGAAGCAGCATAAATGCCGCCACCATTAATAGCTTTATTGGTCCCGATTTTACCATTCTCAACAGAAAGAGTGGAGCTTTCAATGAGGAGACCGCCGCCATGTTGACAAATAACACCTTCCGTTTCGCCCTCAGCCAACTCAAAACGGCCATTCTCGACAATATTAGCCGACTCTTTAAAGGTAACATCGGAAGAGTTTTTAGCATAAACGCCAGCGCCGTACATTGCGTGATTCTGCTTCACAGAACCACCAGACATTTCCAGGACAAAACCATCAAGGTAAATACCGCCGCCGCATTCAGAGGCTATATTTCCCAAAATTTCTGCACTACCACTGATAGTAATCTTTCTAGTCCAGGTACTTGCGAACAGACCGCCACCATTTCGTGCAGTATTCGCCGAAATGGTACCGCCGGTAATCGTAACATTTTGTGCCATCAGGAACAGTCCGCCGCCATAATTAGCCGCAGTGTTTCCTTGAATGATACCATTAGAAATAGTTGTACTGCCACCGTAGATATTATAAATACCGCCACCAGTATTGTTCGTAGCATGGTTATTGAGAATGTTACCGCCTTGAATTTCAAGGCTTGCGCCAAATCCTCCAAAGAATGCGCCACCTTCGTGGGTTGCGGTATTATTCGAAATCGTACCATTCTTGATTACGACACTGGGATAGCTATACTGATTCCAATTCTTATATGCGCTTATACCAGCACCATAAAAAGCTGTATTGCTGTCAATCAAGCCACCATTGATTTCGATATATCCATATGCACCAACATTAATTGCGCCACCGCGGTCTACCGCATTATTGGAAAGAAGTTTACCGCCAGTGATATAAAGCTCGTTACGGTTAGTCGTGGAATCGGCATCATTCAGCCAGATACCACCGCCTCTACCGCCATTGGTGCTGTAGGTTCCGCCCTTAGCCAGATTACTCTGAATCGTTGCGACTTTACCGCTGGTGGACTCATTAATCTTAACCGTCGAAGCACCGGAGATAGCAATACCGCCACCCATATGAGCTTCATTGCTCAGAACACTACCACCGACCATTGTCAAGGTAGATTGCTGACAAACAGCAATACCACCGCCGAATTCGCCAATCGTATATTCGTAGGAAGTAGAACCCTTCACCTGCTCATACACCTTGTTGTAGGAAATCGTACCATCGTCAATGTACATGGTAGACTGAGCAGACAGACAGATGCCACCACCGAAGGTCTGATTGGTTTCATCCGTACCAGCCGCCTCCAGAGTATTGACAGCTACATTGTTCTGCACATCACCGCCGTTCAGAACCATGCCGTAGGCAATCGTGATGGTCTGAGTCTGATTCGTAACGGTTCCGTCTTGGTTCGTAACCTTTTTGGTGGTTGTATAACTGCCACCCGTACTGCCCATAACCAGGATACCACCGCCATAGCTGGAGGTATTATAGGAAACTGTACCCTTTTCCATGGACATTGCAGAGCTGTCAGCAATGGCGATGCCGCCGCCAGCCTGGGTTGCGGTATTATTGGAAACGATACCACCCTTGCCGTCGGTACCAGCCTTAGATACCATGATGGAGCCATCACGAACCGCAATACCACCGCCAACATTCGCCTTGTTATAGGAAATCGTACCGCCAGTCATTTCGATGATTGCACCGCCATAGATAGCGATACCACCGCCGTTACCAGCTGTTCCATCGGTAGCAGCGATTGCCTCATTGGCCTTGGTTTTGTCACCGCCGACGATACCACCGGTAACCGTACAGAGTGCATCGTCACCAATCAGGTAGATACCACCGCCGTTGCCGTACTTGGCAGTGTTGCTGTAGATGGACGCACCGGAAATGGCCATCGTTGTACTACCACCCAGAGACGTATCATTCATCTGGCAGTCCATGTACACGCCGCCACCGTGGCCACCCTTATCAGTATAGCCAGC
>JAZQIN010000108.1:0-5434 GCA_045541155.1 Faecousia sp.
GCCTCACTGTCTCTGTTCCAGATAGATCAGCAGCACGGCGATATCCGCCGGACTGACGCCGGAAATACGGCCCGCCTGGCCGATGGACACCGGCCGGATCTCCGACAGCTTCTGACGGGCCTCCAGCCGCAGGCCGGTGACCTTTTCGTAATCCATATTCTCCGGCAGGAGGCGGTTTTCTTCCCGCTTGAATTCTTCCACCTGTTTTAACTGGCGCTGCAGATAACCGGCGTACTTCACCTGGATCTCCACTTCCTCCGTCACCGCGGCAGGCAGCGCCGGCCGCTCCGGATCAAAGGGAGCGATGTCTTCATAGGTAACCTGGGGCCGCCGCAGCAGATCCGCCAATCTGGCAGAATTCGCCACCGGCGCATTGTCCCGGCTCTCCAGCATGGCATTCAGGGCCGGGGACGCAGGCACGCCCCGCTCTTCCAGCCGCTTGACTTCCCGGCGGACCAGTTCGTACTTTTCTTCCACCTGCCGCAGCCGCTCCGGCGGCACCAGACCCACCTTCGCACCGATGTGCGTCAGCCGCTGATCGGCGTTGTCCTGCCGGTGGAGCAGCCGGTATTCGGACCGGCTGGTCATGATCCGGTAAGGCTCTTCCGTCCCCTTTGTCACCAGATCGTCAATGAGCGTGCCGATGTAGCTGGTGTCCCGGGTCAGGATCAGAGGCTCCTTTCCCTGGATCTTCAGCGCCGCGTTGATGCCCGCCACCAGGCCCTGGGCTGCCGCTTCCTCATAGCCGGAGCTGCCGTTGAACTGTCCCGCGCCGTACAGACCGGAGATCTTCTTCACTTCCATGGTGGGCAGCAGTTGGGTGGGATCGATGCACTCATACTCGATGGCATAGGCCGGGCGCATCATTTCCGCATTCTCAAGTCCCGGAATGGTCCGCATCATGGCAAGCTGCACATCTTCCGGCAGACTGGAGGAAAAACCCTGGATGTACAGTTCTTCCGTGTCCAGGCCACAGGGCTCGATGAACAGCTGATGCCGGGGTTTGTCCTCAAAACGGACGATCTTCGTCTCGATACTGGGGCAATACCGGGGACCAACACCGGAAATGGTCCCGTCGTACATGGGACTGCGGTGGAGATTCTCCCGGATGATCCGGTGGGTCTCTTCATTGGTATAGGTCAGATAACATACGGCGGAATTGTCCACCTTATGCTCTGTGCGGAAAGAAATAGGCTCCGGGATCTCGTCGCCGGGCTGCAGCTCCATTTTGGAAAAGTCCACACTGCGCCGGTTGATCCGGGGTGGAGTGCCGGTCTTGAACCGCCGCAGGGACAGGCCCAAAGCCCGCAGATCGTCCGCCAGGCCGCAGGATGCGTGCATCCCGTCGGGGCCGGAAGCATAGACAGACTCGCCGGTGATCACCGTGCTGTCCAAGTAAGTGCCGGTGGCGATGATCACCGCTTTGGTGCCATATTCCGCTCCCAGCTGGGTCCGCAGGCCGGTAACGCAGCCATCTTCCACCAGGATCTGCGTGATCATGGCCTGCTTCAGCTGCAGCCGTTCCTGGCGTTCCAGGGTCTTTTTCATGACCTGCTGGTACTTCCGCCGGTCAGCCTGGGCCCGCAGGGAGTGAACCGCCGGGCCTTTGCCTTTGTTCAGCATCCGGTACTGGATGCAGCTGTGGTCAGCAGCAAGGCCCATCTGACCGCCCAGCGCATCGATTTCCCGGACGAGATGACCTTTGCCGGTGCCACCGATGGCTGGATTGCAAGGCATATTGCCCACTGCGTCCAGATTGATGGTGAACAAAATGGTCTCCATTCCCAGCCGTGCAGCGGCGAGGGCAGCTTCGATTCCGGCGTGTCCGGCACCAATCACCGCAATATCGCAGGAACCTGCGTGATAAGTCATGATATCCCTCCTTGGGATGATAAATTATCGTTTAGCGGTCTAAAAGTTCGCACCGTCCCTTGGCCCCCTCAGTGAGGGGGCTGGCAAAAATCGGCTTTTTAGAAAGTCGATTTTTGACTGGGGGAGTGTCAAAACAATGATAGGACACTCCCCCCGTCACGCCGTTCGGCGTGCCACCTCCCTCAAAGAGGGAGGCAAGGCGGCTTCGCCGCTAGTCTGCTAAACAATATTTTACGTTTCTTCGGTTTGTTTCTTTTCCTCCGGAGGCAATACGAAGGGCTTGCAGACCACCTCACACCGGTTGATGGGGGTGCCGAGAGCGTGGAACTTTTCTTCGTAGCCGGTCATGATGCCCACGATGCCATTTTCATGGAGGTTCCGGGTCAGATTCTTGACCTCAAGACCGCAGGCGGCAAACTCCTCCACAGAAAACTCAAACAGAGGGGCGTTGTCGGTTTTGTAATGGAACTCACCGCCGGTGCGAACCACACGGCAATATTTATCCAGAAAACCACGATGGGTCAGCCGCCGCTTTGCGTTTTTCTTCCGGGGCCAGGGATCCGGGAAATTGATGAACAGCCGGTCGATTTCCTGCCCGGCAAAGATATCCTCGATGTTCGCCACATCCATATCGATGTAAAAGACATTTTTCAGCCCCATATTCTTGGCTTTTTCCATAGCAACCACCATGGCCTCCCGGCAACGCTCCACCGCAATCAGCAGCACATCGGGGTTGGCCTGCGCGGTCTCGGCGGTGAACTTACCCTTGCCGCAGCCCACCTCTACCCAAAGGGCGGTGCAATCCGGCATCAAGGAACGCCAGTTTCCCTTCAGCGTTTCCGGTGCCTCGATGCGGTAGGCGGCGCATTTTTCCATCCGGGGGTCCAGATTTTTCATTCTTCTCATTCGCATAGGGACAGCCTCCTGAATTGGCATATATTTTTATTATTATACCATAGCCACAGGGCGCAAGTCAAAGGTTTTAGCAATTTTGTGGCGATGTATGTCCGGTTTTTTCGATTAACCCCGGGTTTTCCGAAGTCGATTTCACATTTTTCACAAATTTGCCAATCCAGTACCCCTATTTTCGTGGATTTGCTGAAAAGTTGTAAAAACCGTAATTTTTTGATTGATTTTATGGAAGGTTTGGCATACAATAGGGTAGCAAGCGGACACGGAAAGGCGTGAGGTGATGGCAATGCTCAATATCGTGCTGGTGGAGCCTGAGATTCCCCAGAATTGCGGCAACATCGCCCGTACCTGCGCCGCCACCGGCAGCGTGCTGCATCTGGTAAAGCCCTTGGGCTTCGACATCTCTGAAAAGGCGGTCCGTCGGGCCGGACTGGACTACTGGCATCTGGTGGATGTCCGGGTCTACGAAAACCTCGACGACTTCTTCGCCAAAAATCAGATTTCTCAGATGTGGTGCCTGTCCACCAAAGCACCCCGATGCTACACCGATGCTACCTATCAGGACGGCTGCTACCTGCTCTTCGGCAAGGAGACCAAAGGTCTGCCTGAGGACTTGCTGGAAGCCCATTTCGAGGAATGCGTCCGCATCCCCATGATGGCGGAGGCACGGAGCCTGAATCTGAGCAATGCGGTGGCCATTACGGCCTTCGAGGCGCTACGGCAGCTGGGATTTTCCGGTCTGCTGGATTACGGGAAAATGCGGGGCTGAGCCCCGGTAATGGAGGAATTACTTATGAACTACAACAAGAAATCCATTGAGGATATCGAAGTAGCCGGCAAGCGCGTGCTGTGCCGCTGCGATTTCAACGTCCCCACCAAGGGCGGCAAGATCACCTCCGACAAGCGGATTGTGGCTGCTCTGCCCACCATCAAGTACCTGATTGATAAGGGTGCCAAGGTCATCCTGTGCTCTCACATGGGCAAGCCCAAGGGCGAGTGGAAGCCCGAGCTGAGTCTGAAGATTGTTGCCGACCGTCTGAGCGAGCTGCTGGGTAAGGAAGTCATCATGGCTTCTGACGTTGCCGGCGAGGACTCCAAGGCCAAGGCTGCCGCTCTCCAGAACGGCGATGTGATGCTGCTGGAGAACACCCGTTACATCAAGGGCGAGACCAAGAACGATCCCGAGCTGGGCAAGGCTCTGGCTGAGCTGGCTGACGTGTTCGTCAACGACGCTTTCGGCACCGCCCACCGTGCCCACTCCTCCACCGCCGGCGTGGCTGACCACCTGCCTGCTGTCTGCGGCTATCTGGTGGAGAAGGAAGTCTCCATCATGGGCAAGGCTCTGGCCAATCCTGAGCGTCCCTTCGTTGCCATTCTGGGCGGCGCTAAGGTTTCCGACAAGCTGAACGTTATCAACAACCTGCTGGAGAAGGTGGACACCCTGATTATCGGCGGCGGTATGGCTTACACCTTCCTGGCTGCCAAGGGTTACGGCGTGGGCACCTCCCTGCTGGACGCTGAGAAGATCGACTACTGCAAGGAAATGATGGCGAAGGCCGAGGCCAAGGGCGTAAACCTGCTGCTGCCCATCGACACCGTCATCACCAGCGAGTTCCCCAACCCCATCGACGGCGATGTGACCGTGGAGACCGTGGATTCCTCCGCCATCCCCGCTGACAAGATGGGTCTGGACATCGGCGAGAAGACCCGTGCGCTGTTCGCTGACGCTGCCAAGAACGCCAAGACTGTGGTCTGGAACGGCCCCATGGGCGTGTTCGAGAACCCCACTCTGGCTAAGGGCACCATCGCTGTTGCTCAGGCTCTGGCTGATTCCGAGGCTATCACCATCGTCGGCGGCGGCGACAGCGCTGCAGCCTGCGAGCAGCTGGGCTTCGCCAACGAAATCACCCACATTTCCACCGGCGGCGGCGCTTCTCTGGAGTTCCTGGAAGGTCTGGAACTGCCCGGCATTGCTTGTCTGCAGGATAAGTAATTTCGCATCACTCTGATGTGCATATATATTAAGGAGAATAGGAAAAATGAACAGAAAATACCGTAAGACCGTCATCGCCGGCAACTGGAAGATGAACAAGACTCCCACCGAGACCAAGGAATTCATGACCGCTCTGAAGGGTCTGATGCCCAGAGGCCGCTGGTGTGACGTTGCCCTGTGCGTCCCCGCCGTTTGCATTCCTGCCGCCGTCCGCTCCATGCGTGAGACCCGTGTAGGCATCGGTGCCGAGAACTGCAACGCCAACGCCTCCGGCGCTTACACCGGTGAGATTGCCACCAACATGCTGGTGGATGCCGGCTGCAAGTACGTCATCATCGGCCACTCCGAGCGCCGTGAGATGTACGGCGAGACCGATGCCGATGTCAATGCCAAGGTTCTGGCTGCTCTGGATGCCGGTCTGATTCCGATTATGTGCTGCGGCGAGACGCTGGCTCAGCGTGAAAGCGGCATCACCGCCGAGCATATCACCATGCAGATTAAGCTGGGTCTTGCTGGCGTGCCCGAGGAGAAGATCCGCAAGGTCATCATCGCCTACGAGCCCATCTGGGCCATTGGTACCGGCCTGACCGCAACCCCCGAGCAGGCTGAGGAAGTCTGCGAGATGATCCGCACCGTGGTTCGCAAGCTGTACAGCTC
>JAZQIN010000109.1:0-2149 GCA_045541155.1 Faecousia sp.
GCTTGTCATTGCGAGGCCCGAAGGGCCGTGGCAATCCGTACTCCTCGTAATATGTAGAGAAAACGGATTCCCACGGTCGCTACGCTCCCTCGGAATGACACGGTATTTTGTTTTTGCGGTAGTCGTGTAAACGATAATTTAAAGTACATTGACACACTGAAGAAGCCACGGGCACAGGCCCGTGGCTTTTGCTATTGGATTGGGTGCTACAGCAACCTTGCGGCAAGCTCGATGCCCAGCAGGCGATGACAGGCCGGGGTCGGATGAATCCCATCCGTCAGCACCGACGGCGCATTTTGCCGCCCCACCAGCGACTGATGTAGTAAATCTACAAATCCCACACCGTAGTAGGCGCACACCGTCCGCTGTGCTTCACAGAAATCCTCCAGCGTCCCTCCGGCGAAGGCATGGCCCATGCCCCAGTTGCCCTGCCGGGTCCCGTAGGCACTGCAGTTGATGGGTGAAATCACCACCACCTTGGCACAAGGTTGATCGGCGAGGATTTTTTCGATGCAGTAGCGCAAATTGCTGTAGACAGTACCGCCGGTGGTGACATCATCCTCCATAGACCCCAGCGGACATCCGCCCTTCCAATCGTTAACGCCGAAGGCCAACGTCACCAGCTCTGCTCCGGAAAAATCAATGGTGTCCACATGGTCCCGGGCGTTGTGACCGTCGCCGGTGGTGCCGGACTGCACATAGCCGGAGCCGCCCACAGCGTGATTGGTCAAAATCCAGCCATTTTCCTGAGCTGCCACTGCCACCCAGCTCTTTTCCGAATCCCGGCCCAGCCCCTCGGCATCACTGAAATAGCCCTGGGTGATTCCGTCCCCCAAAGCGTACCAGTTCAAAGCCTGCCTGCGAGGCAGCAGCCGCTGGAAGGCACGATTTCCCCAGCGGAACCAAATCTGACCATCACTGGTGTGGATATTCTGGAACACCACATCGGTGCCACCATGATCCCACACCTCCAGAATGCCACCAACGGAGATATCCGGGCAGTCGCTGATGTTGGGAATGTCGGCGGCAGAGAACCGGTAGTAACCCTGCTGATGGCAATCAAAGAAACGACTGCGGCCCAGCGCTGTCACATGGCCCTGAAAGCGGTCGCAGCTGTCGCTTTTGTAGAAAGCCCGGACCAGCCCACCCAGTGCCTCAACATCGGTCACGGCGGAGGAATCTCCATATCCCACCACCAGCCGCACATAGGCGCAGCCATTGTAGATGGTGAAGCTGCCGGTGTATTCCTGCGAGACATACTGATAGTTCTTGTCCTCGTCATAGAAATGGCACGCCACTTTCAGTCCATCTGGGAAGGTCACGGTCAACGTCCGGCCCCCGTGGCGCAAAAACGCCGAGCGGATTTTACTGCTGGAAGCCACCTCAGCCCCCTGCTCCAGTCCACCGGCGGCAAAGCCGCATTCCAGCTGACGGTTCAAATCCTCCATCCAGCCCCCCTGCGCATAGGTCTGCTGGACCTGCAACTGAACTTCCTTATGGATTTGACGGGTCAAATCATTGTAGACGGTAGGGGACTGACCCTCCAGCGACAGATTCCGCTGGACCCTCAGCAGGACACTCAGGGTTCCAATCACCCGGTTGGCACTGGTCAGCTCCACCTGCAGCTCTCCCACGCCCACCACACTCAGAACCTCCGGGGTCAGCCGCACCTGCAGCACATTTCCGGTGATGGTCACGGCGGAGGTACCATCGGAGATGGAGTCGTAAACGCTGGTGAAATACTCCCCCTCATGGCAGATGCTATAGCGAATCAGACCAGTGGTGTCTGCCGGGGGCGTCCATTTTTCCCCCTGACTGAACAGCGCCATGGCCACGGCCCGGCCGGAGTCGCTTTGGACGGTCTCCACAGTAGGCCGGGTCTGCCGGTCCATGTGGACATTGATTGACTGTGTAACGATCATTTCGATCGCCTCCTTTCGCCCATGAGGACGAAAACACCGCCGGTTGCACAGAAATGCGCAACCGGCGGTAAGCAATTCTAAAATATGTAAATTATTGTTTAGCGAAGTAACGCACAATCCCTTGCCTCTCCCTCTGGGAGAGGTGCCCCAGTGCGCACACTGGGGCGGAGAGGGTATATAAAGCGCCGAAACCCTCTCAGTCACCGCCTTCGGCGGTGCCAGCTCTC
>JAZQIN010000110.1:0-6760 GCA_045541155.1 Faecousia sp.
TTCGAGTGGGTGCCCAGGAATTTTGCTTCAAATTATGTGGTAAAAACCGCAGGAATACTGGATGTATTTCAAGGTTTTTATAAGCATAAGTTGGAGCAAAAGAACGGGCACTTCGCCGAAAGGGAGTTTTTAGAGGTGCCCGTTAATTCACAAAACTTCCCATCGATTATCATATTCGCAGTTCCATTGACAAAACCCCAACTTTAGCATATAATTATTTTATGCTAATCTACCGAAAGGAGCACCAACATGAAGAAACTTATTGCAGTTTTGCTGGCTGTTACGCTGATGGCCGGACTTCTGACTGCCTGTTCCCAAAAAGAAGAAGCATCGAAAGAACCCAAAAAAGAAATTACCCTTGACGAGACGGTGATTATCGATGAAAATGACATCAAGGTCACCATCACCGGCCTGAAAGAAGGTTGGCTGGGCACCGATTTGGCCGTTACCATTGAAAACAACGCCGAGGCAAACATCGCCCTCTCTACCGACGACTGCGTGATTAACGGCATCACCATCGGCAGTTTTGGCTATATTTCTGCCCCGGCCGGTGAGACGACGGAGGGCACCATCACCATCTACAACACCGAGCTGGAGCTTGCCGGAATCGATACCATCGCCACCATCTCTTGCCCCAACGCCACCATTGTCGATGATGACAGCTTCGACACCCTCTGCCAGGCCCCCTTCGACCTGACCACCAGCGTCGGTGCTGATTTTGAGCAGACCATCGACCAGAGCGGTGATGTCATCTTCGAGGGAGAGGGAATCACGGTCTCTACGAAATTCGTTGAGGATGATACCGACGGCGCAGGTGTATACCTGCTGGTGCAAAACGAGACCGGCATGGATATCATCGTCGAGGGCATGGACATCACCGTCAACAGCACCGATGTCAGCGCATGGCTTTACGACACCGTGTACGCCGACACGGTCCGGTTCTGCGATTTGGGCCTGTTCACCTCCGATTTGGAGGACAAAGGCATCGAAGCCGTCGAGCAGGTAGCCTTCTCCCTTAGATTCTACGGCGAGGACTCCTACGACTCCATCACCGAGACGGAAATCATCACCGTCACCATTCCCTAACAATAAACGCACCGCCATCCGGCGGTGCGTTTCCATTTATCGGTTGCGACGGGGATTGCCCGTCAAGCCCAGCAGATAATCTACAGAAACATTGTAAAACGACGATAGGCGAATCAAGATATCCGTCGGAATATCACGCTGTCCCAATTCGTAGTTGCTGTACACCTGCTGAGAGCAGTTGAGATAATCCGCCAATTGCCGTTGCCGTAAATCTCTGTCTTCCCGCAAATCTCGAATTCTATGGTACATAATTTCTCACCTCATGAATTATGATACCATACTGCGATTTGTTGTATTGATTTTTACCGCATAATGCAGTATAATATATGTTTACAATTTTTCCTTATAGTGGATTATCTCCCTTTCTCCCACACAGCTGCTTTACTTTTCATTGGATTCGTGATATGATGCAACAAGATATGATTTGATGGAGCTGATCCCATTTGAATTTCGACAGTACCTATGTTAAAATCGATTTGGATGCCATTGCGGACAACCTGCGTGCGGTCCGGGAAAAAACCGGCGTGCCGGTGATGGCGGTGGTCAAGGCGGATGCCTATGGTCACGGAGCCGTTCAGGTTGCCCGGCTGCTGCAGGAGCAAAGCGCATTCTTTGGTGTATCCTCCATGCTGGAAGCGCTGGAGCTGCGTCAGGCCGGACTCTCCAAGCCCATTCTCATTCTTGGCCGCACTCCCACCTCCGCCTTCCCCCATGCGGTGCGTTTCGACATCCGCCCCACCATCTTCCACTATGATGATGCGGTGGCCCTTTCCCAAGAGGCACTGCGGCAGAAAAAGACAGCTCTGTTCCACTTTGCCGTGGACACCGGTATGAGCCGAATCGGATTCCAACCTACGCCGGAATCAGCGGATATCTGCTCTGACATCGTTAAACTGCCCGGCATCTCGGCCGAGGGGATCTTCAGCCACTTTGCCACCGCCGACTGCGCCGATTTGGCCCGGTCTCGCAAGCAGGCGGAATCCTTCGACCAATTTCTCACTCTGCTTCAGGCCCGTGGCGTGGACATTCCCATCCGGCATCTGGACAACTCCGCCGGTCTGATGAACTTCCCCCACCATTACGAAATGGTCCGCTCCGGCATTGTCACCTACGGACTGTATCCCAGCAGCGAGGTGAATCCCGACCTGCTGCCCCTGAAGCCGGCACTGCAATGGCTTAGCCGGGTGACCCATGTCAAGACCCTGCCGTCCGGCCGAGAAATCAGCTACGGCGGCACCTTCGTGACAGAGCGTCCCACCACTGTGGCAACCGTTCCGGTAGGCTATGCCGATGGCTACCGCCGCAGTCTTTCCGGCAGATTTCATGTGTTGATTCATGGCAAAAAGGCTCCCATTCTGGGCCGGATTTGCATGGATCAGCTGATGGTGGATGTGACCGACATTCCCGACGTGGCGCTGGACGACACGGTAACGCTGGTGGGCCGGGACGGCGACGAGGAGATTACCGTAGAGGCCATCGCCGCCGCCGCGGACAGCTTCAATTACGAATTTATCTGCGGCATCAGCCGTCGAGTACCCCGGATTTACTGCCAGAACGGTAGAGAGGTTCGTTCCGTCCACTACCTACTGGACACTTGACAAAAAAGGAGAGATAGATATGCCCGAACAACGCAGTCCCCGTCGGCGCAGACCCCGTCGGCGCAGACGCCGCATCAACTACTATGCCATTATTTTCTGGCTGATTGTGTTGCTGGTGATTGTGGGAGCCGTAGCTGTGGTGTTGTCCTTCACGAACACCGATCAGCCAGACACCCCCACTCAAACCACCTCCACTCAGCCGACTACTTCCTCCGGCGTGACCACCGACCCCTCAGCGGGCGAAGTGACCACTGCCCCCACCGAGCCTCCTGCTCCCATCGAACCGCAGGCCCCGGTAAAAGAATCCACCGCAACCATCGGTGCCACCGGAGACGTGCTGATGCACCTGCCCTGCATCGAACCGGCAAAAACCACCAATGGCTACAATTTTACCCCCTATTTCACTCATATTCAGGACTATTTGACCGCTCCTGATTACATGGTCGCCAATCTGGAGACCACCCTTGCGGCGCTGAACAACGGCTACGCCTACCATGGCTACCCCAATTTCAACTGCCCGGATGAAATCGTATACGACTTACAGGCCATGGGCGTGGATATGTTCCTGACCGCCAACAACCACACCTACGACACTTCCACCGTAGGCTTCGACCGAACCCAGCAGATTATCGCCGAGGCCGGTCTGGACCACATTGGCACCAAAATTTCCGAGGACGTGCCGGATTATCTGGTCAAGGAAATCAACGGCATCAAAATCGGCATGGTCTGTTACACCTATGAGACCGATGCGGACAAGAACTCCGTCCGGCTGAACGACGGAGCCAAGCTGCCCAGCGGTGTGGAAAAACGAATTAACACTTTCCACATCGACAATGTGGCTGGATTCATCAAGGATTTGGACAAAAACATTGAGGATATGGAGTCGGACGGCGCAGAAGCCATTGTCCTGTATATCCACTGGGGCACGGAATACCAGCTTAAGCAGAGCGGCATTCAGGAGAAATTCGCTCAGGCTGCCTGTGATTTGGGCGTGGATATAATTGTAGGCGGACACCCCCATGTGATTCAGCCCATGGACCTGCTGACCAGCACCACTGACGAGAATCACAAAACCGTCTGCCTGTACTCCACCGGCAACTTCATGTCCAACCAGCGGCTGGGCAACATCTCCTATGTTCGCACTGCCCACACCGAGGACGGCATCCTGTTTAATTTCTCCTTTGCCCGGTACTCCGACGGTACGGTGCGACTGGAGGAGGTGGAGCTACTGCCCCTTTGGATTGATATGCACACCCGGACCGGTCGGACCGTCTACGATGTCCTGCCTCTGGATCAGGAGGTGGAGGACTGGAAAACCCAGTTTGGTCTCACCGACAGTGCCCTGAAGCAGGCCCAGGCCTCTTATGAACGCACCATGAAAATCGTGGGTGACGGTCTGCAGGAGGTGCAGGACTATCTGGACTCCCTCCCCCCGGTGGAGTGATTTATCTCCCTTATGACAAAAAACGCAGGGAACGCAGCATTGCGTTCCCTGCGATTTATTGGGAAAGTAAATAACTCTTTCACGTACTGACAATCAGTTTCATTTCTTCTTACGCCGTGGCAGGTAGTTCCTGCCACGGTTTTTGGGCGTTTTGCACAGATGGACAACTGTCCGTCTGCCATTTCCTCCAATTTTGCAATTTGACGAGAATAAGCATTGAAATCCATGCCGGTTTCGTGTATAATGTCTTTATTGTGGTGCTCGGCACCCAACTGCAACCACCGGAGGGCAAGGGCCTTCCCGAAAGGAGATTATTATCATGTACACTGCAAACGCGATCCGTAATATCTGCCTGCTAGGCCACAGTGGCAGCGGCAAGTCCGCTCTGGCAGAGAGCTTACTCTACATGACCGGTGCCATCGACCGTATCGGCAAGAACGCCGACGGCAACACCGTTTGTGATTTCGACCCTGAAGAAATCCGCCGCAATATCTCCATCTCCACCTCCGTGGTGCCGCTGGAGTACCATAACTGCAAGATTAACCTGCTGGATGCCCCCGGTGGCTTCGACTTCGCCGGCGCTACCATGGAAGCCCTCCGTGCCGCTGACGCTGCCATCTTCGTCTGCTCCGCTAAGGACGGCATCACCGTTGGCTTCGAGAAGGCTTGGAAGTACTGCGAAGAGCGGAATATGCCTCGCTTTGTATATATCTCCAAGGTGGACGAGGACAACTCCGACTACAACGCTACCTTTGAGGCACTGCGTGCCAAGTACGGCAACAAGATTGCTCCCGTTGTTGTGCCCATTTGGGATTCCTCCAAGAAGATTACCGGCATCATCGACGTGCTGAATAAGCGTGCCTACGAGATGCAGAAGCTGAAGAGAGTGGAGATTCAGGTTCCCGACGACAAACTGTCCGTCATCGAGGAGTTCAACGATGCCCTGAAGGAAGCCGTGGCTGAGACCGACGAGGCTCTGATGGACCGTTTCTTCGAGGGTGACGACTTTACTTACGCTGAAATGATCAAGGGTCTGCATCAGGGCGTGAAGGAGCTGAGCCTGTTCCCGGTGCTCTGCGGCTCCGGTGTCAACTGCCTCGGCAGCCTGATGCTGATGGATCACATCATCGACCTGCTGCCCAACCCCGTGGAGGGCAACTACCATAAGGCCACCACCGCTGACGGCACCACCGAGGAATTCGTGGTTTCTCCCGGCGGCGTGCCTGCTGCTTTCGTCTGGAAGACCGTTTCCGACCAGTACGGCAAGTACTCCTTCATCAAGGTTCTGTCCGGCGTCATCAATTCCGATACCACGCTGGTCAATTCCCGTACCGGTGAGACCGAGAAGCTGGGCCGTCTGTATACCATGTGCGGCAAGAAGAATAGCGAAGTCAAGGAGCTGACCTGCGGCGATATCGGTGCCATCGGCAAGATGGACAAGGTCAAGACCGGCGATACCCTGTGCGACCCCCGTAAGGTGGTCAGCCTGAAGGGCATCCCCTATCCGGCACCCTGCTATTCCATGGCCATCGCCCCCAAGGTCAAGGGTCAGGAAGAAAAGGTCGGCACCGGCCTGAACCGTCTGAACGAGGAAGATCCCTCCTTCACGCTGGTCAACAATGCCGAAACCAAGCAGCTGGTGCTCTCCGGCACCGGTGACCAGCAGCTGGATGTGCTGGTTGCAAAGCTGAAGACCCGTTTCGGTGTGGACGCAGTGCTGAGTCCTGCCAAGGTTGCCTACCGTGAGAAAATTAAGAAGAAGGTCGAGGCGCACGGCCGTCACAAGAAGCAGACCGGCGGTTCCGGTCAGTTTGGTGATGTCTGGGTCCGCTTCGAGCCTCAGGAGGAGCAGGACGACCTGATTTTCGCCGAGGAAGTCTTCGGTGGCTCCGTGCCCAGAAACTTCTACCCTGCCGTTGAGAAGGGTATTCAGGAGGCAGTCCAGAAGGGCCCGCTGGCCGGCTATCCCATGGTTGGTCTGAAGGCTGTCCTGTACGATGGCTCCTACCACCCCGTTGACTCCAACGAAATGGCATTTAAGTTGGCTGCCATCCTGGCTTTCAAGGAAGCCATGCCCAACGCTATGCCTACGCTACTGGAGCCCATCGGTGCTCTTGCGGTCACCATCCCCGATAGCTACATGGGCGACGTGATTGGCGATTTGAACAAGCGCCGTGGTCGTGTCATGGGTATGAATCCCGATAACGACGGCAACACCATCGTGGAAGCCGAAGTCCCCATGGCGGAGATGTCCAGCTATGCGATTGACCTGCGTGCCATGACTCAGGCCCGTGGTTCCTTCACCCTGAGCTTCGAGCGCTACGAGGAAGTGCCCAAGCAGAATCAGGCGAAAATCATCGCTGACGCAAAGAACGACGATTGATAATTTTGGGGTGCCGCATCTGCGGCAGCCCTTTGGTTCTCCTGCAGCAAATTATCGTTTAGCGCACTAAGCGCCGCACCCAAAGCCTCCCTCTGATGAGGGAGGTGGGCCGGCGAACGCCGGCTCGGAAGGAGAGAAAAATGTCGCAATTATCTCTCCCCCAGTCGAAAATCAAAGATTTTCGCCAGCCCCCTCGTCAGAGGGGGCCAAGGGATGGTGCGTACTGTTACACCGCTAAACAATAATTTA
>JAZQIN010000111.1:0-8262 GCA_045541155.1 Faecousia sp.
TCATTCCGAGGGAGCGTAGCGACCGTGGGAATCCGTTTTCTCTACATATTACGAGGAGTACGGATTGCCACGGCCCTTCGGGCCTCGCAATGACAAGCGTTGTATACGGTGCAGTGCTTAGTGCGCTAAACAATAATTTACACTCACAAAGTATCTCCTTGCGTTTCCTATTCTGATAAGAGAACCGTTTCAAAAAGTGCTACAATTTCCTTTTTCACCTCGCCATAACCTTTGGGCCAGCGCACATAGCCCCGGGCGTTAAGGCTGCTTTTGTCCTGAAAGATAACGCTAAGGGTGAAGGATTTTCCGTCGCAAATCAGTTTATCATATTTCTGAAAACCGTTCCATTTGTCCACCCGATGCGCTTTCAGGATATTCTCCAGCCCACGGGCAAAGGCATCCGGCACCGGAATCGATTTTGCGTTCTCATCCGGTTCGTTCACGGGCTTTACGGATGCCACATAGCCCCCGTCCTGCCATTTCAGCTGGTAGCTGGCATTGGAGTTCACCATACAGCCAAAGGAATAGGAAAGGGAAAAGAACTTGATTTCCCCAACCGTTACCCGCTTATTCCGAAACAGTCCAAGCATCCTTCTCACACCTCCGGCCGGTCGCTGATTACCAAACCGCTCTCAATGGCACGAACCGCCAGCTCTGTGCGGTTGCGGAAGCCGGTTTTGTCACGCATACTCTGGATGTGCGCTTTGACGGTACGCACCGACATATGTAGCCGCTCCGCAATGATTGCATCCGGCTCTCCGGCGGTCAGCTCTCGCAGAACCTCCAGTTCCCGATCCGTCAGCTCCGAGCTGAAGGTGTTGCCCAGCTTCAAACGGGGAGTGCTATCGGGATAGATGGACTCCCCATCAATCGTCCGGCGCAGCACATCCATCAGCTCCTCCGCTGTGGCGGTCTTATACCAAAAGCTGTCCACACCGGCACCACGGGCTCGATCGATAAAACTGCACTCCGGCTGGCTGGTGATGATGATGATTTTGATGTGAGGATAATGCTTTTTGATTTTCACTGCCGCATCCAGTCCACTGGCGCCCATGGCCGTGCAGACATCCATCAAAATCGCATCCACCTCATTGGCGGCGCAGTAAAATTCCGCCATCGCCGCACAATCAATGGCCGCAACCAAGTGGTACTGCGGATTCTTTTCTATATAAATTTCCAGCAGCTTTTGAGCCATGTTGTCATCTTCTACAATCAATATCTTCGTCAAAACCCATCTCTCCTCTCCTTCGGAACGGACAGCACCAGCGCAAAAGCCGGTCTGGTTTCTATGGTCATGGTTCCGCCGGCCAGCTCCGTCTTTCGGCGCAATGCACTCAATCCGCCGCCTTCCGTGACCGGCGTTGCCGGAATCTTACCATCATTGGCAAATCGGGCAATATCCACATCCTCTTTTTCCAGAAGCTCAAAACGCAGACATTGGGCATCGGCATGGCGAACCGCATTGGTCAGCGCCTCCATCGCCGCATACAGAAACAGCGTTCTGGTTTGGGGGTGACGAGGCAGGCTACCGTGAATATCCAGCTGCAAGCCTGCCACCTGCGCCGCATTCTTCAGCGTTTGCAGCGAATCGCCACCCGGATGAAATACTGTCACCTTGCGCAGAGAGTTTGTGGTCTGCTCCCACATTTCCATGACCGGCTCGGCGGTTTCATCCTCGCTGAGCAGGAAGTGACGGGTTGCCAGCAGTGCCTGACCAAACTGGCTGTGGATTCGGGCTTTGGTGTCCAGCCGCTCCTGCAGCCGTGCCAAATGATCCACGTTTTTGCTATATTCCTGCAGACGAAGGTGCTGCGCCGCCAAATCCGTATTCGTTTGCACAAGGTCGTCCACCAGCGATTGCAGCTTTGTGATATTGGCCGCCATCAGCTGAATGATGCCGTCGCTGATGCTTCGGCTGAAAGACCATACGCTTTGATCCGGCAAGCGGAAGGATGGCTCCTCACCCTCAGTCAACCGCTCCACATCGGCGCGCACCGTTCCATTCCTCACAATATCCCAAAACAGCGCCGCATTCTGCAAATCTCTACCCACGATTTGCTGACACAAATCGTACATCCTATGGTTCGCCAGCATGACCATGCCGTTTTCATCACTGAAACACAGGCCCGTATTCAGGTGATCCAGACTTTCCTTGATAGAGTCCGGGGTGATGGCGTTTTTGCGGTACCGGATTTCCGCAATCAACAGCGCCACCAGATACCCATTCATAATCAGCAACGCCGCAACGGGGACAACCATGTGCAGCCGTTCCGCCCAAAGGCTGACAGCACCCCGATTGTTTCCGTAGTAGGAGGCCTTCATGCCTGCGCCCAGCATAACCACAAAGGCAAAGCTGACAATGCCGCACACAATCAGCAGTGGCTTCGTCAGGATTCCCCGTCGGCGAAAACGATTGGGAATCATACACAGCGCCATGCACATCGTAACAAACAGACCGGTCAAAATCAGCCCACGCAGGTAAGGGTGCAATTCACTCCAAATCATAAGGGCGCACCTCCTTTGGGTAGCACCAGATTCAGTGCGATGTCCTCATCCTGCCACTCCCACGACAAATGCGCCGCACAAGGCAACGACTCCGGCAGCAGGCTGTGGGAAACAGGCACATCGCAGCCGATTTGCAGCCGCAGCCGCAGTGCGCTGCCGAAATCCGACAGGCAGACCATTACGGCGGTAATATGATGAAACAGCGATTCGATAACCAACTCATAAAGGTCGTACACCTGGCAAACAAGCTGCAACGGCACTTCCGCTTTGATGTTGGCAGTCAGAGACGTATAGACACCACTCAGCCGCAGATTGTCCAGCGACTCACGCAGACAGTATTCCAGCTCTCTGAGGGGAACCATCGGACTCTGCTTGCGCAGCAGAACCAGATTCCCTCTACGCTTGATGTATGCGCTAATCACACAGATTTCCGCCAGCGCGCTACGGCAATCGTAGGGGCCGTCCTTCGCTTTTCGAAGCAAACTCTCAACTTTTGCCAGCTGCGGTGCCACATCATGGGTAATCTGGTCATACAACCGGGTCATTTCTTTCGTTTTTGCCCGATTTTCCTTCAGCTCCAGCTTCACTTTCAGGAGCTGATTGCTCTGGCTTAATTCCGTGCGGTAGCTATTCAGCTTTTCGGTCATTTCGTTGACCTGCCGGACGTTATCCTGCCACAGTACATAGCCGCCAGAAATCGGCTTGCTGTAAAGCACCGTATCTCCCCTGCAAACAGGGCCGGTTCGGGCATCCAGTATGTCCTGCGGATTCAGCGCCGTAGCAGAATCCGAGCGATAGCAAAGCTGACCGGCCTCATCCACAATCTGCATGGGGCAGCTGGACATCCGGAACAATACATGGTACTTGCTGTTTGCGGGAATCAGGCCACCTTGAATGGCACTTTCCAGCATCAGTGTGATAATCAGGCAGTTGATTGCCGTCATATCGCAATCTTGCAGTCCAAGACAGTAGATCAGCCAGAAAATCATCGCACCTGCCATCATCACAGCGGGCAGTTTCCGGAAGCTCCGACTGCCGGGAACACGGCATTTTCTCAACAGCGTCAGGACGAAATAAAGGCCCAGCAGTACAAACCACCCTATGGGGAGAACGTACAGCACACCATAGTTATATATGTGATTGTAGTGTTCGATTCCCTCCGGAAACGCAAAGACCAGCCGGTGTAAATCATTGGTAAACACGCCAAGGATAATCAGCGCTGCCGGAACATACAGCAGCATCATCCATCGGGGACAGTGGTACCCTTGGGGCTTTCCGATGTGATTCACAATGAAAACACCCAGCAGTGGAATCAGAGTCATCGGCACATAGTAGCCATACCAGCAGTAGCGTCCCAGCGGATCTCCCGGACTCAAAAGATACTCCCACTTCCACAGCCGCACAATCAGCCAGAACGCCAGCAGGCACCCCACCCCAATGAGCATATGCCGCACAGGTTTGCTGACGATTCGCCGACCCAAAGAAACGCACCACTGGAGAATCAGTGTCAAATGGATGCCATTTCGCACCGTCCACAGTGCGGTCAGAAGCTCCGATGGCCATGGTAGATTTTTGGTAAACTGAATCAAAAAGGCAATCAGCAGAAGCACACCAACGGCGGCAATAGACAACTGCGATTGGATAGATTGCTTTTTCATTGCCGCCTCCCCTGCCTTTCCACGAAAAATATTTAACAACTATCGCAGAGGGTAACGCCCTCCATCAATTGCATCAGCACCGGCTCAACGCCATCCGACCATACATAGCCTGGTTTTGCGGTCATCTGACCGGGCAGAAACAGGGTTTCGCCATTCGCATCCTCCACTTCGATATGGAAGAACGCATAGCCACCGGCCTCGTTGGATTTCGCCGAATCAATGCGCCGCTGGTGGATGTATTTCCCGAATTTAAAGCACTGGAAACTCACTGCCGGCTTACCGTCGTGGGAACCGGGATTCATATCCATCATCCGCATTCCTTCTTCGAATGTCACGATAAATTTCTCACTCCGGTCAGTAATAAACACCACACGCTTTCCGGGTGCCCCATCCTCGTAGTATTTTAATCTTGGTGGAATATCCAGCCGGAACCTATCGAACAAGAGCACCATAGCATCACATTTTTCCTTTCAAAGCTTGTAAAATGGGCATAGTTGTCACTACTATAAGTATACGGATTATCGAATGGCAGTCACTAGCATAAGTAATAGTTTTTGGAATGCAACATTTATTTTCCCAGAAAAATACAGCCTCCCGGTCGGGAGGCTGTGCAAATGATTATGCGTTAGGAATCAAACTTTCAATAATAGCCTTTACATCCGCATCCTCAAGGCTGATTGAGCCGTTATCGGTTTCGCACCAGATGGCAATCTGAAACTCATGCTCGCCAGCCTCTGTCTGGAGGTTAATGAGGGGATTATCTCCTGCAGTGCACTTAAAGCCGTTCCATGTGTAGCCACCCATTTCCATGGTTTCCAGCTCCTCAACGTTCTCGTACAGGGAGGGGCTAAGCTTCATCATGGTAATGGAGGGGCCGTAATAGTCCACTCTGATATAGGGGTCGGTGAACAGGCTGGTGCCCTTACAGATGTCGATGGAGTTGGTATCTGTGCCAGATCCGTCAATGGCAGTCACAGGTATCTCCTTCCAGCCGGAGGGAATCTGGACAGTAAACTCGCCTACATTGTAGTCATAGGAATCTGCCTTACCGCCGTTTCCGCCTTCGTTCTTTTCCTCTGTGCCTTCCTTGGACTGCTCGTCGGAGGAGCCACAGGCCGCAAACGCAAAGAGCATTGCAAAGCACAGCACAAACGCCATCAACGCTTTCATGGTTTTCATCGTAATTACCTCTTTCAAAAATTATTTAGAAGAATCTGCGGACTTTTATCCAATGTCCACCACTTCTATTCCAATTATACATATTTCCGGAAGCACGGTCACTAGCACAAGTAATAGTTTTTGGGGAGCGAAGCAGAAAAATTGCGTCGTTTCGGTAAATTATTGTTTAGCGCACTAGCGGCGAAGCCGCCTTGGCTCTCCCTCTGGGAGAGCTGGCAAAAATCTTTGATTTTTGACTGAGAGGGTGTCAAAACAATGATAGGACACCCCCCCCGCCCAGTGTGCGCACTGGGCACCTCTCCCAGAGGGAGAGGCAAGGGGTGCGGCGTTTCCTGCGCTAAACGATAATTTACCGCAGAAAGTACTTTTTTGACAGTCTGCGACGGCGAAGCCGTCCTCGGCCCCCTCAGCGAGGGGGCTAAGGGATGGTACGTACTCGTTACACCGCTAAACAAGCATTTATTTTCTCCATGACCACCATTATACACCCTTTCTCGTCATCATGCAAGAAACTTTCGCATCTGTCCTGATCCGACAGTATAATTTCTTCTTTCGTGATAGGATTTGAGTATGACTTTTGGGAAAGGTGTGGTACATATGATGATGTCGGTGGGCAGCTATGTCCGCAGGGGGCAGCGAATCATTCGGCGGTTGGTATGGGATCCAAAGCTGCGAATCCTCTTTAAGAGTATCGGGTTCTTCCTTTGCGGATTGATTCTCAGCGGAGCCAGTCTGGTAAATCGGCCGTTGCCGCTGCCACTGAGTCTGCTGTGCGCCGGACTCAGCGGCTGGCCGACGCTGCTGATTGGGATGGGCAGTGGGCTGGGCTATTACCTCTACTGGGGAGCGGCCGGGGCACAAGGGCTGGTCTGGACCGGGGCCGGATTGGTAATCTGTCTGGCACTGGGAGGACAGAAAATGTCCAAACGCTATCCGCTGCTGATGCCGGCTTTGGCAGCGGTCAGCGTGGCGGTCAGTGGGCTGATGTTTCGCCTGCTCCATGCGGAGACTGCCAGCATCATCCTCTATCTTCTGCGAATCGCTATGGCATTCGGAGCCAGCATGATTTTTCGTGGGGTGATGGAGCGGCGAGATCCGGTGCTGGATTGGGTGGCGGCGGCACTGGTGGTGCTGGCACTGGCTCAGGCATCGCCGTTTCCCCGGTTCAATCTGGGATTTCTGGCGGCGGGTGCGCTGGGAGCGGCGGCACCCTTTCCATCGGCGGCGTTGGCGGGATTGGCGCTGGATCTGAGTCAGGTGACCCGGGTGCCCATGACAGCGGTGCTGTGCCTGACCTTCCTGCTGCGGCTGATGCCCCGGCTGCCTCGGTGGATGTGCTATTGCGCACCGGCACTGATGTATCTGCCGGTGGCGGCGATGACTGGCACCGCGGATTTGTCGCCGGTGCTGACGCTGGCAATCGGTGGTGGGTTGGGCATTTTCCTTCCTTCCCAAACCCCACTCAATCGCCGCAGAGGAGAGACGGGGATGGCGCAGGTCCGGCTGGAAATGACCGCCGGAGTTCTGGCCCAGGGAGAACAGCTCCTGCTGGAGACTCCCGAAAACCCCATCGATGAGCCTGCTTTGCTGTCCCGGGCGGCGGACCGGGCCTGTGGCAGCTGCCCCTGCCGCAATAGCTGCCGGGATATCACCGCTGCGGAGCGGTTGCCCACCGCCTTGCTTCATCGGCCTTTGTTGGGCAGTGACGATTTGCCCTTTACCTGCCGGAAGCCGGGACGGCTCCTGCTGGAGGTTCGGCGCAGTCAGGATCAGTACCGAGCCATCCGGGCGGACCGGGATCGACAACGGGAATACCGCAATGCCCTGACCCAGCAGTATCGGTTCCTGTCGGAATACCTGCAGGAGCTGGCAGATCAGCTGCCCCGTCGGGGCGATTCGGTGCAGCAGCGCTACGAAGTGGAGGTGGCGGTGCGCAGCGCAGGACTGGAGGGGGCCAATGGAGATCGGTGTCTGTGGTTTGCCGGAACGGAGCGGAACTACTATGTGGTGCTGTGCGACGGCATGGGCACCGGTGCCGGTGCCGCCGAGGAAGGACGCTCTGCCGGTATGATGATGCGCAAGCTGCTTTCCGCCGGATTTCCGCCGGAATATGCCCTCAGAACTCTGAACAGTCTGTGTGTGCTGCGAGGCAGGGCCGGGGCGGTGACAGTGGATTTGTGCCAAATCGATTTGGGTACCGGGCGAGTGTCCCTTTATAAATGGGGAGCGGCACCGTCGTACCTGCTGACCCCTCTTGGATATGAAAAAATCGGGACAGCCAGCCCACCGCCGGGCCTGTCTGTGACAGGGGTACGGGAGACGGTGGACAAGCTGTCCCTGCGTCGGGGAGAGACGCTTATTCTGCTGAGCGACGGCGTAGACGGAGAGGCAGCCATGCGCCGCGCTTGGGATCTGACCGATGAGGCGCCAGGAGAGATGGCGTCCCGGGTCCTGCAATACGGCAGAGGGAATGGGTCGGATGACGCACCCGCCGCTGTCATCCGCCTGCTCCCTGCGGCCTTGTCTACATAATACCATTATGAAACAGCAAAATCTGTCGAAACACAAGATGTAGGATGAAATAATGTAGAAAACCTACAACATTTAGTCCATACCCAAGAATATAGCAGAACCGTGCCGCTTTCGCGGCACGGTTCTTGTTATGTTTGTCAAATGGCCCGGGCGCTTTCTTTCCACTGGATCTGGGCTGGGATGATCTCATGAACGCAGACATCTTTGCCCTCGATATTGCCCCGCAGCAGCTCCACGCTGCGCTGAGCCAGGGTCTCCACGCTCTGACTGACGGTGGCAAGCCGCGGAACGATGAACTCACCGATGGGCAGGCCGTCGAAGCCTACCACAGATACGTCCTCCGGTACCCGCAAGCCGCTGTCTGTCAGCGCCCGAATGGCGCCCATAG
>JAZQIN010000112.1:0-19366 GCA_045541155.1 Faecousia sp.
ATTGCCGCCAGCGGCAATACCTTCGGTGCCGCCACCGCCGTCTATGGCTACTACGCAAAAGCCTACTTCGCAAATCTGTAACTTCCGTAAATTATTTGAAAGGGCGATTACCTGATGAAGCAAATTAAACGAACGCTTTCACTGATTCTCTGTCTGGCAATTGTTCTGGCGATGGTGTATTTTGGACCGGTGACCCATTCCGATGCGGTCACTGCATCCTCCTACATCTCTGCAAGCTATGAATCCAGCTTGCGTGTCAGTACGGTTCGCGTTTCCAGCCTGAAGGAGATTCCTTCCGCAGCGGCAGCGGTCAAGTATACGCTGCCTGCAGATACGACGCTCACGGTCACAGCCCTTCATAGAAGCACCGAGGGCACCTTCTGGTATGCGGTTTCTTTTTACGGCATGACGCTGTATATTGAAGCTGTTTCTGTCCGTATGCTGGATCATCTGACCGGCGATGTGACCGGGACGGATTTGATGACCCCGGCAGCGCTGGGGTATAAGGCCGGTTTCCCGCTGGGGGGCAC
Source organism: Faecousia sp. (assembly GCA_045541155.1). Taxonomy (GTDB): domain Bacteria; phylum Bacillota; class Clostridia; order Oscillospirales; family Oscillospiraceae; genus Faecousia. The sequence goes on from JAZQIN010000112.1 coordinate 531, forward strand.
TATCTCTGCCACTTACAACAAGTTGGGTACCGTCACTGCTGCTGTTCATTACAGCTCCAATATCACCGCTGCGCCTGCGATCGTATCTGAGGATACCATTAATGGTAAATCCTATTCCATCGATAACAGCGTACTGGATAGCAATATGATTTTCAGCGATTTGGCTGCTGGCTCTTATACCTTCCTGCTCAGTGTGGAAGCAATCAGCTACTACATTGATGACGCAGGCTCCCTTTGCACCCATTCCCAGACGGTTATTTTGGACAACAAGCCGTTGATTATCACCAATGCCAGCTCTGCCAATCCCATCATCGCCAAGGGCATCGATGTCAGTGTCTGGCAGCCGAATATCAACTGGAAATCGGTTGCTACACAGGTGGATTTCGCTATTTTCCGAATTTCCTATGGAACCAATGGTGTGGATTCAGAATACTACGAAAATGTCAGCGGCTGCACCGCGAATAACATTCCCTTTGGTATCTATATTTATTCTCTTGCGACTACGGTTGCACAGGCTGAGGCAGAAGCGAAGCATGTGCTGAGCATTCTGAATGGAATCGAGCTGGAGCTTCCGGTGTATTTTGATTTTGAGGACTCGTCGCAGGCATCTCTGAGCAACAGCACCAAGCTGGCCATCGTAAAAGCATTCTGCGAAATCATCAAGGATGCCGGTTATGAACCGGGCATTTATGCGTCACTCAGCTGGTTTAATAGTTATTTCCTTGATGATTACTACGATACGCTTCCCAAGTGGGTTGCGCAAATCAATTCCAAGTGTACGTATACCGGGGGTGTCCAGATGTGGCAGTACTCCTGGGAAGGCTCCTTCTCTGGTATTACCGGCGATGTGGACTCTAATTACTTCTATGGCGAATTTCCCGGGAAAAATACCGACATCAGCTATTTAAGCAGCTGTACCTATTATCCGTCCAATCTGGATGTGGCGGTATCTACTGCTGTCAATATGCGTCAGTATCCCAGCACGGATCATTCTGTGCTGGAAAATATCCCGAAGGGTACCCAGCTTCATGTGACCGGTCTATATAAAAACACCTACGGCAACTACTGGTATCAAGTGGACAGAAACGGCGTTACCGGCTATATCGACGCTCAGTATGCCGAAGCGACCCATTGGCGCTATGATGATGTGGCTGTCATCGACCCGACAATGGAGGATATCGCTTTGAACAGCGGTTATTATCTCAAGGGGCGAGTGGCCTCCAAGTATAACAATCTGGGCAAGGTAACTGCGAAGGTCTACAGCGGTGAGGATACGCTTTCAACTCCGGTTTTGGCCAGCTCCGATAGTCCTAACACCAAGAAATACACCCTCAATCACAGCCCTGTCTGCGATAATTTGATTTTCAGTGATTTGGAGACCGGCTATTATACCTATGAGGTTTCCGCTGATGTGACCAACTACTATGTCAGCGGTGGTGTGCTTACCAGCGAGACAAAGAATGTGGTGCTTTGGACAAAGCCGTTTACAGTAGGAAGCGCAACAGTGGAGCCGCCTGCGGGCATCTCCTGTGACCACAATATTGTAACTGTTTCCGGTTACCCGGCGACCTGCACTGCCAATGGCTTGACCGATGGCAGCAGCTGCACCAAGTGTGGACTGGTTATGGTCAGTCAGACAGTGATTCCGGCTACCGGTCATAGCTATGTCAGCAGCAAGATACCTGCTACCTGTCAGGATTATGAGAAGATTGGCTATTCTTGTAGCTACTGCGGTGATGCCTACAGCGTCTATGCCACTGACCCCGACAACCTTTGGACTGAAACCAGACCGGAGGGAGCGGATGAATCGCTGCTGGAGGTGAAGCAGCAGTACCGTTATTCGGATTTTGAAACGATTACCATCAATACCAGTGTTCCCAGCGGTTACACTGTGCTTAATCAGAAATGGATCCAAACGGAATCCGGCACGGTGAAATATGTCACCCAGTGGCCCTCCGGGTTTGAGACCACGCACAGTCTGTACAGTCAGTACAATCGTAGCCCCAAGACATCCATGGAAACGGATACCCAAAAGGTCGTCACCGATTCTACGCAGCTGATAGGCTATGTCTACTATCACTGGTGCCGCAACTCCTATACCGGAGGCCCCATCAATCGCACTACCTCCGCAACAAAAGATGCGACCCATTGCGCTTTCCACGGTTTCTTTGCCGATACCGCAACGGTCGATCCTACGACCCTGACTCCGGCATCTGATGGGAGCATCACCTATGCCAATGGGTCTGCCTGTAAGGATAGCTGGTGGTGGTACTATATTCCGGTCTATGCGCAGAATTATACCGCCTATAAAATTGAATATACCTGTCAGGGATGGACAGACTGGAGTGACTGGAGCGACAGCGCTGCGACCGTTTCGGATATGCGCAAGGTGGAGACGAGGACATTGTACCGTGACAACGGTGCGCTGCTCGGTGAACACAACTATGTGAACAATGTGTGTACCCTGTGCGGCGTAACAGATGTGTGTTTGCATACGAATCACAACACGGATGGCCTTTGCACCAAATGCGGCGAGACCGTTACTCACACCTATGTGAACCGGGTTTGTACCGTATGCGGCAAGAAGCTCCCCAATCCATCGATTACGCCCAAGTATCCGACGGTGTCCTTTGAAGGTGAGATTCAGATGAATATTTATTTCACTGTTTCGGATTCTAATGGACTTGCGCTGGAGGATATGGGACTTTTGACCTGGTCCGCCCCTCGTTCTGAGGGCACCATAGATACAGCACAGAGCGTGATACCCGGTGCCATCAGCAACGGCAGCAACTTCATTGTGCGTACCAATGGCATCCCTGCCAAAAAACTGGGTGATTTGATTTATTGCAAAATCTATATTAAACTGGAGGATGGTAGCTATATTTATAGCTCTATGTTCTCCACTAGCCCGGAACTGTATGCGTTGAGCATCATCCGTAGTAGCGGTTCCTCCAAAGAAGTTCGGGCACTGGGTGTTGCGCTTCTTAACTACGGCTCCCGTGCGCAGGAATACTTCGACTATAAGCCCTATGATTTGATGAACGCAGACCTGACGGATGAAGAACGGGCCTTGGTTGCTCCCTATGCGGAATCCATGATTGATGCGCTGCCTACGGTAGGCTCTGTGAAGATATACAATTTCCAGAGAACCGGCGGATATAGCACCTGTTATCCTTCGGTTTCCTTTGAGGGGGCGTTTGGAATCAATATCTACTATGGTCCCACAAATCCGATGGATGGGGATTTGACCATGTATTACTGGACACAGGATCGATATGAATCCGTATCCCAGCTGACCAACTGGAATGCCAGCGGATTCGTAGTCACGCAGGAGGGCGGCGCTGACGGTGAGCTTTGGGGCACATTGAGTGGCATCGCAGCCAAGGAAATCAATCAACCGGTGTATTTTGCCGGTGTGTATACCTCTGATGGTGTCAGCTATTGCACAGGTGTTCTTGTGTATTCGCTGGGCCAGTATTGCAAGATTAACGCAACAGTTGGTGAGGCTGATGCGCAGGCTTTGGCCTCGGCAACGGCTGTGTATGGCTACTATGCAAAGGCCTATTTCGACAGTATCCAGTCCTGATTTATTTTTTAACGCCGCCCATCTGGGCGGCGTTATCCTTTAACCGAAATACGCATCTAATTTGTTTTTATTGTCCCTGCTTAGTTCGGTCAGGGGTAGCCGGCAGGTGCCGCAGTCGTAACCAATGTATTTCATTGCGGCTTTTACCGGGATGGGATTAGGCTCGCAGAACAGAAGCTCTGCCAGTGGCTGTAGGTCTTGCTGAAGTGCGGCGGCGGTATCCAAGTCTCCGTCCAAAGCGGCCTGCGCCATGGCCTGCATTTGTGAAGGTAAAATATTGGATAGCACGGAGATTACACCCTGAGCGCCAACCGAAATCGCCGGTACAGTCAAATCATCATTTCCGGTCCATACATCAAAATGGTCGCAGCAGCGGCAAAGCTTTGTTACTTTGGTAATATCCCGGCCAGCCTCCTTGATGCCGACAATATTGGGGATAGAGGACAGACGCTGACATACCGCTACCGGGACGTCGACGGCAGTGCGCGTAGGCACATTGTAGAGGATTATTGGGATGCTGACGGTGTGGGCGATGGTGAGGTAGTGGGCAATCAGTCCTTCTGGAGTGGCTTTGTTGTAGTAGGGGCTTACAATCAGCAAAGCATCCGCCCCAGCCTGTTCTGCTGCAAGGCTCAGTGCAGCAGCGTGTGAGGTACAGTTGGTACCGGTTCCGGCAATGATTTGGCAGTCGGAGCCTACATAGGCCTTTGCCCGGTGGAACATCTCCAGTTTTTCGTCATCGGAAAGGGTGGGAGCCTCTCCAGTGGTACCGCAAATGACAATCGAACGGATTCCTGCGTCGATTTGCCGACGTAACAGTTGCTCCATCATGGGGTAGTTGACTTTATCCTCTAAAAACGGTGTGACCAGAGCGGTACAGGCGCCCGTAAACAACGGTTGTTCCATAGTTTCATCCCTCCACGCCAGTCTATGCGCTGTTGATGGATTTTGCGTGTTGCAAATTATGCGGATTTGGAGTATAATCGAAAAAATGTGATTATTTTGGAGGAACGAATTTGAAGACCCACGATTTTTATTATGAGTTGCCGGAGGAACTGATTGCGCAAACACCATTGGAGCAGCGTGACACCTCTCGTTTATGTGTTTTGAATCGGCAGACTGGTGAGGTAGACCATAAGCATTTTTTTGATGTTATCGATTATCTGCGCAGTGGCGATTGCCTGGTGATGAACGATTCACGTGTGCTTCCTGCAAGATTGCTTGGTCATCGTCCTACCGGTGGTGCGGTTGAAGTGCTGCTACTGAGAGATTTGGGGAATAAAAAATGGGAGTGCCTCTGTAAGCCAGGACGGAAGATGCAGGTAGGCAATCAGGTCATCTTTGGAAACGGAGAACTGACCGCAATGGTCACTGCTGTTCAGGAGGATGGAAACCGTGTGGTGGAATTCCACTACGAGGGGATTTTTTTGGAGGTATTGGAGCGTCTGGGTAAAATGCCGCTGCCGCCGTATATCAAAGCGGAGCTACAGGATCAGGAACGATATCAGACGGTTTATTCCCGTGCGGTGGGATCTGCTGCCGCACCTACAGCTGGTTTGCATTTCACCAATGAATTGTTGGAAAAGATCCGTGATAAGGGTGTGAAGACTGCTTTTGTCACGCTTCATGTTGGGCTGGGTACGTTTCGTCCTGTGAAGGCGGAGGAAATCACAGAACACCATATGCACAGCGAGCTGTGTATGATTTCTGAAGAAACCGCTCGAATTCTGAATGAGACGAGGCGTTCTGGTGGTCGTATCATCTGCGTGGGCACCACCTCTTGCCGAACACTGGAAAGTCTTGTAAATGAGGATGGCAGCTTTGAGGCCAAATCTAAATGGACGGAGATATTTATCTATCCAGGTTACCGATTCAAGGCGATGCAGGGGTTGATTACCAACTTCCACCTTCCGGAAAGCACGCTGGTGATGTTGGTCTCCGCCTTTGCCGGTCGGGAGAACGTGCTGAACGCATACAACGAGGCTGTGAAAGAACGCTATCGCTTCTTCTCCTTCGGCGATGCGATGATTATTGTTTAACTAGATAGGGAGCAGGAATATGTTGGAGAAATTTAAAGCGAATCTTTTATTTCATCTTTTTTTAAAACGCAGAAATATTGATAAGGCCTATGCAATGGTGGGACCTGAAGACTCATGGTACGATACCATCACGACGGTTCATCAATCGCTTGCTCAAATCAAGCAGCTTCCTTGTGAAGATTGGGAGATTACCAGTCACGATGGGCTTGAACTGAAGGCTGTGTACTATCCCGGCAGGAGTGACCGGACGGTGATTTGGGTCCATGGGTATACCAGCCATGCGGAGCGTGAATCTGCATTCCCCGGACTTTTCTATCATAATCTGGGATTTAATGTGCTGATTCCGTATTTGCGCACCCATGGTCCAAGTGAAGGGAAGTACATTGCCTTTGGAGCGTTGGAGTATCGGGACATATTTGGGTGGATAGATAAGGTTAACAAGGAGAATCCAAACGGCGGTATTTTGATTCATGGTCTTTCTATGGGCGGTGGCATTGTGCTGGATTTGGCATCAAAGGAGATGGATAACGTCAAGTGTCTGATTGCTGATGCGCCTACTGTCAGTATTCCAGGAGCCTTTGAAACATTAGTTCAACTAAATTTCAAAAAAGGCCGTGAAAAAATATTGACGCATCTTTATGACCGTTTTCAGAAGGAGTTTTCTGAAGATGCGCAGGATTATGACCGGATGCAGACGATAAAAAACGGAAAATACCCACTGCTGCTGTCGGCAGGAAGCAATGAGAATTTTGAAGAGAAGTTCGACCGGTTGCGTGATTTGAATCCAAAGGAAACGACCATTGTGATTCTGCCGGGATGCAATCACGGCAATGGAATGTATAAACAGACTGCACTTTACCAAACTGCCATCAGGGAGTTTGCTGAGAAGTATCTGATGTGATGCTGATTGGAGAGGGATTAATGTTTAAATTACTGAAAACTGAGGGGAAAGCCCGGCGAGGGGAGTTTACTTGCGCACATGGCACGGTCCAGACCCCGGTGTTTATGAATGTGGGTACGCAAGGTGCCATCAAGGGTGCGCTGAGCGCAAAGGATTTAAAGGATATTGGCTGTCAGGTAGAGCTGAGCAATACCTATCATCTCCACCTTCGTCCCGGTGACAAGCTGGTAAAGGAATGCGGCGGTCTGCATAAATTCATGACTTGGGACGGCCCAATCCTGACGGATTCCGGAGGATTTCAAGTGTTTTCTTTGTCTTCTTTGCGGAAGATTAAGGAAGAAGGCGTATATTTTTCCTCCCATATTGACGGAAGAAAGATATTTATGGGTCCGGAGGAGAGTATGCAGATTCAGTCCAATTTAGGCAGCGATATCTGCATGGCCTTTGACGAATGCATTGAGAATCCGGCCCCTCGGGAGTATGTTCAGAAAAGCGTTGAACGAACCTATCGCTGGCTGGTCCGGTGCAAGGAGGAAAATGCCCGGCTGAACAGTCTGCCTGACACAGTCAATCCCTACCAGATGCTCTGGGGCATCAATCAGGGCGGCACCTACGAGGACATCCGCATCGATCACATGAAGCGGATTGCGGATTTGGATTTGCCGGGCTACGCCATCGGTGGACTGGCAGTAGGAGAGACGGCGGAGGAAATGTACCGCATCATTGAGGCAGTGGAGCCTCATATGCCAGCAGATAAGACCCGTTATCTGATGGGTGTTGGCACGCCTAGTAATATCATTGAGGCTGTGGCCCGGGGCGTGGACTTCTTTGATTGCGTCATGCCGGCTCGCAATGCACGGCATGCTCGTTTATTCACATGGGAAGGTGCCATCAATCTAAAAAATGCCAAATACGCAATGGATTTGAATCCCATCGATGTCCAGTGCGATTGCCCCGTCTGCCGTCGCTACAGCCGTGCCTACATCCGGCATCTGTTTGTTGCCGAGGAGATGCTGGCTATGCGGCTGAGCGTTATGCATAATCTTTATTTTTACAATAAACTGATGGAAAAGATTCGCAATGCACTGGATGAGGGCCGCTTTGAAGACTTCCGTCGTGAGTATTCTGATAAATTAGCACGGCGTATATAATTTTTGCTTGCTTTTTATGTAAATGATGGTATAATGAATTCGATTAACTTAAATGAAAGGATGTATTCCCAATGACTCCTGATATCATTATTATGCTTGTGGCCATGATTGGTATTTTTTATTTCATGCTGATTCGGCCGGAGAACAAGCGTAAGAAGGAAGCGGAACAGATGCGTTCTTCCATGAAGGAAGGCGATCAGGTCACCACCATCGGTGGCATTGTCGGTACCGTTGTCAACATCAAAGAAGACCGTTTCGTCATTGAGACCAGCGCCGATCAGGTCCGCATCGAGTTCATGAAGTGGGCGCTGTCTTCCAACGATACCGCTGTGGCCGCTGCTGCTGAGCAGAAGAAAAAGGTCATGGAGGAGCGGGCCAAAGCTGTTGCTGCCAAGAAGGCTGAGCGGTCCAAGAACAAGGAAAAGTAATACAAAAACCGCAGGATGTACGTCCTGCGGTTTTTGTCAACCCGTTCCGGTTGACAAAAATATAATCATCTGGTAGACTGTCCATATATCTGTCGAATTTTTGGAGGATACATATGCTGCACGTAGATGAAAAATTTAAGGATACCAGACCTGAGGAGACCATTGCCCGAATTCAGGCGATTCTTGCAAAGCTTGGTATCGCGCTGGAGGAGACAGTCCGAAATGCTGGTATCGAAAACTGCTGGAGTGTTATGGTGTCCGTGAAGGATGGTTTTCCGTATTTCTCCAACGGAAAAGGTGTGACCCGGGAACTTGCCCGGGCCAGTGCGTATGCTGAATTTATTGAGCGACTCCAGTGCGGCCTATTTCTCTATAAGTTTCAGTCACTCAACCGGGATACCACCACGGATGTCCACCTTTATGCGCCTGACGGTAAATACATGACCATGGCGGAGCTGGAAGCGGAAGGGGAGTGGATGGACCATGTGATTAACAGCTATGGTCATGGCCTGACCCGTAAGAAACTGGCGAAGCTGTGTAAAAACTATGCCGCTGCAGATCAAGATAAGATTTGGACGGTGCCATTTTACAGCGTTTTTGAGGACAAATATGTTTACTTGCCTGCGGCAGTGGTAGAACACGTATACGCCACCAATGGCTGTTGTGCTGGCAATAGCCGTGAAGAAGCTTTGGTTCATGGACTTTCTGAAATTATGGAACGTCGCAGCACCCAGACTCGGCTGATGAGCGGTGCGTCTGCACCGGTCATTCCGGAGGAGGTCCTCAATCAGTTCTCCACCGCATCGAAGATTCTCGAAACGATTCGTCAGAGTGGCGAGTACGATGTGCAGATTTTTGATTTGTCCATGGATAATGGCTTCCCGGTGATTGCTACCCGTATTATCAATAAGAGGACCCAGGACTATGTGGTGAACATCGGTGCCGATCCAGTTCTGGAGATTGCTATCAACCGTACCCTGACGGAAATTTTTCAGGGTAAGGATTTGCAGACCTTCAGTTCTTCTCATGTGAACACCATCCTGAATGACATCCGGGATGTTCCGTTCTCTCACAATGCGCTGAACCAGATGGAGACCGGAAATGGTCTGTTCACTGTTGACTTCTTTGCTGAGGAGTTGACCTGCGACCGTCCCTGCACCGAATTTGTGGACCGCAGCAACATGACCAACCGGGAGCTTCTGAATTATATGCTGGGGCTGTACAAAGATTTGGGACTGCCGCTGTATGTGCGTAATTTCTCCTATCTTGGCTTCCCAACCTACCACTTTGTTGTTCCTGGTTTTTCCGAGACCCGTGGTCTGCTTCTGACGGAGCCGGTATCTGAGTACGGTATGGGTGATGAAGCGTCTAAGGTCCTCAAAAATCCGGCCGCTGCCAACGATGCTGCACTGGCATTCCTGCTGATGTATCATAATAAAATTAAGTCCATGATTTCCCGTCGCAGTAATTTTGCTGGTTTGGCTGGCCTGCCCATGCAGGGGTCTGAGACGCTGATGCTGATGTACAGTAGCCTGTCCTATGCGGCATGGAAATTAAAGCAGTATCCTGCGGCAATTCGATATCTGGAGGAGCTTTGCTGCTTTACCTCTATCGAGCAGGAAACTCGGGATTATTTTTCCTGCGTCAGCCGGTATCTGAAGCTGAAGTCTGCCGGTACGGCAGAGGATAAGATTCGAGTTGTGCTGAGTAAATTCTTCGATAAGGCGGTATTTGATGCACTGTATCAGCGTCTGGACAGTGGAAAGACGCCCTATGACGGGTATCTACTGGAGTGCGATTTACAGTCCTGCGATAAGTGCCGTTACAGGAAGAATTGCTGCTACGATCGACTCAGAGATATTGTCAGCGCAGTTGGAAATGTGTACGCATCCTTCACCGATGGACAAAATAAGGAGCAATTCGGTTTGTAATCACAGGGCACCTGAACGGTTTTGCCGTTTGGGTGCCCTTTTGATGCATTGACAAACAATTCCTTGCAATTAATCAGATTTATGATAAAATATAATAAAATCGAAAACTGGAGGGATACCTATGTATAAACTCATCGAATTGAATCCTGTTCTGCAGTGGCACGCCGGTGATATCGACCTGCGGATGCACCAGTACCATGAAACGAAGAATCGACTGCTGCCCAATGGCGGAACGTTGAATGAATTTGCCAATGGACATGATTATTACGGCTTCCATCGTGTGGAGGGCGGTTGGGTCTATCGTGAGTGGGCGCCCAGCGCCTATCAGCTGTATCTGACCGGTGATTTTAATGGATGGAACTGGACCAGCCATCCGTTGACCAGCCTCGGCAATGGCAACTGGGAACTGTTCTTGGAGGGCGAGGATGCCCTGTGGGAAGGCTGCAAGGTTAAGACTATTGTCGATGCCAACCTTCAGCGTACGGAGCATATCCCCCTTTACGCCCGACGTGTGGTGCAGGATCCTGGCTCTATCACATGGGTAGCTGAGGTTACCGACGAGCGCAACACCTATCCCTGGACGGATCAGGATTTCAAGGGTGAAAAATCTCTTTACATTTATGAGGCTCATGTAGGCATGGCGCAGGAGGAAGGCAAGGTCGGCTCTTACTATGATTTTGCCAAGTATGTCCTGCCTCGTGTTAAGAAGGCTGGCTATAATACCATCCAGCTGATGGCCATCATGGAGCACCCCTATTATGGCTCCTTCGGTTATCAGGTTTCCAGCTTCTTTGCCGCCTCCAGCTGGTTTGGACGGAAGGACGACCTGAAATATCTGGTCAATACAGCCCATGAGATGGGTATCCGTGTACTTCTGGACGTGGTTCATTCTCATGCTGTCAGCAATTACACCGAGGGCATCAATATGTTCGATGGCACCACTTGGCAGTTCTTCCATGACGGGGGCAAGGGTGACCATCCGGCTTGGGGCACAAAATGCTTCAATTATGGAAAGGATGAGGTCATCCACTTCTTGCTGAGTAATCTGAAATTCTGGATGACGGAGTACCATTTTGACGGATTCCGCTTTGATGGTGTCACATCCATGCTCTATCATGACCATGGACTCGGCACCAACTTCGACCACAATGAAAAATATTTCTCCATGAATACCCACACCGAAGCCGTCACTTATCTCCAGCTGGCCAATGAACTGATTCGTCAGGTTAATCCCGATGCCATCACCATTGCCGAGGATATGTCCGGTATGCCTGGCATGTGTCTGCCTATTGAAGATGGCGGCATTGGATTTGACTATCGATTGGGTATGGGCCTGCCGGATATGTGGGTCCGGACTGTCAAGGAAGTATCCGACGAATGGTGGAACATTCGTCAGATGTGGAATGATATGTGCCTGCGCCGCCCCGGTGAGAAGACGGTGGCCTACGTTGAAAGCCATGATCAGGCGCTGGTAGGTGACCAGACTATGATTTTCCGGCTGGCAGGAGCCAGTATGTATTCGGACATGCATCAGGAGTGCCACAACGCCCATATCGACCGTGCTATTGCGCTGCATAAGATGATTCGTCTGTTCACGCTGGCTGGTGGCGGTGAGGCGTACCTGAACTTCATGGGCAATGAGTTCGGTCATCCGGAATGGATTGATTTTCCCCGAGAGGGCAACGGCTGGAGCTTCCATTACTGCCGCCGTCAGTGGAGTCTGCAGGATAATCAAGACCTGAAATACCGGTTCTTGGGCGAATTTGACCGGGATATGGTGGCGCTGACTAAGAGCGTTGATTTGTTTAGTCAGAGCTGCGGTGATTTGCACATCATGGATGATGAGAAGAAGTGCATCGCATTTTCCCGGAGGGGGCTGCTGTTCGTGTTCAACTTCCATCCCACATGGTCTCAGGGAGCTTTCCGCATTCCGGTACGGGAAGGAAGCAAATTTGAAGTGGCGTTTACCAGTGACGACATGAAGTATGGCGGTTGGAACCAGATTCCCCATATGATCCATGAAGCCCAGCCGGATCCTGACAAAGAGGATGATTATTGCATCGAGATGCATCTGCCTTGCCGTACCTGTGTGGTACTGATAGAGCATCCGGCAGAAGAAGCGTAACATACAGGGTCGGGCAGCTGTCCGACCCTGATTTGACATTTTCCTGTGAGTAAATCAGGCTTTAAGTTCGTTATTTAGATAGAAGGAGGCGATGGTCATGAAAAAGAAACTGGTTGCAATGATTGCGGTACCAAGCCTGCTGGCGTTGCTGGCAACTGTCATGATAAGAACCAAGGTCAAAACGGAGCAGCTGGAACAGCCCAGCTTTCTTGCAACAGTAGAGCGAGTGAGTGGATTCTCGGTTTTGGTTACGCCGTTAGATGAGAAGATGTGTTCTTCCATCCAATTTTCTGCGCAGAATCTGGAATCTATCCATGTGAAAAAAGGTGATATTGTCCGCATAACCTATACCGGGCACGTTATGGAGTCTTATCCAGCGCAAATCAATGCGACAGGGTGGTGTTTAGTAACTGATATCAACAAGGTCCGCTATACCGGTCTGTGGCTGGATGAAAAAACAGCGAAGCTGGAGACTGTTCATGCAACGCTCAGTTTGATAGTTTCCGAAATCCATGATGATTATTTCATCGCAAATGGATTGGATGAGAATGAGCGCTTCCGCATCAAAGGTAGCATATCTGGTGAGTGGTGCGAAGGAGATTATGTCCGGTGCGACGTTCGGAACCTATTTCGGGATGCTTCGGGCAACGCAGAGGCGAAATTGATTTCAATTGAAATTGACGAAGGAATGATGGATTATAAGCCGGTCATCTACCTTTATCCGCAAACAACGATGGAGGTTTCCGTCAAGCTGGACTATAAAGGCAGTCTGACCTGCACCTATCCGGCTTACAGAGATGGTTGGAAGGTGACGGCTCAGCCGGATGGAACGCTGACAGATGAGCGTGGTCAAAAATACAACTATCTGTACTGGGAGGGACAGCCCTCCGTCCGTTATGACTTGTCCAAGGGATTCTGTATCCGAGGCGAGGATACCTGTGCTTTTTTGGAGGCCGCTTTGGAAAAGCTGGGCTTGAACCGCAGGGAAGCCAACGAGTTCATTGTTTATTGGCTGCCCCAGATGCAGAATAATCCTTATAACATCATATCGTTCCAGAGTGATTTGTACACAGAGTCGGCGCAGCTGGAAATTAATCCTGCACCGGATACGCTGATTCGGGTGTTCATGGCATGGCGAGCATCTGATAGCTATGTGATGCTTGAGGAGCAGGCTTTAGATGCGCCGACTCGTGAGGGTTTCACCGTCGTAGAGTGGGGCGGCTCGGAGATTACTTGAATAAAGACTTGATATAATCCCCCTTCTATGCGATAATGATTGTATAAAACGAGAGGGGGATTTTCGTGAAAAAGCTATTGATAGTCCTGATTTTTCTATCTTTTGTTCTATGTGGCTGCACAAGCACGGAGCCGACACAGACAGAGCATCAATCATCGGTTCCAGAGCAAAATCGACCGGGCATTGTAGTCAGTAAGGTAGAAGGACTTTCTGATTCTTTCATGCTGGGGGCGGATGTGTCAAGCCTGATTGCACAGGAAAAGAGCGGTGTGATTTATCGTGGCTTTGACGGTCAGCCTCAGGATCTCCTGAAAACCCTGCGTGAGGCCGGGCTGGATTCTATCCGTGTTCGTGTATGGAACGATCCCTACGATGCCAACGGCAATGGTTACGGCGGTGGCAACAATGATTTGCAAACTGCCATTGAAATTGGAAAACGTGCCACCCAATATGGGCTTTCTTTGTATGTGGATTTCCATTACTCCGATTTCTGGGCAGATCCCGGTAAGCAACAGGCTCCCAAGGCGTGGGAGGGCATGACGCTGGCAGAAAAGACCGAGGCCATTATCGATTTTACCGAGCAGAGCTTGCAGGCTTTCGATGAAGCAGGTATCAATGTGAAAATGGTTCAGGTTGGTAACGAGACCAACGGTGGCATGAGTGGTGAATGGACGGCGGAAGGGCAGTATCAGCTAATGGCTGCTGCCGCCAATGCGGTGCGGTCCCATGATCCAAATATCCTCATTGCGGTACACTATACTAACCCTGAAAAGGGTGGCTATACCACCTTTGCCCAGCGGCTAAAGGATTATCAGGTGGATTACGATATTTTCGCCAGCTCCTACTATCCGGCGTACCACGGGACGCTGAACAACCTGACTGCACAGCTGAGCGCAGTAGCCAAAGGATTCGGGAAAAAAGTTATGATTGCGGAGACTGCATGGGATAACATGGCCTATGATGCCTCTGCCAAGGGGACGTATCCCTATACCGTTCAAGGGCAGGCCACAGCTTTAAATGAAATCATCGCTGCCATGAGCAAGCTGGGCGACTGCGCAGTGGGGGTATTCTACTGGGAACCTGCGTGGATTGAAGTCCCGGGGGACAGCTGGGAGGAACGTTCTGCGAAGTGGGAGCAATTCGGTTCTGGATGGGCCAGCTCTTTTGCAGGATCCTATGACCCGAACGATGCCGGAAAATATTACGGGGGCAGCGCGTGTACGAAACAGGCGTTGGTAGATGCTGATGGATATCCTTTGGAATCGATGATGACCTTTACTTTTGTCCGAACTGGTGAGGCGGAAGACCAAACGGGGCCGTAAGCACGGCTCCGTTTTTATACGGAAAGCATGGTGACAAAATTAGATCTTTTTTAACATTTTCCAATTGACAGCGTGGACTTGTTGGGATACAATTCAGACAGAGTTCTTGAGAAGAGTTGGGGAAGGGTGATTGGACAAATGAGACGTATTTGCCTTCTTTTTTTGATTGCGCTGCTAGTGCTGGGAATTGTGACCGGATGTGCACAGCAGCAGGAGCCTGAAGCACCGAAACGTACAATAATTACTGAAATCACGTTAATTGGTGAAAATCAGGTGACGGTAGAGTTTGGTCAGGAATGGAATGATGAAGGCGCAACTGCGCTTTGGTATTATGAGGATGCGCCGGAAGAGACCAATGAACTAACGGTTGAAGTTGAGGGCACTGTGGATTTGAGTAAAACGGGTACCTATACTGTGATTTATTCCGCAGAAAAGAAAGGTGTCCGTGCGGAAACAACCCGAACTGTGACAGTGGTGGACACACAGGCACCGGTTATCGAACTGACCAGCAATCCCGATGCCTATACGCTTCCCAATGAAAAATATGTGGAAGAAGGCTTCAAGGCCACGGACAATTATGATGGGGATATCACCGCATCTGTGGTTCGTAAAGAAAGCAAGGACGGAACCAAGGTGACTTATACGGTCAGCGACAGCTCCGGAAACAAGACAAAGGTGGTCCGTACGATTGTCTATGACGACCGAGATGCGCCTGTGTTGACCCTGAAAGGAAAAGATCGGATTACCATCACTGCCGGTGAGCGCTGGAAAGACCCCGGCTATACTGCTGAGGATGCAGTGGAGGGAGATATCACCGACAAGGTAATCATCTCCGGTAAGGTGGATTATCGTCGTGCCGGAAAATATACGCTGACCTATTCCATTACGGATGCCTATGATAATACCGCCACAGCCAAACGTGTTGTAGAGGTCAAGGCGGTTCCGAAGCCAGAGGTAGTAGAGCCGGATGGGGAAGGGAAAATCATTTATCTGACCTTTGATGATGGTCCCGGAAAGCATACTGAGCGATTGTTAGGGATTCTAGAAAAATATAATGTAAAGGCCACATTTTTTGTGTGCAATACCGGGCGGTTGGACCTGCTGGATGACATCGTAAAAGGCGGTCATACGGTGGCGATTCATTCAAAGACCCATAAGTATAGTCAAATTTATTCCAGCGACGATGCCTTTTTTGAGGACTTTAACGCAATGAGGGATTTGATTATCAAGTATGCCGATGTGGAGCCTACGCTGTCTCGTTTTCCCGGCGGCAGTTCCAATGGTGTCAGCAAAAAATACAACCAGGGAATTATGACTCGATTGACACAGGCGGTACAGGATTTGGGATTCCAGTATGTAGACTGGAACATCGACAGTGAGGATGCCGGTGGCACCAAAACTGCTGAAGGTGTGTTTCAGAATGTGACTCAGCGGATTGCCAAGAGTAAGCGTAATCATCTGGTGGTCTTGCAGCACGATATTTTTGGCTACAGCGTGGATGCGGTGGAGAATATCATCTTGTGGGGACTGGAGAACGGATATACGTTCATGGCTCTGGATGCAACAAGTCCTATCTGCCATCACAGCGTGAATAACTGACAAAAAACTATAAATTATTGTTTAGCGGTGTAACAGCACGCACCGTCCCTTGGCCCCCTCTGACGAGGGGGCTGGCGAAAATCTTTGATTTTCGACTGGGAGAGAGAAGAATTTCAACATTTTCTTTCCCTCCGAGCCGGCGTTCGCCGGCCTACCTCCCTCATCAGAGGAAGGCTTTGGGGGCGGCGCTTAGTGCGCTAAACGATAATTTACCGCAGAAAGTACTTTTTTGAGGGTCTGAAAAAACGCCATCTGATTAGAGTCGTACTCTAAAGGACAGTCTTATGTAGGATACGGTGTAACCCGTGAGGGTTGCACCGTTTTCCTTTGTTTCAAGCGGATTTTAGCGGCTTTTCTCGTATTTCTTCCATTGCCGCAATCAGTTCTTTTTCGGTAGGGGTATTGATAATTCCCACCGCTGTAAAGGAAATATCGATTGGAACGTGCTTTGTCCCGCTTTCATCCTTTTCGCTATTGTGAACATCAATCCGCTTAATCAAAGTGTTTACAATCGTGGGTGTTAATTCTTTTAAGTCAGTACACTCACGGATTGCTTCGAGGAAAACCTTCAAATCAATCTTTTCCTGTTCGGCTTTTCTGACTGCCTGCTCGTCGTGTTCAACTGCGGCGAGCAGTTCTTTTTGCTCTTTTTCATAATTGGCAGACATACGATAGAAGTGTTCATCCGAAATCTTACCAAGCACATTATCTTCATAAATGCGTTCAATCAGCATATCAAGTTCTTTAATGCGCCGCTTGGACTTTTCGATATTTTGCTTCATATTTCGGATTGCCGTTTCTCTGCCGAGAGTGTTTTGCTTTGCAAACAAATAAAGAAATACCGGCTCAAACTCCTACACATATTTTGCTACCTTCCGTATGGTATCAAGCACCAATTCCTTGAGTACGGAATCACGGATAAAGTGAATGGTGTAAGCACCTCTGTTTTCCTTGTATTGAGAACAGCGGTAAAACTCTTTCCCGTCCTCAATACTTTTAGAAGCGCAATAATACAGTTTGGAACCGCAATCGGCACAATATAATAATCCGGCAAACATACTTGATTTTCCTGTTGCAGAATTGCGGCGGCGGTTCTTTCGGAGTTCCTGTACTCTCTCAAAGGTATCTTCATCAATGATTGCTTCTTGGGTGTTGGGTATGATTTGCCATTCTTCTTCGGGAAGATGGATGGTTTTCTTAACCTTGAAGATGACAAAGGTGCTTTTGAAATTAACGGTGCAGCCCGTGTACTGTCTGTTTTCAAGAATGTGCCGAACCGTTACTTGATCCCAACGATACGGATTATCAGGTCGCTTGTTTGTTGCCTTTCTGCCGATACGATAATAATACTCGGTCGGGCAGACGATTTCCTCATTCTCTAAGCGCCGTGCAATTTTCATCGGACCAAGTCCCGCAAGACATAACTCAAAAATATATCGAACAACCTTTGCGGCAGGCTCGTCAATAATCCATTGTTTTGGATTATCGGGAGATTTCATATACCCGAAAGGAACTGCGGAGGATACACGTTCCCCGTTATCTGCTTTTGACTTCCAAACTGCCTTTATCTTTTTACTTGTTTGCTCAGCATACCACTCGTTGAAAATATTGTAGAATGGCATCATTTCAAGTCCCGTACCCGTATTGGTATTTACGTTCTCTTGAATAGCGATAAAGGTTATTCCAAGTGAAGGATATACCACTTGAGTCAGCCTGCCCATTTCTATGGTTTCTCTACCAAAACGGGAAAGGTCTTTTACGATAATTGTGCCGATTTCACCATTCTCCGCCATTCTTTGCATACGCTGAAAATCGGGGCGGTCGAAGGAGTACCGGAAATGCCGTCATCTACAAAAAATTCAGGGTGAAGGTATCCGTGCTCTTTGGCATATTGAGAGAGGATCGCCTTCTGATTGGATATACTGTTGCTCTCGCCGTCACGCCCGTCATCTTGGGAAAGGCGGCAGTAAAGAGCAGTAATTTTTACATTATTCTCGGCTTGCTTTTTTGCCATAATAAACTCCTTTCTGTGTAAGCCGAGCATTGCATATTAGGCGAAGCTATTATACAATGCTCGCTACACTTGATACAATTCTGTGGGTTACAGTTCAGTGGACAGAATCAAGTCCTTGAACTGCTGCAATATGGTTTCTTTGCCCTCTATATCGAAATGGGCGGTCACGTCGTAAACCGTGCCGCCGATCTTTTTGGATAAGCAAATCTTTTGCGGAATAGGGATAACCGGTAGCGGTGTTTTTCGTATCGACTGAGTAACCGGAATAACATATTCCTGCAAATCAATAGGGCGAGTATCATCAACCCGCCCCATCCCTTTAATCGCAAGAACATTATTAAAATTGATTTTCTGTAACATATGGGCACCTCTAAAAACTCAATTTCGAGTGGGTGCCCAGGAATTTTGCTTCAAATTATGTGGTAAAAACCGCAGGAATACTGGATGTATTTCAAGGTTTTTATAAGCATAAGTTGGAGCAAAAGAACGGGCACTTCGCCGAA
>JAZQIN010000113.1:0-11186 GCA_045541155.1 Faecousia sp.
GCGACCGTGGGAATCCGTTTTCTCTACATATTACGAGGAGTACGGATTGCCACGGCCCTTCGGGCCTCGCAATGACAAGCGTTGTATACGGTGCAGTGCTTAGTGCGCTAAACAATAATTTATAGTTCTTTGACACACTGAAATAAATCCCCATCCTTTCGGACGGGGATTTATTATTTGGCGACCCGGAACGGACTCGAACCGTCGACCTCCAGCGTGACAGGCTGGCGTGCTAACCGACTGCACCACCGGGCCAAGGCTTGCTCATTATATACGATATCAGTTCAAATGTCAAGCCACTGCCGAAAAAATTTCAATCATCCCGGTCAAACGACAGAATCTTACCGGAGGTGCTGTCGATTTCGTAGTCATACTCCCGACCGTCCAGTACAAACCGGACATCGTAGTGACCCACACCATCATCCACCTCGTATTCCGTCCGCAAGCCGGTCACCTTCTCCTGGGTAGTTTGAGCGTGCTTCAGCGCAATGGCTACCGCCTCCGTCTCAGTGATTTTGGCGGTGGTGGCGGTGGTGGTGCCGGTAGTCGTGCCGGTTGTGCCGGTGGTTGTGGTGTTGTCCATAATCTGGTCCAGCCCGTTTTCCACCATGTCCCCGGCTGCGTCCAGTTTATCCTCCACCTGTCTGGTGCTGCACCCAGTCAGCAGCATCGCCCCAGCGATGATCAGAATGAAAAGTCGTTTCATGGCAATTACCTCCTTGCACAGGTAGTATGGCCCGAATTTAGAAGATTATACCATGTTACACCGCAAAAAATAGCTTGGATTATTTCATGTATACATTAAAATAGCGGTTTACAATTTATTTATAATGTGCTACACTGTAACTGGTGAAGATTGGACTTCACCGAAGCATATCAAAAATTCCATTGATGGAGGTTTCATACATAATGGCAAGAAAAGTCCAATTCGTGGAGACCGTTCTGCGTGACGCGAACCAGTCTCTGATCGCGACCCGTCTGCCCTACGACAAGTTCGAGCCCATGCTCGAGACCATTGACAAGGCCGGCTACTACGCCGCTGAGTGCTGGGGCGGCGCAACATTCGACGTGTGCCTGCGCTACCTGAACGAAGATCCCTGGGAGCGTCTGCGCAAGATCCGTGCCAAGATGCCCAACACCAAGCTGCAGATGCTGCTGCGTGGTCAGAACGTTCTGGGCTACTCCCACTATCCCGACGATTTCGTCAAGATGTTCGTCCAGAAGGCCGTTGAGAACGGTATGGATGTAATCCGTATCTTCGACGCGCTGAACGACGTGACCAACATGAAGACCGCTATGGAAGCCACCGTCAAGGCCGGCGCCATTGCTTCCGGTACCATCTCCTACACCACCTCTCCTGTCCACACCCACAAGAAGTATGTGGAAATGGTCAAGGAGTTGAAAGAAATGGGCGCTGCCACCATCTGCATTAAGGATATGGCTGGCATCATGGGTCCCCAGGAGGCCTACGACATGGTTTCCGCCATCAAGGACGCCGTGGATCTGCCCATCGACCTGCACACCCACTCCACCACAGGCCTTGCCTTCATGACCTACCTGAAGGCCGTCGAGGCTGGCGTGGACATCATCGACACTGCCATTTCTCCCTTCTCCGGCGGTACTTCCCAGCCTGCCACCGAGACCATGGCTTACGCTCTGCGTCAGCTGGGCTATCAGGTAGATCTGGACGACAAGTGCACCAAGAAGATCGCCGACTACTTCAAGGGCGTTCGTGATGAGTTCGTGGCCGACGGCACCCTGATGCCCAAGTCCATGGCCACCGACACCCAGTGCCTGACCTATCAGGTTCCCGGCGGCATGCTCTCCAACCTGCTTTCTCAGCTGAAGCAGATGAACGCTCTGGATAAGTTCGACGAGGCTCTGATTGAAACCCCCAAGGTTCGTAAGGATCTGGGCTATCCTCCGCTGGTCACCCCCACCAGCCAGATGGTCGGCGTTCAGGCCGTGACCAACGTGCTGCAGGGCGAGCGCTACAAGAAGGTCTCCAAGGAAGTCAAGGCCTACTGCCGTGGCGAGTACGGCAAGACCCCGGCTCCCATCGACCCCAAGGTTCAGAAGCTGATTCTGGGCGACGAGAAGCCCCTGACCGGCCGCTACGCCGATACCCTGGCACCCATCGTGGACAAGACCCGCAAGGAGCTGGAGGGCATCGCCCGTTGCGACGAGGATGTGCTCAGCTACATCGCCTTCCCCAATCTGGCAGAGAAGTTCTTCGAGGAGCGGAAAGCCAAGGAAGAGAACGAAGTCACCTACACCATCGTTGAGGCGTAAGGAGGCTGACCTATGAATGAAACAATCATGGAGACCGTTGCCAAGCAAGCGGCGGAATCCAGCTTGAAGGATATCGGCATCGCCGACTCCGCAATCGTTGCCCTGCTGGGCTACGGCGTGGTGTTCCTTGGTCTGATTGCTCTGATGGTGGTTGTCATCATCATCGGTAAGATTTTCGTGGCTGCCGCCAACAAGCAGAAAAAGGTTCAGGCCCCTGCTGTGGCTGCTCCCGAGACTCCACTCCCCACCCCCGAGGCCCCCAAGCCCACGGCTCCCGGCTCTGCCGGTGCCCTGAAGCTCCACGATGTGGAGCCTAAGACCGCCGCTATGATTATGGCAATCGTAGCTGACAAGATGGGCAAGCCCCTCAATGAGCTGCGGTTCCTGTCCATCAAGGAGGTCAAGTAAGCATGAAATATAATGTTACGCTGAATGGCCGCACCTACGAGGTGGAGGTGGAGCTGGCAAGTCCCATGCTCCTGAGTGATTATGAGGCTTATGCCCCTGCGGCACCTGCCGCTGCCGCTCCTGTGGCGGCTCCTGCGGCTGCTGCGCCTGCAGCTGCACCTGCGCCTGCGGCACCTGCCGTCACCGGCTCCGGCGAGCCGGGCAATGCCCCCATGCCCGGCAACATCCTCAAGGTCAATGTCACCAATGGGCAGGCCGTCAAGGCCGGTACCGTGCTGGTGGTGCTGGAAGCCATGAAGATGGAAAATGAAATTATGGCCCCCAAGGATGGCACCGTCACACAGGTGCTGGTACAGAAGGGCTCCACCGTCGATACCGGCGCTCCTCTGGTCGTAATCGGCTAAGGGGGGGCACAATGGAGATCCTATATCAAAACCTGTCCAATATCGAGCTGCAGCACGTAATTATGTGGATTATCGGCGGCATCCTGATTTATCTGGCAATCGCCAAGGAGATGGAGCCGACACTGCTGCTGCCCATGGGCTTTGGTGCGATCCTGGTGAACCTGCCCATCGAGGAGGCCGGCTCCGGCGTTCAGGCAGTCATCGACTTTCTGTTCAAAATCGGCATCGACAGCCATGAGCTGTTCCCACTGCTGCTGTTTGTGGGCATTGGTGCGATGATTGACTTCGGCCCTCTGCTCAGTAACCCCAAGCTGATGCTGTTCGGTGCGGCGGCTCAGTTCGGCATCTTCTTTACCTTATTTATGGCATCCCTGTTCGGCTTCGAGCTGAAGGACGCCGCCTCCATCGCCATCATCGGCGCGGCGGACGGCCCCA
The DNA here is from genome assembly GCA_045541155.1 of Faecousia sp. Taxonomy (GTDB): domain Bacteria; phylum Bacillota; class Clostridia; order Oscillospirales; family Oscillospiraceae; genus Faecousia. The sequence goes on from JAZQIN010000113.1 coordinate 3,540, forward strand.
CCTCCATCTTCGTTGCCGGTCAGCTGGGTTCCAACTACATCGGCGCGATCATGGTGGCGGCCTATTCCTATATGGCACTGGTGCCGCTGGTGCAGCCGCCAATCATCAAGCTTTGTACCACCAAAAAGGAACGTCTGATCCGGATGGAGTACAAGGGCAAGAAGGTCTCCCGACTGACAAAAATCCTGTTCCCCATCGTGGTAACGGTGATCGTGGCGCTGGTAGCCCCCGATGCGGTGGCCCTGATTGGCTTTTTGATGTTCGGCAACCTGATTCGGGAATGCGGCGTGCTGAATTCCCTGTCGGATACCGCTCAGAATGTGCTGGCGAACCTGATTACCATCTTCCTGGGCATCACCATCGCCTCCCGGATGAAGGCAGAGGATTTTCTCCAGTTCGAGACCCTGCTGATTATGGGTCTGGGTCTGGTGGCCTTCATCGTGGATACCTTCGGCGGCATCATGCTGGCGAAGCTGATGAACCTGTTCAGCAAGAAGAAAATCAACCCCATGATTGGCGCTGCCGGTATCTCCGCATTCCCCATGTCTGCCCGTGTGGTGCATAAGATGGGCCTGCAGGAGGATAACTCCAACTTCCTTCTGATGCACTCCATCGGTGTTAACGTGTCCGGCCAGATTGCGTCGGTCATCGCCGGCGGCCTGATTCTTGCTTTGGTCAAGAATATGCTGGGTATGTAAGGAGGGCGCCATGCACGAATACATTATGAATATCGGCCGGAAGATTTTGGAGTTCTTTACCTCCATCGACACCGGCAACCTGTTAGATGCGCTGTCCATCATGGGCATCGGAATGCTGGGCATCTTCATCGTCACCAGCGTGATTATTGGTGTAGTCACGCTGCTGAATAAGATTTTCAGCAAGTAAGTCATCCAAGGAGGACAAAACGAATGAAATACAAAGTGACCCTGAACGGTCGCACTTATGAGGTAGAGGTGGAAGCCGGCAAGGCGATTCTGCTGGATGAGTACGAGGCTGTGGCACCTGCCGCTCCTGCTGCCGCGCCTGCGGCTGCTGCTCCTGCTGCCGCACCCGCTGCGCCTGCTGCCCCTGCGGCACCTGCCGTCACCGGCTCCGGCGAGCCGGTCAACGCTCCCATGCCCGGCAACATTCTGAAGGTCAACGTCACCAACGGTCAGGCCGTCAAGGCCGGCACCGTGTTGGTGGTGCTGGAGGCCATGAAGATGGAAAACGAGATTATGGCCCCTAAGGACGGCACCGTTACGCAGGTGCTGGTAAGCAAGGGATCCACCGTGGATACCGGCGCACCGCTGGTCGTAATCGGCTGAGGAGGATAGCCAATGAAGATAAATATTGGTGAAATCCTGCTGAATCTGTGGGAACAATCCGGTTTCGCCCAGATGTTCAGCGGCTTTATGGATGGCGGCTGGCAGAATCTGGTTATGCTGGTCATCGCCTGCGTGCTGCTGTATCTGGCAATCGTAAAGAAATTTGAGCCGCTGCTGCTGGTGGGCATTGCCTTCGGATGCCTGCTGAGCAACCTGCCCGGTGCAGGCTTGTACAATCAAAACCTGTGGGATGAGTTCATGAAGGAAGGTAGCCAGTTCTACCATAGCTATGGCCACATCCTGAAGAACGGTGGTCTGCTGGACTTCTTCTACATCGGCGTTAAGACTTCCATCTATCCCTGCCTGATCTTCATGGGCGTGGGTGCTATGTCTGATTTTGGCCCTCTGCTTTCCAACCCCAAGAGCCTGCTGCTGGGCGCAGCTGCTCAGATGGGTGTGTTTGCCGCCTTCTTTGGCGCTATTTGTCTGGGCTTCAATGGTCTGGAGGCTGCTTCCATCGGCATCATCGGTGGCGCCGACGGCCCCACCGCTATCTTCCTGACCTCTCAGCTGGCTCCCCGTCTGCTGGGTGCCATCGCTGTGGCAGCCTACTCCTATATGGCGCTGATTCCCATGATTCAGCCCCCCTTCATGCGGCTGTTGACCACCTCCAAGCAGCGCCAGATTAAGATGGTGCAGACCCGTACCGTGTCCAAGACCGAGAAAATCATCTTCCCCATCGTGGTCACTCTGTTTGTGGCTCTGCTGCTGCCCGATACCGCTCCCCTGATTGGCTGCCTGATGCTGGGCAACCTGTTCAAGGAGTGCGGCGTTACCGATCGCCTGTCCGATACGGTGCAGAATGCCCTGATGAACATCGTCACCATCCTGCTGTCCACCGCTGTGGGCGCTACCATGGTTGGCTCCAACTTCCTCACCGGTCAGACTCTGAAAATCGTGGTGCTGGGCGTGTGCGCTTTCATCCTGTCCACCATCGGCGGTTTGCTGGGCGGCCTGGTTATGTGCAAGCTGACCAAGAACAAGGTCAACCCCCTCATTGGCTCCGCTGGTGTTTCCGCCGTTCCCATGGCGGCCCGTGTTGCCAATCTGGAGGGCCAGAAGGCCAATCCTTCCAACTTCCTGCTGATGCACGCCCTTGGCCCCAACGTGGCTGGCGTCATCGGTTCCGCCATCGCCGCCGGCTTCCTGCTGAGCGTCTTTGGTTCATAACGCACCACTGGACGTGCCAATCGGCACGTCCAGTGTTTTTTTGCAAACAGAACCCCCGGGGCAGAACCCCCGGGGGTCTTGCAGTCTGTCAAAAAAGTGCCATGCTGCGGTAAATTATCGTTTAGCGTAGCAAGTTTGCACTAACCAATGCCTCCCTCTGATGAGGGAGGTGGGCCGGCGAACGCCGGCTCCCAGGGAGAGAAAATGTTGAAATGCTTCTCTCCCCCAGTCGAAAATCAAAGATTTTTGCCACATAGTTTATTGTTCGATTGCCACTGGCAATCGTTCATTTAGAATCGCTTCGCTACCCTCGTCATAAGCGCCCGCAGGCGCTATGCAAGCGAGCAACCGCCGCATAGCGGCGGCTCTTGGCGAGTCGCTGAGGGGGCCAAGGGACAGTGCATATCTGTTACACCGCTAAACAATAATTTATAGTTCTTTGACGCACTGTGAACGCCACGGGCTTCAGCCCGTGGCGTTCATCATCGTGACAGAATAAGGTGTTTCCTGCGGCTGTTAGAGCAGAGGTAGCATAACGATTGACAAAGCTGGTGCAATCTGTTAGGATAGTCCAATGACATTAGGACAAGGAGAATAGGATGATCAGCATTACATTGATTGCCCAGAGCATTATGCTGGGCGTTGGACTGGCGATGGACGCATTTTCGGTATCGCTTGCCAATGGCCTGCACGAACCCTGCATGAAAAAACGGAAAATGGCACTGGTTGCGGCAGTGTTTGCGGTGTTTCAGGGACTGATGCCCATGATTGGCTGGTTTTGCGTTCGCAGCATTGCTGGATATTTTGCGGCATTTGAGCGTCTGATTCCTTGGATCGCGTTGGGGCTACTTATATGGATTGGCGGCAACATGATTCGTGAGGGCATCCAAGAGGGGCCAGAGGAACACTGCCACGCAGTTGGCTGGAAGTCTCTGATGATTCAAGGCATTGCTACCTCCATAGATGCGCTTTCGGTGGGCTTTACCATTGCGGATTATAATTGGGCCAGTGCGCTTTTGTCGGCAGGGCTGATTATGGCAGTGACCTATGTGATTTGCTTAGGGGGCATCGCCATTGGCCGCAAGGCCGGAACCAAATTGGCGGGGAAGGCCGGCATTATGGGCGGTGTAATCCTGATAGTCATTGGAATCGAGATTCTACTTACAAATTTATTTTAATAGCAATAAAAATCGCAGAATTATTCTGCGATTTTTGTTGCTATTTGCTGAGATATTCAGTATAATTTAACTATCCAAAATAATAAAGGAGGATACATATGAAACGTTTACCCAAGCAGCTTATCAGTATGCTGGTGGTTCTGTGCATGGTCATGTCGTTCTTCGGCGTGCTGGCCAGTGCGGAGACGACCACCACTGCCACACTGGTCACGGATGTTTCGACCCTGAAAGCCGGCGACCAGATTCTAATTGTGGCATCGGGATATGACTATGCCCTGAGCACCACGCAAAACGGCAATAACCGTGGTCAGGCAGCAGTCACCCGGGGCACAGACTCCATTACCGTTGGAGCGGATGCCCAGATTATTACCCTTGAGGCCGGTGCGGTGGATGGCACCTTCGCCTTCAACGTAGGCGAGAGCCAGTACCTGTATGCTGCCTCCTCGTCCAAGAACTATCTGCGGACGGAAACCACCATTACGGAAAATGGTTCCTGGGCGATTTCCATCGATGCAACCACCGGCGTTGCCAGTGTCGTTGCCTCCGGCGCCAATACCCGCAATGCCATGAAGTACAACAAGAGTTCCGGCCTGTTCGCTTGCTATTCCAGCGGTCAGGTGGATGTGACCATCTATAAGGTTACCGGCACTGGCGAAAGTGGCGGCGAAGTTGTAGAGCCCACTGGCTATACTGCCACTCTGGTTACCGACGGCACTAAGCTGAATGCCGGCGACCAGATCATCATCGTGGCTGCTGAGTCCGATTTTGCGCTGAGCACCACTCAGAACACCAACAACCGTGTTCAGGCTGCGGTCGTAAAGGATGCCACTAATGGCACGGTTACCTACTATGATGATACGCAGGTCATCACACTGGCAGAAGGTGCAGTAGCTGGCACGTTGGCCATGACTGTAGGCGAGGGTCAGTATCTGTATGCTGCCTCCGCTTCTTCCAACTACCTCAAGACTGCCACCGAACTGTCTGAGGATGCTTCTTGGAACATTGATGTAGATGCGACCACTGCCCTGGCCAGCATCGTGGCTGTGGGTGCCAACACCCGCAATACCCTGCGTTACAACAGCAGTTCCAGCTTGTTCTCCTGCTATGCGGAAACCAACACCATGAAGGATATCTGCATTTACATGGTTCAGGATACCGAGGGCACCGGCGGTTCCACTGGCGGTAGCGGTGACGAAGGTGGCTCTACCGAGCCCACTCCGGATTCAACCGGCTACACTGCTACTCTGGTCACCGATATGTCCCAGATTTCTCTGGGCGACCAGATTATCATTGTTGCTCTGGAGTACGATTTCGCTCTGAGCACCACTCAGAACAGCAACAACCGCGGTCAGGCTGCTGTTGTTAAGAACACTGAGCTGAATACGTTGACCTGTGGTTCTGATGTGGAACTGATTACGCTGGAGACCGGTAATCTGGACGGTACCTACGCACTTGCAGTGGGCACCAGCCAGTTCCTGTATGCCCCCTCCAGTTCTTCCAACCATCTGAAGACCGACACGGAGCTGACGGATAACGGATCCTGGAATATCTCCATTGATGCTACTACCGGTGCAGCGTCCATTGTTGCTGCCGGCACCAGCACCCGCAATACCCTTCGTTACAATTCCTCCAGCAGTTTGTTCTCCTGCTACGCGGATACTGTGGATAAGCCTACCACCCAGCCTGTCGTTGCCATCTACCTGATTACCGGCATCACCACCGAAGGCTCTACGGAGGAGAATGCTGACGCAGGTAACTCCGATAGCACCTGCAACCACAACTGGAAGAACGGCGCTTGCACCGTTTGCGGCGAGGCCTATATCCTGATGATTACCAACCCCACTGGCTACACCAGTGCTGATCAGGTTATCTACAACATCGTTGATGGTTATGTTGCCAACTGGGGTGCCCGTGGCGAGGAAATCCAGTTCCTGTCCACCTATGCCACTGAGTTCTATACCGGTGATTATACCTTCGCTGTGCTGTCCGATTTGGCCGGCGGCACCTCCACTTCCAATGCTGCCAGCAGCGAGCTGTATGCCGCACTGCAGACTCTGATGGAGTCCAACCATACCACTTTCACCAAGTACAGCTCCTCCAGCAGCAGCATGGACTGCCGCTACTACTATCTGTACACCGATTGCCTGAACGGCGATACCTCCAAGGTGTCCACCATCTACCGCGGCTTGCTGGTCAACAGCACTTGGGACGGCGGCACCACCTACAATCAGGAACACATCTGGCCCAACAGCAAGTGCATCGGCTCCAATAGCACCGACATCGGTGATATCATGCACCTGCGTCCTGCCAATCCCAGCGAGAACAGCTCTCGTAACAATACCGCCTACGGCGAAGGCGATGGCTACTATGATCCCGGCCTGTCTGTCCGTGGCGACTGCGCAAGAACGGTTCTGTACCTGTATACCCGTTGGGGCAACACCAACCTGTTTGGTGCCGATGGCGTTATTGAGAGTGTGGACATCCTGCTGAAGTGGATTGCGGAAGACCCCGTTGACACTTGGGAGATGGGCCACAACGATGCAGTTCAGTCCATCACTGGTACTCGTAACGTGTTCGTTGACTACCCCGAGTATGCTTACCTGCTGTTCGGCGAGGAGATTCCTGCCGATTTGACTACGCCCTCCGGCGGCGACACTGGTTCCGATGAGCCTGTTGCAGCTCCTGATTACTACCTGATTGGCTATATCAACGGCGCCAACTACGGCTGCGAGGAAGACTACGCCAATCTGGGCGACTACAAGTTTGTTGATGGCACTCTGGTTGCTACCTTTGATAGCGATAGCTACGTGTTCATCAAGACTGGCGACAATGCCAACTGGTACATGAGCAAGTCCTATGTCACCGACACCACTGGTACTTTCTACAACACTTCCTCCGGTTGCTCTGAGAAGATGTTCGTCCCCGGCGGTGTTGAGCTGACCTTCACTCTCGTAGAGAACGCAGACGGCAGCCTGACCCTGAGCTATGCTGGCGACCTACCCTGCACGCATCCCAGCCACACCACTGATGGCATTTGCACCGATTGCGCTCAGATTGTGGAGCATACCTATGTGGACGGCACCTGCAGCATCTGTGGTGCTGAGCAGCCTGTAGTCATTGAACCCGGTTACTACGTTTCCGGTAACTTCAACGGCTGGATCGAGAACGATCCTGCCTACAAGATGACCGAGTACAACGGCAATTATGAGGCATACTTCTCCATTCCTGCAGGCGTTCTGGAGCTGAAGGTTACCAATGGCACTTGGGACAGCAGTTGGCCCACCGAGAACTACAAGGCCTACAACGGTGCGGATGCCACTATCTGCGTCACCTTCAATCCCGATACCCACGAAATCACTGTGGACGGCCTCATCGAGTGTGCCCATGGCAATCACGATGTGGACGGAAATTGTACCACCTGCGGCGCATATATCGGACATGACTTTGTGAATCGTATGTGTGTCTGCGGCACTGGACTGAACTTCTATTTGGAAGGCTATATCAACGGCGCAGATTACACCGGTAAGGATTACTACTTCACCGACGATCGGATTGTTCTGTATCTGGATGAGGATAGCTATATCTACGTTACCGATACCGAAGGCAATGTCTACAAGACCGAAACCTATGTGGACGGCATCAGCGGCACCTTCTATAAGGGTGGTACCGAGAAGATGTTCCTGGCGGGCAATACCCAGCACATCATTGACCTGTATGTGAATGAGGACGGCTCCGTAACGCTGGAGCTGTACCAGATTCCGGAGGAGCCTGTGGTGGTTCCCACCTTGACCCTGCAGTATCCCACCTTGGCCTTTGAGGCAGAGATTCTGTACAACGCTTACGTTTCCGTCAGCGATATGACCTCTGTCGTGGATATGGGTATGATTACCTTCGATTCCCGTCTGACGGATGGTACGATTGATGACGCAGTG
>JAZQIN010000114.1:0-10451 GCA_045541155.1 Faecousia sp.
CACCATAAACAACGTATGTCATTGCGAGCCAGCGCACACGCTGGCGTGGCAATCCGCTTATTTAGTAGCGTATGTAGAGAACGGATTGCCACGTCGCTTCGCTCCTCGCAATGACAAAGTATTTTGTTTTGCGGTGCTAGACCGCTAAACGATAATTTACCCTAACCATTACTGCAGGGTTGACAGTCAGCGCAGTTTTCGATATAATTCTCAAAGTTTAATTACATTTAAGAGGAATGGATATGAAAGAATTGCTTGAACTTTATCAGACCATGGGCATTTCTCCTGCTGTCTACGCATACGGCGAACAGACCCTCGCCCGAATTTCCGACCGGTTCGCCTCCATTGACAAGGTCGCGGAGTATAATCAGGCGAAGGTGCTTTCCGCCATGCAGAAGAATCGGGTGTCCGCCGCCTGCTTTGCCGCCACCACCGGCTACGGCTATGACGATATGGGCCGGGACAATCTGGAGAAGGTCTATGCAGACGTATTCCATACCGAGGCAGCACTGGTGCGTCCCCAAATCACCTGCGGCACCCACGCCCTGACCATCGCCCTCAGTGCCAACCTGCTCCCCGGCGATGAGCTGCTCTCTCCTGTGGGGCTGCCATACGATACCTTGCAGGAGGTCATCGGCATCCGTCCCAGACCCTGCTCCCTTGCGGAGTACGGTGTGACCTACAATCAGGTGGATTTGCTGAGCGACGGCACCTTCGACTATGAGGGTATCCGTGCCGCCATCAACGAAAAAACCAAGCTGATTACCATCCAGCGCTCCAAAGGCTACGCCACCCGTCCCACCTTCTCCGTCACCCAGATTGGCGAGCTGATTCACTTCTGTAAATCTATCAAACCGGATGTGATTGTGATGGTGGACAACTGCTACGGCGAATTTGTCGAAATCATCGAGCCTTCCGATGTGGGGGCGGATATGGTGGTAGGCTCTCTAATCAAAAATCCCGGCGGCGGTCTGGCTCCCATCGGTGGCTATATTGCCGGCACCCAGAAATGCGTAGACCGATGTGCTTATCGGCTCTCCGCTCCCGGTCTGGGTCAGGAGGTCGGTGCCAATCTGGGACTGATGCCGGCGCTGTATCAAGGCTTCTTCCTCTCCCCCACCGTGGTGGCCAGTGCCGAAAAGGGTGCCATTTTCGCCGCGAACCTCTATGAGCCGCTGGGCTTCAAATGCGTACCCAACGCCACCGAATCCCGTCACGATATCATTCAGGCGGTGGAGCTGGGCAGCGAAAAGGCCATGATTGCATTCTGCAAGGGTATTCAGGCCGCAGCACCGGTGGACTCCTACGCCGACCCCATCCCCGGCGATATGCCCGGTTATGACGCGCAGGTCATCATGGCCGCCGGTGCCTTCGTCCAAGGCTCCACCATGGAGTTGTCCGCCGACGGTCCCATCCGGGAGCCCTACGCCGTCTATTTTCAGGGCGGCCTGACCTGGGCCCACGCCAAGCTGGGCATCCTCATGAGCCTACAAAAAATGGTCAACGCAGGCCTGGTTTCTCTGTAACTGAATATGCGAAGGCCACCGGTGTAACCGGTGGCCTCTTTTAGGCTCTGAGTAATAAAACCGTTAATGATTCCCATAGTTTTCTACTGACTGCCAGCGACCGTCAGTCTAGGTCATAACTGACAATGCCGCGCCATGTAGAGCGATTATTCCTATTTTCAACTTCAATGCTGAGATTCTTATAATAATAAATCGTGACTTTATCGCTCTCCCATTCCACGTAATAAGTCCCTTCGGCAAAGGGGTGATAATAATCATCCGGAGCTGCTCTTCCAATTTGCTTCATCATCCAACTGTTATACCATTCGGTTTCTCTGATGTAAATATCTGCTCCTGATCCTCCCAAACACGACCATTCACGAACCGCCAGCTCATGCTGACTGTCCGGAGAGGAAATAATGAGATTCGGCTCATAAAATCTACCAAATAGCCGTGAAACAGCGAAATAGAATATTCCTACCGCAAGAACTATGCAGACAACCAACACCAAACAAATGATGAGGATAACTCGAGTTTTTGTGGAGAGTTTTTTTACTCATATACATTTCACTCCTTCTAATTATGCGTCCATAAACAGTGCGCAAATGCCTTTGAAAATGCGTTCTATTAGTAAGAGTTGCTAAAGTCGTCGAGGAAGGACCACGCAATGATTTAGGGCTGCGATTTTATTTCATCAGTTCTTCCGCGCACCAGCTTGCATAATTCCAGCTTCGGAAGTCACCTGGATTGTGCCGCTCACGATTCATAATTTCTTGTGCCTGCTGCGCAACCCACGGATTCGTAGCATCTGTCAGCTTTGCGATTTGTGGGATTGCGCCATCCCCCAATTCGGATAGATAATCAAGATCGATTGTCTCCAGACTTCCGGACTGATAGGCAGATACGTTATAGCTTGCAACCACCGTATCCACATCGACCCATATCACCGATGCTCCAATAACCATTGCAACAATTAGCAGCACCTTCATATACGCCAATTTCGGCGCAAATAGCCACGCACTGACTACCACAGTTGCAATGGCCAGAAAGACAATGATTACCTCAGTCAGTAAACGCAACCGGGTCAGTCCGTAGGCTTCGATATACATGAGCATTTTCGCACTGGCGGCCGCCACCAAAAACATCGTCATCACACCAATCAGCAAGCACAAAAATCTTGTAGACCAAGCTACTTTATCATCTTTTTTAGCAGACAATCCAATTGCCAGTGCCATGATAACCAAGTCGATGGCGCACAGACACGCCATTTCAAAAAATCCCCGTCGGGCGTATTCCGCCATAGTGAAATCTTCGGGCAACATTCCAGCAAAGCCACCGATGAAATAAGCCAACTGACTGATGAGATACACCAGATACACCACACACACCGCTGCAAGCACAGTGTTCACAGTCAGGTAGCTGAAACCTTGCAGCGGTCTGCTCTCAGCACGAACCGTCTTGGGTCTGTGCCGCAAAGCCGTGGCACGTGTGTACAAAACACAAGCTGCACCGCCTCCAAAAACAGCCGTGATAATAACCTCGTTGAGATTAAAATCCGGAATCAGCCGAATCAGTCCTTCAAAGGCCGCATCAGCAGACATTAGCAAAGGAATCAGTATGCAGAGCAGCGGAATCGTCACCACCAGTCCCAACAGCACCGAACCACTCTTCTTAATGGTAGGGCCGCCACTACGAATGGTATGCCCCACTCCACGGAAAGCCGGAGCCATTTGTCCAAACCCCATAAACAATGTTAGCGGTACATCCACCAGAGAAGTAATACCTGCCGGCCCGGAGCGATTCTGTCCAGCCAACAGACACAGTGCCAGATTGCAGGAAATTACCAAAAAGATGAACATAACAAACTTGACAAAGCTATCATCGCTACGGGCAAATCCGGCAGTAATCATAACGCTGAGCGTCAGCAGTGTCAAACTGTATGCAGTCGGACGACAGCCAGAGGCAACCAGATATCCTGCTGCACCGCAAATGCACAGAATCGCTGCGATAGCAAATCCCACATTAAAGCCGCCGAATAGGGTAAAATTACCCAATATAAAACCGAACACAACAATAAATATCCCAAATATCAACTCATTTTTCCCTGTGGAAAAAATAGTTTTCTCCCGAACCGGAGGTGGCTGGACAACCCAGCCATACGGATAGGGTGGGTAAAAACCGCCGTAAGGATTGGACTTCCAAGCAGTGTTATTGTTCATCTTTTCCATGGATCATCATCCTCCACATATTCAAACAGGTCACCCGGCTGGCATTGCAGCTCCTTACAAATCAAATCCATGGTGGACATCCGCACAGCCTTAGCTTTACCTGTTTTCAGAATGGACAGATTCGCCTGCGTCATGCCAATACGTTGCGCCAGCTCAAGAGAAGTCATTTTCCGCTTTGCCAACATCATATCCAAATTCACGATTATCGCCATAGTCCACCTCAAATCGTCAGGTCATTTTCTTCCCGAATGGTCACCGCCGCATCCATCACGTGGGACACTACGCTGATTGTCAGGCAGAGAAATGCCATAATCACCGCCAGTAGCGCCAGCGGCAAATACGCAATGCTGGTTACTGCAGTGATTGCGCTAATTAGTCCGCAGCTCCACTGCACCCGTCGCAGGCAACGCACATTCTTGCGTACGAAAACAATTTCATCAAGGATGCTGCGTAGCAGGCAGTCCAGATTCCACAAGGCCCACCCAATGATGACCACGCAGCAATAGAAGGACACTGTAATCCAGCACTGCTCCCCCACAGTCAGGAACCGGAAACCGGTATACCAGCGCAGTATCGACGGCAGCAGGAATACCAGCGCCACCAATAGCATGCCCACACCTCGCTCGACCCAACGTGTCACCTTTGCCCAGATTTTTTGTTTTTCCATAATTGACACCTCCTGTTAGTGCCACTATAGCACTATGATTATCGATTGTCAATAATTTCTTAACGGTATTCAAAATATTTTTACCGCCCTGCGGTATGCAGAGCGATGTAAAATCTATCAAGTAAAAAAAGAACGCTCGACCAAAGGGGCGTCATAAAACAATACCTCGACCGAAGTCGAGGTATTACAAAAAAGCATAAAAATGCTTATAGCTTACAAAGACGTTCTTTTTCTTCTCTGGTCAGTGCCTTGATGGCAAGCTCCCGTTTCAGGGCATCAGAGTGGGTTCCACATTCTTCGGAATAGACTAGCTCCAGCGGCAAACGTCCACGGGTGTATTTTGCACCCTTGCCGGAGCGATGGACTGCCAGCCGTGCCTGCACGTCCGTGGTGATTCCGGTGTACAGGCTTCCATCACCACAGCGCAGGATATACAGTTTCCAAACCTTATCCACGTTTCCGGCTCCCCAAGCGTCCCAGCACCACATCCAGCATAAATAGCGTAATGTTGCCCAGCACCAGCGTCACCGCCGTCAGAACCACGCCCATCTCCTGATAGTCCTCCAGCAAATCCTTTAGCCCGAAGACCCAAATCAGCACGCCGTACATGGCAAAAATCGACACGTTGAACAGCACCAGCTTCCACAGGAATGCCACCGGACGCTTATCCAGCCACGGCTTGACGATGGGATAGTAGCCCAGAAACAGGAACACCGCCGCAGCCTCCTTATCCGGAGCCAGCAGGAGCGACAGGATGCTCACCGCGCCATACCACGCCCAGCCGGTACGCTTTCCAGTCAACCGCAACACCACCGACAGCAGCACCATGCAAAACATAGGGCAGACGAAGGTCGCCACCGGAATCAGCGTTCCCATGGACATGATGACCACCGCCAGTGCGGCCATCACGCCGCCCAGCGCCACATTTTTCGCAGAATTATGCCTCATAGTGACTGTTCTTCTTCAGCAGACCGTACTTGATATCCCACAGTTTCTGGGAAAGGTCCACGTAGTAGGTGTGAGGATTGTCGAAACGTTTCACCTCATCCCAGAGTTTATCCACCTGCTCAAGGCAGTAGGCCCGAACATCCTGCAGGCTGGGGCACTGGTAAACCAGCTCGCCATTCTGGAAGATGGGCACCTGCAGCTCCTTAGCGGTGAAATTGTACACCGTCTTGGTCTTCCATGTGGCCTCAGGGTCGAAAATCTCCATATCCTTGCTGTCATCCACGACTTCATCGTAAACGCACAGGTAATCCGCAATGGCCTTGCCGGTGTCGTTGCCGAAGAACCGGTACAGCTTCTTGTAGTGGGGGTTGGTAATCTTGCCAACGTTTTCGGAGATCTTGATTTTGGGGTCAACGGTACCGTCCTCCCGCTCCACCGCCACCAGCTTGTAAACGCCGCCGAACACCGGCTCGGATCTTGCAGTAATCAGTCGCTCGCCAACACCAAACATATCAATCTTCGCACCCTGCCGCAGCAGATCCTGAATGATATATTCATCCAGCGAGTTGGACACGGAAATCTGGCACTCCGTCCAACCGGCATCGTCCAGCATCTTCCGAGCCTTTTGGCTCAGGTAAGCCATATCGCCGGAGTCCAGACGGATGCCGCACTTGGTGATGCCCATGGGCTTAAGTACCTCGTTGAATGCCCGAATGGCATTGGGGATTCCGGACTTGAGGGTATTGTAGGTATCCACTAGTAAGGTAGCGTTGTGGGGATACATCTGGCAGTAGGACTTGAAAGCCTCATACTCGCTGTCGAACATCTGCACCCATGCGTGAGCCATGGTGCCGCCAGCATAGACACCGAACAGCTGATCGGAGATGGTGCAAGCAGTACCGTTACAGCCGCCGATGTAAGCGGCACGGGCACCAAGGATAGCAGCATCTGCGCCCTGTGCCCGACGGGAACCGAACTCCAGCACTGTCCGTCCCTGTGCGGCACGGACAACACGGTTTGCCTTGGTAGCAATCAGGCTCTGATGGTTCACCGACAGCAGCAGGAAAGTTTCAATCAACTGCGCCTGAATGGCAGGCGCACGGACGGTGATGATAGGCTCCTTGGGGAAAACGGGCGTACCCTCCGGCACTGCCCAAATGTCGCCGGTGAACTTAAAATCCGCCAAATACTGTAAAAATTCCTCACTGAATAGATTCCTGCCACGAAGGTACTCAATATCCTCCGGCTCAAAGCGCAACTCTTGAATGTACTCAATAATCTGCTCCAAACCGGCAGCAATGGCAAAACCGCCGCCGTCAGGACACCGACGGTAAAACAAATCGAAATACGTGATACGGTCACGGTAGCCTTTCTCGAAATAGCCATGGGCCATGGTCAGCTCATAGAAATCGCAGAGCATGGTCAGATTAATTTTGTCGTAGACTTTCATAGCGAAGCCCTTCTTTCGATAAATTTGTACCTATTATAATGCATCTTCACTAAAATATCAATCCCTTTATTGACTTATCCCACAATGTGGAGTATATTTTTAAGAAAAAGGGAGGCTCAATTATGGAGATTACCATTGGAATGAAAGGCGAAGTATCCACCCTCGTCGAAAAAGAGGACACGGCTGCAGAGGTAGGTTCCGGTTCCTTGCTGGTCTACGCCACCCCCTGCATGGTAGCACTGATGGAAGGTGCCGCCTGCGAGGCCATTGGCGCCGCAATGGATGACAGTCACACCTCTGTGGGCACTGAACTGAACATCCGTCATATTTCCGCCACTCCTGTTGGTCTGGAGGTTCGGGCCGAAGCGGAGGTCATCGCCGTAGAGGGGAAAGTCATTACCTTCCAGCTTACCGCCTATGATGAAACCGGTATCATCGGCGAGGGCACCCATAAGCGCTGCATTGTTACCAGCCAACGTTTTCTGGAAAAAACCTATTCCAAGCTATAAAGCAAAAGCAGTACGGGCAAACTCCGTACTGCCTTTATTTTGCATCTGCGAAAAGCTTTTCCAACAATTCGTCTCGGGGACGAGGTACCGGCGGTTCGTCAGAATGGTGATGATTGGATTTTTTCTTTTTAGACCGATGTTTTGCCCGGGAGTTGGCGAAAACCAGCCACATACACATCCCATAGCTGATGGCCCAATAGAAACTCTGAATCAGAAACGCAATTTTCGGCTGGCGGAAGACCAGAATCATAACAATGCTGGGGCAAGCGCCAATCAGCCAGACCCACCAAAAATGCCGTTGTTTCAGCGCCACCCAAAGCAGCACCAGTACACAGGGCATACTGCATGTCAGCGCCACGCTGGGATGCTGCATCAGAATCACGATGATATAGTACAACAAAGCAAACATCCCCGTAGTTATCATTGCGCTCAAGGCCTTAAAAATGGGACGGTCCGTGACACTATGATACTTTTTCTTCCGGTGGTGTTTATGCGCCATATCACAGACCTCCTTTCATGTGCATTTAATTATAGCACATCGCACAAATAAATGCAATGGTCAAAGCGACGGAAATCCCATCCTCCGACAGATTTTTCAGATCTCCTGTCTGCCTTCCAAGGCCCGGGACAGGGTCACCTCGTCTGCATACTCCAGCTGGCTGCCCACGGGTACGCCATAAGCCAGCCTTGTCACTCGGACCTCCATCGGTCGCAGTAGCCGGGAAATATACATTGCCGTAGCCTCCCCCTCCGTATCCGGATTGGTGGCCATGATGACCTCTCGAATCTGGTCGTTTCCCACTCTATGAAGCAGCTCTCGAATCTTGATATCATCCTGCGTCACCCGATTCAGAGGGGAGATAACGCCGTGGAGCACATGGTAGACTCCATTAAACTCTCGGCTGCGCTCCATTGCGATTACATCCTTCGGCTCCGCCACGACGCAAATCTGGCTGTGGTCACGCATCTGGTCATCGCAAATTGGGCAAACCTCCCGATCCGTCAGGTTCTGGCACACCGGGCAGGTATGAACCTCCCTTTTTGCCGCAAGGATAGCATTGGCAAAGGCCTCCGCATCCTCCAGTGGCAGTTCCAGCACATGAAATGCCAGTCTTTGTGCGGTCTTTCCGCCAATACCGGGCAGCCGTGCGAACTGATCGGCCAGTTCCTGCAGCGCCGTAGGGAAATACTGCATGTTGCCCCCTTAGAACAGGCCGCCCAGATTCATGCCACCGGTAAGACGGGACATATTCTGAGCTGCTTCCGCATCGGCGGTACGCATAGCCTCGTTAACGGCAGCGATAATCATATCCTGCAACATCTCCACATCATCGGGGTCCACTGCCTCGGGGTTGATTTCCAGATTGACCACCTCATGCTTACCATTGACGGTAGCGGCCACCATGCCACCACCAGCCTTAGCGGTGTAGGTCTTATTTTCCTGCTCTTCCTGCATACGCAGCAACTCCTGCTGCATCTTCTGCGCCTGCTTCATCATCTGCATCTGGTTCATACCGCCGGGCATGCCGCCACGAAATCCACCTTTGGCCATATTGAAAACTCCTTATTCTTTGATTTTAATGATATCAGAATGCGCTCTGCCGAAATCCAGCAGCCGCTCTAAGTTTTGATTGTTTTCGGGTTTTGCGGAACTGTCCACCGCCTTCACCCGTACCGGCCTACCTAGCTGAACAGAGGCCTTGCGCGCAACCATTTCCAATACCGCTGGTTTGTCCACCATTTCCTGAATAAACTTCGTGGAGCAATTCAGGATGACCTGGTCTCCCTGTAGCACACCCTGAATGGGGGCGTTGGGGGTGGATGCGAAGAATCCCAGCAATGGCGGCTTCAGTTCACGACGAATGGCTGCTGCCAAATCCGTCCAGAATCCAACCGGTGTGGTATCTACGGGCAAATCCTCCGCCGTTGGAGGCGCATCCCAATCATCCGGCAGCGGTGGACGTTCTTCTTCCCTCTCCACCGGTGTCGTGGGTTGGGGCATCGGCACCGCCGCCACAAAGCTTCCGCTTTTGATTTGCTCCTCCAGCCTGGTCAGGCGGGCGTTCAGGCTCTCCGAATCCATACTCAGCTCCGGCTGACACAGAGAAATCAGGCACAGCTCCGCATCCATCCGGCGACTACCACTTCTGGAAAAACCTGCAATGGTCTGTTGCAGCAGCTCCATCATGCGAATCAGCTCACCGCTGGAAAAGCGTCTTGACAGCTCCCCTGCCTCCCGATCCGTTGCCACCCCGGAAAGCATGGCGATGCCGGAATTACCGGCAGTTTTCAGTACCATTAAATCTCTGGTCAGGCAGACCAGCTCGTCCAGCATCGCTGCCAAATCCTTACCCTCGGAATAGAGGCGATTGAACAGTGTCAACGTCTTTCCCGTCTCTTTGTCAGCGATATAGCCCATCAGTTCGGCGCATTTCTGCTCACCGGCGATACCCAGACAGGCATAGACCCGTTCCGCTGTCACTTCTCCCGTGGTAGCGGAAGCACATTGATCCAGCAAACTCAATCCATCGCGCATACCGCCATCAGCCAACCGAGCCAGCACCTTGGCCGCACCGTCATCCAAATCAATATTTTCCTGATAAGCCACATACTGCAGTCTTGCGGCAATATCTTCCTGACTGATTCGGCGAAAAGAAAATCTCTGACAACGGGACAGAATCGTCGCCGGAACCTTATGCAGCTCTGTTGTTGCAAGGATAAACAGAAGATGCTCCGGGGGTTCTTCGATAATTTTCAGAAGCGCATTAAACGCGGAAATGGACAACATATGCACTTCGTCAATGATGTACACACGCATTTTCACCTGAGACGGTGTATAAATTGCATCATCCCGCAGATCCCGAACATTATCCACACCATTATTGGAGGCTGCATCGATTTCCAAAACATCCATACAGGAGCCGGAATCAATTGCCAAGCAGGATTTACACCGGTTGCAAGGATTTCCATCGATAGGATTCTCACAGTTGACCGCCTTGGCCAAAATTTTGGCGCTGCTGGTCTTGCCCGTACCCCGAGATCCGGTGAACAGATAGGCATGGCTAAGCCGACCGCTCTGCAGCTGAGTTTTCAATGTCTGCGTAACAGCCATCTGACCCACAACATCATCAAAGACTTGCGGTC
>JAZQIN010000115.1:0-3648 GCA_045541155.1 Faecousia sp.
GGCGAAAATCTTTGATTTTCGACTGGGGGAGAGAAGAATTTCAACATTTTCTCTCCCTCCGAGCCGGCGTTCGCCGGCCCACCTCCCTCATCAGAGGGAGGCTTTGGGGGCGGCGCTTAGTGCGCTAAACGATAATTTACAGTTCTTTGACATAATGGACCAAGGCACCATTCGGCACGCCACAATTATTCGTCCAACAGACACACAGCGTGGCAGGACATTCCCTCGCCGGAGCCGGTGAAGCCCAAACGCTCCTCGGTGGTGGCCTTGATGTTGACTCGACCCACATCGATACCAACTGCGTTGGCAATATTGCGCTCCATGGCCTCGATATGGGGCCGGAGCTTAGGCGCCTGCGCAATCATGGTCACATCAATATTGCTGACTCGATAACCAGCATCCGCTACCTTTTGCCCGACAATTTCCAATAATTTCAGGGAATCCGCCCCTTTATACTGAGGATCCGTGTCGGGAAAATGCTTGCCGATGTCTCCCAATCCTGCCGCTCCCAGCAGCGCATCGGACACCGCATGGAGCAGCACGTCTGCATCAGAGTGGCCCAGCAGGCCCAGCGTATGGGGAATCTTCACGCCGCCAAGAATCAGGTCCCGGCCCTCCACCAGACGGTGTACATCATATCCATGTCCAATCCTCATTTCATTTCCTCCAGCAGCATTTTCGCAATCAGCAAATCCATGGGGGTGGTGACCTTAATGTTGCGCTCGTCTCCCTCCACGATTTTTACGCTCATGCCCAGCCGTTCCACAGCGGAGCAATCGTCGGTGACCTCGGCTTCGTCCAGACGAGCCTTTTGCAGTGCGCCACGAATCAGGTCGATGTCAAATACCTGTGGAGTCTGGACAGCTTGCAGGGTTTTTCTGTCCAGCGTTTCCTTCACGACTCCTCCGGTTACGACCTTAATGGTATCTTTCACGGGAATCGCCGGAGCAGCGGCACCGTAGCTGTGGGCTGCACGTACCGCACGGTCAATCACCTGCCATGTGATCAGGGGACGGGCACCGTCCTGAATGGCCGCCAGCTTGACCTTATCGGAGAGTGCATTTAGGCCCAGCTCCACCGATTCCTGACGACTGCTGCCTCCGACCACTACTGCCTGTACCTTGTCGAAGCCGTGGCACAGATCCATAATCGGCACAATCAGATCCTGCCGAGTCACGATGACGATTTCTTTGATTACGTCGCATTCCTGAAAGGTGCGGACGGTGCGAACAATCATCGGCTCGCCCTCCAGCTGGGCCATCACCTTGTCGATGCCGCCCATCCGGGAGGCACTGCCTGCCGCTACAATTACCGCTCCACAGCGGCCCACCTTCAAAAGTTTTCGGGCGGGCTTCGTCACTTTTGTGGTATCCATTGTTACAGCTCCTTCACAATTTTTTTGTAGAAGTCGCCCCGGACCATGAAATTCTTGAACTGGTCAAAGGCGGCACTGGCCGGACTCATCAGAACCACATCACCGCTGACCGCAGCAGCAGCGGCGGCTCGAACGGCGGACTCAAAATTGCCGCAGTCCACGATTTCTGGCTGTTCTCCGGCGCACCGCTCCACCGCCTCACGAATCTGAGGTCCGGTGGCACCGCCGAGGAACAGCTTCTTGACATGAGCGCAAATCTCCGGCCCCAGCACGTCGTAGGGGATGTGCTTATCGTAGCCGCCGGCGATTAGGATTACCTTTTCCGGGAAACTACGCAGACCGGCAATGGTGCGGCTGGGGGAGGAGGCGATGGAATCGTTGTAGAACCGCACGCCATCCTTGATGCGCACCAGTTCGATTCGATGGGCTACGCCGCCGAAGGTCTTCGCCACAGCTCGGATAATCTCATCCTCCACCAGACCCTCCACCGCCAGAATGGCAGCCATGTAATTCTCTATATTGTGAACGCCGGGAATCAGGATATCCTTCGTGTCCAGCACCTGCGTGTCACCACGACAAATGATACCATCCCGGACGCAAACATCCGCCGCGTCGATACGGGAAAATTTCCGCGTAATACCGTTACCGGTGAAGCCGTCGGTGATGGCGTTGTCGGCGTTGAGCACCAGCAAATCCGACTGAGACTGGAACTGGAAGATGTTCTTCTTAGCATCCACATACTCATCCATATCTTTGTGGACATCCAGATGGTTGGGGGCAAGATTGGTGACCACGGCCCGTTGAGGACTGTGCTCCATGTCCATCAGCTGGAAGGAGCTGAGTTCCACCACGGCGTAGTCGCTGGCTTTCATCTGACGGCATAGGGGCAGTAGGGGCGTGCCGATGTTGCCACCCAGCCAGACTGTGTAACCGGCGGCTTTGAGCATCTCAGAAATCAGTGTGGTGGTGGTCGTCTTGCCGTCGGAGCCGGTGACAGCGATGGTGTGACAGGGACAGACCTCAAAAAATACCTCCATCTCGCTGGTGATTTTTGCGCCACGCTGACGGAGTGCCTCCAGTGCCGGATTTGCCGGATGCATTCCAGGGGTGCGGAATACGATGTCTGCATCCAGGCCTTCCAAGTAGTTTTCGCCTACTTGGAGCTGACAGCCCAGCCCCAGCACCTCGGCATCCAGCTGATTCATGGGAGTCCGGTCGCAGCCGATAACGGCGCAGCCGTATTCCAGCAATAGCCGCACCAGCGGTCGATTGCTGACACCCAATCCCAGCACCGCAATTTTCTTTCCCCTCAGTGAAGTGAAATATTGTTCAAAATCCATTGGAATCCCTCGTTTCCTCTTGACTTTCTGGTAGATAAATTATTGTTTAGCGAAGTAACGCACAATCCCTTGCCTCTCCCACTGGGAGAGGTGCCCCAGTGCGCCCACTGGGGCGGAGAGGGTATATAAAGCACCGAAACCCTCTCAGTCACCGCCTTCGGCGGTGCCAGCTCTCCCAGAGGGAGAGCCAAGGCGGCTTCGCCGCTAGTGCGCTAAACGATAATTTATATTACCATCCCATTTCATATAGTATATCCTGAACGGAAAGAATTTGCAAGAGGATTTGACGATCGGCGTGGTTTGGGGTATAATACTCCTGCGACGAGGTTGGACAGCCGCGGACGGAGGCCGAAAGGCCCCGGATGAGGAAAGTCCGGGCTCCACAGGGCAGGGATAACGGGTAACGCCCGCCGAGGGTGACCTCAGGACAAGTGCAACAGAGATATACCGCTTTCCCCATAAATGGGGAGGAGATTCTGCACATAGTGTGATTATTACTGCTTGCGGTAATGGGCGCAATTTTGTGTGTGAATTGATGAAGTAAGGGTGAAAAGGTGGGGTAAGAGCCCACCCGGCCCATGGTAACATGGGTTTTACGATGTAAACTCTATCCCGGAGCAACGCCGTGGAGAAGCAACAGGTTTGCCCGACCGCTTCGAGGAGGCGGCTTGACCCTGCGAGCGATTGCAGGGCTAGATAGATGGCTGTCAAGACAGAACCCGGCTTATAGACCCCAGTCGCCAAAACCGCACCGCTGAAAAGCGATGCGGTTTTTTAGCGTGTCAAAGAACTATAAATTATTGTTTACCGGCGTACCGCCGGAATGCAGAATGTGGAATGCAGAATGCAAAATGATTGTATTTCCTTCGGAAATGATTGAAATTATCGGCGTAGCCGATACTATTCATTCTGCATTATGCATTATGAATTCTG
>JAZQIN010000116.1:0-13626 GCA_045541155.1 Faecousia sp.
CAGTGCGCACACTGGGCGGAGAGGGTGTCCTATCATTGTTTTGACACCCTCTCAGTCAAAAATCAAAGATTTTTGCCAGCTCTCCCAGAGGGAGAGCCAAGTTTGGTGCGGAGCAATCTTACACCGCTAAACAATAATTTATGGTTCTTTGACACGCTGAATCGCCACGAGGTTAAATACCTTGTGGCTATTTTTAAAGTAGTTTTTGGTTGAAAAATATCGGGCATTCTCATATTTACGTCCGCCGAGGATGCCGAATGGAAGCCATCACAGAATTCCACGGAGGACCAGCAGCGCAAGGACGCAGCTCAACAGCAAAATTCCAGCGAACAGGTACACACCCAGCTTCGATGTACTGCTCTGACTTTTCTGCGGACGAATCAAATCTGCCCGGCGCAGCGCACCCACCAGCGGCTTGTAAAGGCACAGCACCAGTGCACTGTTCAGCCCGGCCTTTAGTGCATTGAAGGGGAGGAAGGTAGGAATCAGCATGGCTTGCACCGCTTCCCGTGGCACGCCCATATACAGCGGTGTAATCAGCCAGTTCCATAACAGCATGGCGCCCACCATCATAGTGGAGCCAATCATCAGGCCAAGAATTGCACCGGAAAGGGTGCGTCGTTTTTTGTAGATAAAGGCGGCGGTGCAAGCAAAACAGGCGGATGACAACAAATTCATTACAGCACCGATGATACCGGTGTCGCTGATAGAGACCATCTCCAGCAGTGCGGTGACGGTGCAGATAATCAGCGCCGCCATGGGGCCGAAAAGCAGACCACCGATGGTGATGATGACATCTTTCGGTTCGTATTTCAGGAATACCACCACCGGAATCCGAATGAGGCAGACCAGAGCATAGGCCATTGCGGTCAGCATGGCGAGGGTGACCATCTGCTTAATGTTATAATTTTTCATAGGAAACCTCCGAAAAAACGCCCTGAGCATAGACTCAGGGCGCAAAAGGACGTAGAAAAAGCAAGCCTTCTTTCATCCAGACTATACTGTCGGTATCGGAATTGCACCGATTCAGCGAAACGCTCGCGGACTGTCACCGCCGGTGGGGAATTGCGCCCCGCCCTGAAGACCATGTATTGGGTTTTCTACACCATATCATCCTTGTGGGGGATTGTCAAGTGGAAGATCCTGTGGTAAGATAAATTTACATATCCTTTGGCATGGAGAAGCCACGGATGGCACCTTTGGCGGCGGTATCGGTTACATCTCCGCCGATGACCTGATTTTTGCTGATTAGCAGTGTGGCGTAGACCGGCTCAGTGGAACCGGGATAGTTGTTGACTTGATAGACGTAGCGCATGACGGTGGTACCGGCGTAGTCGCTCAAATCGTAGCCCATGCTTTTTTGGAGCGAATTGTACCGGTCAAAGACCTCCGAGGACTCTGCCGGGATTCGAACCTGACAGGATTCCACCGGCGAGGTAGTCACCTCCCAGCCGTAGCTGCTGAGGAACTGCACCCGGTCATCGTTGTTGGCGACGCTGGCGGTGGCAGCGGCATCGTTTCCGCCACCCAGCAGCATAATCAGCAGGATAATCGCCGCAACGACTCCTGCCAGAATGATAAAAATCTTTTTCTTATCGACTTTAGCGGTCATAACCAGCATATCGATCCCTCCTTGCTGTACAGCCTATGCGTGTCCACGGGGGGATAGAACGGAGGAACGATGGAACGATTGGATAAATTCCTGTGCGACAGCGGTGTTGGTAGCCGGTCGCAGGTCAAGCCCATCCTGAAAGCCGGACGTGTCACGATAGATGGGGAGGTGGTTCGGGATGGTAGTGTGAAAATCGACCCTCAAAAACAGATTATCTGTCTGGATGGCACCCCTTTAGGGGGCAAAAAGCGTATTGTTGGGATGCTGAACAAGCCTGCTGGATACGTTACCGCCACCGAGGATAAGGATCCTACGGTCATGACGCTGTTGCCGCCGGAGTGGATTACTATGGATGTGAAGCCTGTCGGAAGGTTGGACAAGGCCACGGAGGGGCTTTTGTTGTTCACGAACGATGGCGATTTGCTCCACCAACTGATTTCGCCTAAAAAGGAAGTGCCGAAGGTATACTATGCCCAGCATGAGGGCACTGCCAACGAGGCGGATGTAGCAGCTTTTGCGTCGGGGTTGACTCTTCGGGACGGTACAGTGTGCCTGAGTGCGAAGCTGGAACCGTTGGGGGCAGGGGAGAGCCTGATTACCGTCTGCGAGGGGAAGTACCATCAGGTGCGCCGGATGATGGCATCCCGGGGGATGCACGTTACCTATTTGGAACGCCGTCAGGAGGGGAGCCTGGTTCTCGGAGACCTTCCCAGAGGGGGCTGCCGCCTGCTGACTGCTGAGGAAGTTTTATCCCTTGACGAGCGAGCGTAAAAACGATATACTAGAGAGCGATAATATTCCCATGAGGAGGAGACCGTCATGAGATTTGTATACGGAAAACAGGATATGCGTACCATCGAACGGGCGCAGGAGAATTGCTTTTTGCTGACCAACGGACTGGGTGGCTATGCTTCGGTGATGGCAGGCTACGCCGTTCCTCGCTGTGACCAGGGCATTCTGGTGGCGGCAGTGAAGGCCCCCAATGTCCGTATTAACATGGTGCATCGGATGCAGGAGAGCCTGACGGTGGGCGATAAGGAATTGTGGCTGTCCACCCAGCAGTTTGCTGACGGCACCGAGCCGGAGAATGGATTTAAGCATCTGGCCAATTTCGTCTACGATGGATTGCCCTGCTGGACATATGATGTGCTGGGCGTTCGTTTGACCCGTCGGATGGTTATGGCGCAGGAGAAGAATACCACTGCCGTGCTTTATTCCATCGAGAATCAGTCCGGCAAGGATGTAACGCTGAATATCAAGCCCTTCCTGAAGTTCGTGCCCCGTGAGGACGTGCTGGCGGAAAAGAAGGACTTTACTTATGATAATGGCATTATTAGGTCTGGTGACCATACCCTCTACATTCGCACCGAAGCGGAAATGGAGCGAATCGAGCCTGTCTGGCAGCTGCTTTCTTATTCCGAGGATGCTAAGGACGGTCGTACCGATGAGGGTCTGGTTTGTGCCGTTTGTCAGATTAGCAAGAGCGTGAACTCCGGCGAAACGGCCACCTTCCAGCTGGTGTTTTCCATGGATGAGCAGGCAGTTTCCGGCGATGCGCTGGTTCAGACCCACTATGAGCGGCAGGCGAAACTGTTGGATGCTGCTGGCTTGTCCGACCCCATGGCCCGGCAGCTGGTGCTGGCGGCGGATGCCTATATCGCTCGTCGGGATTCCACCAACGGCAAGACCATTCTGGCAGGTTACCCCCTGTTCAGCGATTGGGGCCGGGACACGATGATTAGTTTGCCCGGGTGCACCCTGTCCACCGGACGCTATGAGGATGCCAAGAGCATCCTGCGGACCTTCCTTGCATACGAGAAGGACGGACTGGTGCCAAACCTGTTCCCCGAGGGCGAGGCCAAGCCCATGTACAACACCGTGGATGCGGCGCTGCTGCTGATTGATGCGGTGTGGCAGTACCATCGCCGCTCCGGCGACGATGCATTCGTGGTGGAGGCATGGCCTGTGATGCAGAGCATCATCGCCAATTATAAGAAGGGTACCCACCATTCCATCTCCATGGATACTGACGGTCTGATTCGTGCCGGCGGCGGTCTGGATCAGGTGACCTGGATGGATGTCTGCGTCAATGGCATTTTGCCCACCCCCCGTCACGGCAAGCCTGTGGAAATCAATGCCTACTGGTACAACGCGCTGAAGATTATGGAGCAGTTCAGCACCATTGCCGGTTGCGATGGCAGTGACTATGCGGCGCTGGCAGAGCAGGTCAAGCGCTCCTTCCTCGAAAAGTTCTACATTGCCGATAAGGGCTACCTGAAGGACGTTCTTTCCGGCACCAAGAGCGACGAGCAGATTCGCTGCAACCAGATTTGGGCGGTGTCCATGCCTTTTGGCATGCTCAGCCCGGCGCAGGAGCGGAGCGTGGTGGATACGGTGCGCCGTCACTTGTATACCCCCTGCGGCCTGCGTACCCTGTCTCCCGAGGATCCGGAGTACCATCCCCACTATGGAGGCCCCATGGTGGAGCGTGACATGGCCTACCATCAGGGCACCACATGGGTTTTCCCCATGGGCGCATACTATATGGCCTACCTGAAAACCCATGGCAAGGAGGCTGCGGCCTATGTTCGCAGCCAGCTGGACGCACTGGAGCCGATGTTGCGAGAGGGCTGTGCCGGTCAGCTGCCGGAAATCTACGAGGGCGACTTCCCCACGGAAAGCAAGGGCTGCTTTGGTCAGGCCTGGAGCGTGGGCGAGATCCTCCGTGTCTTCGAATCCATCGAAAAGGAGTAAACCATGCTGGATAAAACAAAACGGGGCTGGTGGCAGTCTGCGGTATTCTATCAAGTGTATCCCAAGAGCTTTCAGGACACCAACGGCGATGGCATTGGTGATTTGCAGGGTCTGATTTCCCGACTGGACTATCTGGAAAAGCTGGGCATCGACGGCATCTGGCTGTCGCCGGTGTGCCAGTCGCCGCAGGTAGATAACGGCTACGACGTGTCCGACTACTGTGCCATTGACTCCATGTTCGGCACGATGGAGGACATGGAAACACTGATTGCCGAGGCGAAAAAGCGTAACATCTCCATTATTATGGATTTGGTGCTGAACCATTGCTCGGATCAGCACATCTGGTTCAAGGAAGCGTTGAAGGGAAAGGACAATCCCTATCACGATTATTTCATCTGGCGTGACGGCGATGCAGCCACACCGCCCAATGATATGTGCTCCGTCTTCGGCGGTCCGGCATGGACCTACGTTCCGGAGCTGGGTCAGTGGTACTTCCATCAATTCGTACCGCAGCAACCGGACCTGAACTGGGAGAATCCCAAGGTCCGCCGTGGTCTGTACGATTTCATCCGTTTCTGGGTGAATAAGGGGGTAGAGGGCTTCCGTCTGGATGTGATTGACCAGATAGCCAAGGAGCCGGATAATAAGATTACCGCCAACGGCCCCCGGCTCCATGAGTTTCTCCGGGAGCTATCCCGTGAGGCCTTTATCGAGGAAGGGTTGGTCACCGTAGGCGAGGCCTGGGGTGCCAACGTGGAGCGGGCGAAGCTGTACAGCAACCCTGACGGCTCGGAGCTGAGTATGGTGTTCCAGTTTGAGCATATGTGTCTGGATCAGACCACATGGCAGAAGTGGGACTTTGCCCCTCTGCCGCTGGTGAAGCTGAAAGATTGCTACCTCCGCTGGCAGCAGGAGTTGGGCACCGAGGGTTGGAACAGCCTGTTCATGGATAACCACGACCTTCCCAGAATCGTCTCCCGTTGGGGTGATGACAAGCGGTATCGGGTAGAATCTGCCAAAATGCTTGCTACCATGCTCCATGGTATGCAGGGCACGCCCTATATCTATCAGGGTGAGGAGCTGGGCATGACCAATATCAAGCTGCCGCTGGAGGAGTATGTGGATGTGGAAATCCACAATCTGTTCCGTGACCGTACCGCCGAGGGGTATGCTCCGGAAGCGGTGATGGAGTCTATTTGGGCCCGTGGCCGGGATAATGCCCGTACGCCCATGCAGTGGACGGCAGGGGAGAATGCCGGTTTTACCACTGGTAAGCCGTGGCTGAAGGTCAATCCCAACCATACTCAGATTAATGCTGAAGCGGCGTTGGCAGACCCGAATTCTGTGTTCTATTACTATCAGAAGCTAATCCAGATTCGCAAGAGCCATGATGTGATTCGTGACGGCAGCTTCACGCTGCTGTGCCCAGAGGACGAGCATGTTTTCGCCTATACCCGAGATACGGAAAAGGCGCATCTGCTGGTGGTGTGCAATTTCTCGGGGGAGGCGCAGAACTTTGCCATCCCTACGGTCTACACATTGGCTCAGACCCTTGTTTCCAACTATTCGGACCGTACCGCCACCCTGCGCCCATACGAGGCCATGATGCTCTATTACGAAGACTAAATCAAAACGGATCCGGCTCGCCGGATCCGTTTTTGTGTTAAGGGAAACGATAAGATAACGCAGTGGGGAAATGCACTGGAGGAATTGACATCATATTCTGTTCGTGCTATAATGTCATATTATATTGAGAATGTATGCCCATTGAACGGATATAGAATTTGGGGGATAGAAATGGAACCTTCAATGAATGATAATCATGCCCGTGCGGCGGCCCGTCGTGCAGCGGCCAGACGCCGCCAGGCCGCAAAGCGGAAGCAGCGGATGCTGTGGATTCTGTGCGGTGCGCTGGTAGTGATTTTGGCAGGATTGCTAATCTGCATCTGGCTGCTGGCCCAATCCGGCGACCTGACGGAAGATCCGGTTTTAAAGACCGAGGAGCCGGGGAGCAGCTTGACTACCACTGCACCGACCACCACTGCGCCGACTACTACCGCACCGACGGAGCCGCTGGATGAAATCGCACCTGAGATTCAAAATGCCACGGATCGAATGTTCTGGCTGGGGGACAACCCGGTGTATACCGGGAAGTACACCCACGAGACGAAGGACGGTGTCACGGAGTACCAGAAGGTCACCGCCACAGATAACAGTGGTTCAGTGGAACTGACGGTAGACCGTTCCGCAGTACTTCCGGATCAAGCGGGCACCTATCCTGTGATATATATCGCCACGGACCCTGCGGGCAATAAGACCGAGGTGCAGGTTTCCTTCATCATTTCGGAGAAGCCGGTGGATGTGGATGAGGAAACGCAGAGGGTCTATGATTTGGCGCAGGAGGTTCTGGATAAAATCACCACAGAGGACATGACCGATATGGAGGTGGCCTTCGCCATCTACCAGTGGACAAAGAGCAACATCGGCTATGTTGGTTCCTCGGACAAGTCCAGCTGGACCGGAGCGGCCTATCAGGCTTTCACCGAGCGTTCCGGCGACTGCTATAACTATTTTGCCGCCGCCAAGGCGATGTTCGACGTGGCGGGTATTGAGAATGTGGATGTGGTCAAAAGCGATACTTCCCATTCCTCCCATTACTGGAGCCTGATTAATCTGGGCGATGGCTGGTACCATGTGGACTGCACCCCTCGCCGTAAGGTGGGCTACTTCTTTATGAACACCGATGCGGAGCTGGAAGCCTACTCCGTGGAGAACAAAAACAGCCATATTTTTGACGGCTCTTTGTATCCGGAGCGGGCGACCGAATCTGTGCAGCATCTGGTGGACTACGCCAACGGAAAGATAAAGGATTAAGGTGGTGATTCCATGCGCTTAGGCGTTATCGGCGGACTTGGCCCGATGGCGACAGCCTATTATCTGGAGCTGGTGATTCGCATGACCGACGTAAAGCGCGATCAGGATCACCCTGAGATTATTGTAATGAACGTCCCCTCAATTCCGGACCGGACGGCTTACATTCTGGGTAAGAGTGAGGCAAGTCCTCTGGCATCGATGGTGGAGCTGGGGCAACAGATGAAGATGCTGGGAGCCACGGTGGTGGCCACCCCTTGCGTCACCGCTCATTATTTCCATGAGGACTTGCAGTCTGGCATCGGCCTTCCGGTGATTCATGTGATTCGATCCACGGCGGAGCTGCTGAAAGGAGCCGGTGTCCACCGGGTTGGACTGATGGCCACCGACGGCACAGTGCAAAGCGGCATTTTCCAGCGTCAGATTGAAGCGCAGGGAATGGAACTGATTTTACCCAGTCTTGAAGGGCAGCGAGGAGTCATGACCCTGATTTATGATCAAATCAAAGCCGGACTCCAGCCGGATATGACCTTGTTTTGCGCTGTTCGTGACGAGCTGTTTGCCAAGGGGGCAGAGGTGATTGTGCTGGGCTGTACCGAGCTGTCTTTGCTGAAAAAAGCGCAGAATCTGGGCGATGGCATTTTGGATGTGCTGGACGTGCTGGCAAAGGAATCTGTCTTCGCCTGTGGCAAGCCGGTGAAGCCGGAATTTAATCGATTGTTTACCCCCCGTATGGGGAAGGAGTGATAAAAATGCAGCAAACCAATGTACTGGAATATCTGGAAAAAACGGTTCTCCGAGTGCCGGAGAAACTTGCCTTTGCCGATGATAAAGACGGGCTGAATTTTGCGGAGGTCTATCACGACAGCCGCGCCATTGGCAGCTATCTGGCCCGAAAGGGTTACTATAACGAGCCGGTTGTGGTGTTCATGCGCAAGCGTCCCAAGTGCGTTCCGGCCTTTTTTGGCTGCGTCTACGGTGGTTGCTACTATGTGCCCATCGACGAGGAAATGCCCCGGTTCCGTATCGAGTTGATTTTCGATAATCTGAAACCTCGGGTGATGATTTGTGACGAAAATACCGCAGAAATGGCAAAAACCTTTGATTTTTCTGGGGAAACCCTGATTTATAGTCAGGTGGCTCATATGGATATCGAGGATGCGATGCTGGCGGATATCCGTGATAAGCAGTTGGACACCGACCCCATTTATATTGTTTTCACCTCTGGCTCCACCGGCGTTCCTAAGGGCGTGGTGGCGTGCCACCGGAGTGTCATCGACTATATCGAGAATCTGTCGGAAACGCTGGGATTCAGTGAGGATACGGTTTTTGCCAATCAGGCACCTTTGTATTTCGATGCTTGTCTCAAGGAACTGTATCCCACCATCAAATTCGGTGCAACCACCTATATCGTGCCCCATAGTCTGTTCATGTTCCCCATCAAGCTGGTGGAGTTTCTGAACGAGCATAAGATCAACACGGTCTGCTGGGTGGTTTCTGCGCTTACCATGATTTCCTCCTTCAAGACCTTCGAGAAGGTGAGGCCGGAGTATCTGCACACCATTGCCTTTGGTTCTGAGGTGTTCCCCATCAAGCAGTTCAAGCTGTGGAGAGCGGCCCTGCCCGAGGCGAAGTTCACCAATCTCTACGGTCCTACCGAGTGTACCGGAATGAGCTGCTACTACCATGTGGATCGGGATTTTGAACTGGACGAAGCCATTCCCGTGGGCCGTCCCTTCCACAATACCCAGATTCTGCTGCTGACCGATAAAAATGAGCTGGCAGCCCCCGGCGAAGTGGGCGAGATTTGCATCCGTGGCACCTGCCTGACCTTGGGCTATTACCACAATTTCGAGAAGACCAACGAAGTCTTCGTTCAGAATCCCCTGAACGACCGTTATCCGGAGCTGATTTACCGCACCGGCGATTTGGGTAAGTGGAACGACCGTGGCGAGCTGGTGTTCGTGTCCCGAAAGGACTACCAGATTAAGCATATGGGTCACCGCATCGAGCTGGGTGAGATTGAGGTAAATGTGAATATGATGGAGGGCATTCATATGTCCTGCTGCATCTACGACAAGGCAACCGACAAAATCGTCCTCTACTTCGTGGGCGATAAGGAAATGAAGGAGCTGGTGACCATCCTTCGGGATAAACTTCCTCGGTATATGATTCCTAATAAAGTCATCAAGCTGGACACCATGCCCCTGACTGCCAATGGCAAGCTGGATCGTGTGGCCCTGAAAAACCAATTTGAAGCAACGAAAAAGGAGAAATAAGCCATGAATGAACTGATTGAGATTCTGGAGAATCTGCACCCGGAGGTGGAGTTCGAGACCTGCACAACCCTGATTGATGATAAGATTCTGGATTCCTTCGACATCATCACCATCATCTCTGAAATCAACGAGGAATTCGACGTGGTTATCCCCGCTGAGGAAATCATTCCGGAGAATTTCAATTCCGCCAAGGCTCTTTACGAGCTGGTCACCCGTCTGTCTGAAGAGTAATGTTATTTACGTCGATTGAATTCGTCGCATTCATAGCGGCGGCGTTCCTGCTGTATTATATCGTGCCAAAGAAATGGCAGTGGCCGCTTTTGCTGGTGGTGAGTCTGTTCTTCTACTGGTGTGCAGATCCGATGTACCTGATTTTTGTTGGCGTGACCGTCGTCTCGACCTATGGAGTCAGCCGCTGGCTGGAGCAGGTCAACAGCCACCAGAAGGCATATCTGCAGGCGCATAAAGATCTTACAAAAGAAGAAAAGAAGGCCTATAAGGGCAAGATGAAGAAGAAAAAGTGGCATATCCTGCTGCTTTGCCTGTTGTTCAATCTGGGTATCCTGTCAGTGACCAAGTATACCAACTTCGTGATCAACAACATCAATAGCTTCCTCTCTGGGGGTAAGTTGTCGTTGGTGGACATGATTGTGCCCATGGGCATTTCCTTCTACACCTTCCAGACCATGGGATACATCATCGACGTCTACCGTGGCAAGCAGGAGGCCCAGCGCAATATCTTCAAGCTGGCGTTGTTCGTCACCTTCTTCCCACAGATGGTCCAAGGCCCCATCAGCCGCTACGGCGAGTTGTCTAAGACTCTCTACGAGCCGCATCGCTTTGAGCGCAAGACCGTGTCCTGCGGCATTATGCGTATCGTCTGGGGTTACTTCAAGAAAGTGGTTATCGCCGACCGGCTGATTACCGGCGTGACGGCCCTGATTGGCAGTGAGGTCTATACCGGTGCCTACGTGTTTGTAGCCATGCTGTTCTATGCGTTCCAGCTGTATTGCGATTTCACCGGCGGCATCGACATCACCATCGGTATTGCCCAGACCATGGGTATCAAACTGGCGGAGAACTTCGAGCTGCCTTACTTCTCCAAGAACATCAAGGAGTACTGGAATCGGTGGCATATCACCATGGGCACCTGGTTTACCGATTACATTTTCTATCCTATCTCCGTCTGCAAACCCATGCTGAAGCTGTCCAAGTGGTCCCGTGACCATCTGGGACAGGCAGTGGGCAAACGTGTGACGGTGTACTTAAGCAGCTTTGCTGTCTGGCTGACCACCGGCATTTGGCATGGGGCCGCATGGAACTTCATCGTTTGGGGCTTGGCCAACTGGGTGGTTATTATGGTCTCGCAGGAGCTGGAGCCACTGTATGCCAAATTCCACGGCAAGACCCACCTGAAGGGGAAAGCGCCCTATGAGGTTTTCCAGATTATCCGTACCATTCTTCTCATGAGTATGATTCGGATGTTCGACTGCTATCGGGATGTACCGCTTACCTTTAAGATGGTAGGTTCCATGTTCACGGAGTTCAACTGGGGCATCCTCTTTGACGGCAGCTTACTGACCATTGGACTGACCGTAGCGGACTATGCCGTGCTAGGGGTAGGGCTACTCATCGTATTTGGTGTCAGCCTGTTCAAGGCGAACAAGAAGGCCTCCGTCCGTGACACACTGTATCAGCGTTCGACCCTGTTTTACAGTGTGATGGCGCTGCTGATTCTTGTGATTCTGATTTTTGGTGCCTATGGCATTGGCTTCGATTCCTCACAGTTCATTTACAACCAGTTCTAAATAAGAAGGAGCTGACGCGCGTTGCGTCAGCTCCTTTGTTCTGTTAAGATGTCAGCCAGTGTGATGCCCTCGAAGAATTCATCCACCATTTTGTCCAGCCGTTCCCACATAGGCAGGGTGTGGCAGCAGGTGGAACGGGAGCAGGCTGCAGGTCCCTGTGTGGTGCAGGAGACGGTAGCCAGGCTACCCTCGGTCAGCTTCAAAATACTGCCGATGGTGTACCCTTCCGCCGGACGATTCAGCTGATAGCCACCGCCCTTACCGTGGACCGCATCTACAAATCCGGCTTTGGACAGGGTGGACATAATGGATTCTAAATATTTCTGTGAGATGTTTTCTGATTCTGCAATCTCTTTGAGGGGGATTCGTTCCCCGGTACTGTGGAGGGCGAGGTAGACCATCACACGCAAGGCGTAGCGGCCCTTCGTCGATACAATCATATCATTCGCAGTGGGCACAATGCTCGCAATCGGGGAAGATACTCTTGTCGTATTCGATACCGTTGCGGTCGTAATAGTCCTTCAGAGCGTTTTTGATGGCTTCTTCAGCCAGCACAGAGCAGTGGAGCTTGTGGGCCGGCAGGCCGTCCAGCGCCTCAGCTACAGCCTTGTTGGTCAGAGCCATGGCATCGTTGATGGACTTACCCTTAATCATCTCGGTGGCCATAGAGCTGGAGGCGATGGCGCTGCCGCAACCGAAGGTCTCGAACTTAACATCCACAATGATATCGTTTTCGATTTTTAGATAGATTTTCATGATATCGCCGCACTTGGCGTTGCCCACCTCACCGATGCCGTCAGCATTTTCGATGATGCCCACGTTCCGGGGATGAGTAAAATGATCCATAACCTTTTCACTGTAAAGTGCCATAATTCAAATCTCCTATCACAGAATGTATTGACGTTTTCCGGTCTGCAAATCACGCCAAACCGGAGAGATGCTGCGCAGATACGCAACCACTTCGGGAACCACCGTCAGGATGTGGTCCACTTCTTCGTCGGTGTTGTATTCGCAGAGAGAAAGTCGCAGGGAGCCATGAGCTACATCGTGTACCCGTCCGATGGCCAGTAGTACGTGACTGGGATCAAGAGAACCGCTGGTGCAGGCGGAGCCAGAGGAAGCGCAGACCCCCTTCATATCCAGAAGCAGCAGTAGACTTTCGCCTTCGATACCCTCAAAGCAGAAGCTAACGTTTCCGGGGAGCCGATTTACTCCATCGCCGTTCAAAGCGCAGTGAGGAATCTTGCGCAGCCCGTCAATCAGACGGTCACGCATGGCGGCGACCTTCGACATATTTTCTTCCATATGGGCGCAGGCGTCCTCCAATGCGGCGGCCAAACCCATGATAGCCGGGATATTTTCGGTACCGGCACGCTTGCCACGCTCCTGAGCGCCGCCCTCGATTACGTTGGTCAGCGCCAGACCACGGCGGCAGTACAAAGCGCCAACGCCCTTGGGACCGTGGAACTTGTGACCGGATAGACTCAGCATATCGATGTTCTGCTCTTTAACGTTGATGGCGATGTGCCCCACGGCTTGAACCGCATCGGTGTGGAAGGGAACACCGGCCTTTTTGCATACTGCGCCAATCTCGCTGATGGGCAGTATGGAACCGATTTCGTTGTTGGCGTACATGGTGGTGACCAGACAGGTATCCTCCCGAATGGCATCTGCCACCTGTTGGGCAGTGATATTATGACCGTTTTTCACATCCAGCAGCGTCACCTCAAAGCCTTCCTTTTCCAGCTTGTTCAGGGTGTGCAAAACTGCGTGATGCTCGAAAGCGGTGGAAATGATGTGCTTTTTGCCCTTCCGCGCGCCAATACGGGCGGCGGAAATGATGGCCTGATTGTCCGCCTCGCTGCCACCGGAGGTGAAGTAAATTTCTCTGGGTTCGCAGCCCAGGCAATTCGCCACTCGTTGCCGAGCGTCCTCCAGTGCCTCCTTGGCCTCCTGACCGACGGAGTGAAGACTAGAGGGGTTACCGTAAATCATATCAAAATAAGGCATCATAGCCTGAATTGCCACCTGACTGGTCTTTGTCGTAGCGGCATTGTCAGCATAAACCTGCATAATAGACCTCCAAAATGTTTACCTAGTAATTCTCTGGGTAATATATCACCCTTTACCTACTTTGTCAATGGGTAAATACGATATACCAGTAAATTATCGTTTATGGCATTGCTGACGCAATGCAATGCAAAATTCAAAATGCAAA
Organism: Faecousia sp.; assembly: GCA_045541155.1. Lineage (GTDB taxonomy): Bacteria > Bacillota > Clostridia > Oscillospirales > Oscillospiraceae > Faecousia. The sequence goes on from JAZQIN010000116.1 coordinate 13,543, forward strand.
ATGCAGAATAAATGGTGTCGGCGTTGCCGACAATATATCATCATTTCCGCAGGAAATACAATCATTTTGCATTCAGCATTCTGC
>JAZQIN010000117.1:0-5892 GCA_045541155.1 Faecousia sp.
TATACATCATGTAAACGTCGGTGAAGCAGTCGTCAACGTAATTCTTGTAGGAAATGTTGATGTCGGAGCCCAGAGTAACGCCGATGTTCTTGATGGTGAACTCTCTGGTGCCGGCAGTGGTCTGCACGTCGCCGCAGGCGGGGCAGGTCAGGGTGTGGTTACCGTCGATGTAAGCGTAGGTGTAGGTGTGCTCGCCGGTAGCGGGAACTTCATCAGCGGTGTAGCTGTCACCGCACAGGGAGCAGGTGTAGGTGGTGTAACCGGCAGTGCCGCAGGTAGGAGCGGTAACGACAGTTTCGTAGTTGTGTCCCAGCGCCTCGCCCTCGGTTTCGCCACAGACGGAGCAGGTCTTAGCGTTATCGCAATCAGCGTCTACCCAAGTATGACCCAGAGCTGCGACTTCGTCGCCAACGTAGCTATCGCCACAAGCGGAGCAAGTATAGGTGGTGTAACCACCATCGGTACAAGTGGGAGCAGTTACAACAGCATCATAGCTGTGACCCAGAGCCTCGCCCTCGGTTTCACCGCAGATGGTGCAGGTCTTGGGCGTGTCGCAATCCGCAGCAGTCCAGTTGTGAGCGCACTCAGTGGTGTATTCCGTCCAAGCGGAGCCGGAATACATATTCTTGCTGTCGTCGTAAGCAGGAGCGGTCAGATCCTTGGTCTGATCGTCGTCGCCGCTGAAGATCACGTTCTCAACGCCGACAGGAACCTCGATGGCGTAGATGTTGGTCTCGCCCTCCACCAAGGTCATAGCAGAGCCGGGCCAGGTGCCGGTGAACTCCTTGGTTCTGGAACCGGCAACAGTCCAGGTATAGGCATTGACGCTGCTCCATTTTGTGGTGGAGTTGTCGTAGTAGATGGTGTAGGTCTCGGGAGCGCTTTCGGACAGACCGCAGACAGAGCACTTACCGCTGACGAAGGTATGATCCTGCGCAGCGCCGCAGCTGGTGCACAGGCCAGCCTCGTTATGGCTCTTGTGGTCACAGTTGTAAGCCTGGGTGTTATAGACAGATCCTTCATGCTCCAGATCGCCCAGAACCAGAACGGTGGCGGAGTAAGGCTCCACGCCCACGTTGCCGGAGGAGCTGGACACATCCACGGTCCACAGAGACTCGATACCAGCCTGATCACCGTGGATACAGGCATTCCAGGTGCCGTTGGGGATCTTTCCGTTCAGATCCACCCAAGTAGTAGACTCACTGTTGTTCAGCAGGATCACAATACCGCTGGAGCACTCATAATTGAAGCCGCCCTCAACATAGAGCATGATGCAGTTATTGTTGATCTTGGTGTAGTGGGTCTTATTGTAAGCATCACCGCCGTCGGGCGTACGCAGAGCAGCGTGGTTCTTACGGAACTCGATCAGACCGGCGTAGTAATCGTCGGTGACCTGAGCATTGGCCTTATTGACCAGATCGGACCAATAGATCTTGGTCACCTCATCGGAGGCACCGTAGCCGTTGTGATAGCGGTTGCCGGAAGAGTCCTTTTTCTCACGGAGCATTTCGTCACCGGAGTAGATGAAGGGAATACCCTGAGACAGCAGAGTGGTGGCGGCAGTCAGGCGGTTCATGGCACCCATGTTCCACTCGCCGCGGGTCAGGATGATCTTATCGGTCAGGCAGTAGTTATCGTGGCAGGAGGTATAGTTGACGATCTGAGTGGGGCTGGTGCTCCAGTCGGTGCTGGCGCGCATATATCTGGCCAGAGCATCGGCAACATCGCCGCTGCCGGTGGCAAAGCCCCAAGTGCTGGTGCTGTTGGGCACAACGCACTCACGGAAGGTATCGCTGAAGAAGCCGAAGTCGGGAACCAGACCGGAGTTCCACTGAGTAGCCAGGTCGTTGCCGTACTCCACAGCGGTGTCACCAACGCCCCAGCCCTCGCCATAGAAGATGACGTGGGGATACTTGGCATGGACGGTAGCGATGGCCTCGTTAATGGTGGTGGTATCGATCAGACCGGCCAGGTCGAAACGGAAGCCGTCGATGTGATACTCCTCGACCCAGTACATAATGGAGTCGACGATGTAGTTACGGGCCATGGTACGCTCGGTAGCCAGGTCGTTGCCGACACCGGAGCCATTGGACCAGTTGCCCTCGCCATAGAAGCGGCAGAAGTAGTTGGGAACGATCTGGTTATAGCAGAAGTTACCGCCGTCGAAGGCGTGGTTGAAGACCACGTCCATGACAACATTGATGCCATTCTCATGGAAGGTCTGAACCATCTGCTTGTACTCGTTGACACGGACCTCACCGTTATGAGGATCAGTGGAGTAGGAACCCTCGGGGGTATTGTAGTTCTGAGGATCGTAGCCCCATGCGTAGGAATCGCAGTAATACTCGTCCACAGACTTGTAGTCGAAGGAGGGCATCAGCTGAACGTGGGTGACACCCAGCTCCTTCAGGTGGGCCAGACCGGTGGCACGGCCCTCATAGCTGGTGCCGTCCTGCGTCAGACCCAGATACTTGCCGCGCCATGCGCTGTCAACACCGGAGGTGGAGTCCAGCGTCATCTCACGGATGTGCAGCTCGTAAATGATAGCGTCGGTGTAGTTCATGCCGGCGTTGGGGCTGATGTCATCCTCCCAGCCCTCGGGGTCGGTGGCATCCAGATTCAGAATCATACCACGGTCACCGTTGGCACCGGTGGAACGGGCGTAGGGGTCAGTTGCCTCGACACTGTAGGTGGGGAAGGTTACAATATAGTTGTAGTATGTACCGTCCCAGTTGCCGGACACGGTGGTGGACCATACACCCTTCTCGCCCAGGGTCATCTCCTGATACTTCAGCTCGGAGCCCTTGCCCCAGTCGCCCTCGGAATAAATCTTCACGGCAACCTTGGTGGCAGTGGGGGCCCAGACCTTGAAGGTGGTGGAGGTGGAGGACCAGGTAGCACCCAGATCATTGCCGTCGTAGGTATACTCCGCAGCGAATTTGCTGGAGTAGAACAGGTCATGGGTATTGACGTAAATACCGCAGGTGGTGCCCTCATAGCGCACCTTGTAGGAGTTGGCCTGAGACAGGTTCAGTCTGCTGCTGATGGTCAGCTTGTAGCCGTTGGAAACCAGTTCTACGGCAGTCACCTTGATGGCGGTGGCGTTGCCGCTGGCATCCAGAATGGCGAACTTGCTGATGGCGGTATCAGCCAGAGGCAGGGTGGTCTTCAGGAAGATGGTGCCGCCCTCGTAATCGTAGTTCGCGTAGGAAGGCTTGCCGATCTGGACCACATCTTCGCCCAGAACACGGCTGCCGGCATCAACGCCGGAGCTGACGTAGTAATGGACGGTACCGGACTTCACATCGGTCAGGTCGATGAAGCGATCGTAGTCCATATCCACAGCTGCCCACTCGTTGGAACTGGTGCTCTGACGGATCTTGAAGCCTACGTTGGCATTGGTGGAGCCGTCCACGGTGAAGGTGGCCACGCGGCCGGAATCGCCCTCCACAGTTTCGAACACAGCGGAACCGCTGCCCTCGGCAGTCCAGTAATAGACGTTCCAGTTGGTGTAGCTGCTGCGCTTGTAATGGAACTTGATGGTGATCAGGTCGGGGCTTGCAGCAGGAGCGCCGGGAACCACCACGACATTATTATCACCATAGCCGCCAACGACACCGTTGGCAGGATCATTCACCCAGGTGCTGCCGCCGGTCACGAATTTGTATTCGTAGGCACCGGGCTCCAGCTCCAGAGTAACTTCCCAAATGCCACTGGAGTTCTTGGTCATCTTGGTGGCAGAGGTGCTCCAGTTGTTCATGGAACCTGCCAGAGTGACGGAAGTCGCGCTGGAATTGGAGTACCGGAAAGTCACAGAGGTGCCGTTGATCACGGGGCTGAGAACCGTGCCGGTGACACTGGTAACAGTGGTGCAGGTGTACTTGCCCTCGTCATTCGCGGTGGTGCCGGGCTTGACCCAGAACTCATGGCTGGCGGTCAGCTGCGCGTAGGTCAGCTTGACATCAGCGGTCTGATTGCCGGCGAAGTCATGGAAAACAACACCCAGAGACTGACCGGAAACAGGTTCATATTCCAGTTCCAGGGTATAGAAGCCGTTTTCATCCTTCTGAACGATCTGGCCGGGCCAGTCAATGCCGTTCAGAGAGCTTTCGGTGCTGCCGGAAATGACCCAGGTATAAGCAACAACACCCTGCCAGCCCAAAATGTTGGCAAAGTGGACCTTGATGTTATTATCCTCGGCGTAGCCACAAACGGAGCAAACACCGTTGACATAGCTATGACCGGTGGCGGGGATCGCCTCGGTATAGCTGGCCTTACACTGAGAGCAGGTGTAGGTCATCACGCCAGCGGTGGAGCACTTGGGAGCGGTGGTCTGAACACCGGTGTATGTATGCTCGCAGGTGTTGGTGGTGTAGCTCAGGGTCAAGGTGTCGTTAGCACCCTTGGTCAGGGTGAAGTAAACCTCCACGCCACCGGGGACAAACATCTTGTCCGGCTCAGTGATGCCGGAAGCAGTGTTGTACAGCGTGCCGGTCTGAGCGGTGCAGTAGCCATCGAACATATACCAGTTGGCATTGCCCGTGGTCTTGATAAAGACATAGCTGTCAACCTTAAAGGTAGCAGTCAGCTTGCCGTCCACGAACTTATAGCTGCCCATGTTGGCACTGTCATCCTCACAGCCGTAATCGGCACCGTCAATGTTGCCGATCAGGTAGTAATCCACTTCGACCGTGGAACCGGAGGGAGTATAGGTGCTCCATGTGCCGCCGGCGCCGTCCCATTCACCGCTATTGACGGTGAAGGCGTTCTTGCCATCGGTGGGGATGGTCAGGTCGCCGGTCTGGTTCCACTTGTTGTCCCAGCTGTTAGCGGTAGCGCTGGGATTCATGCGGCAGAAAATAACGGATGCATAGCCGCTGGTGGGTGCGGAGCATTCGTAGTATCCGTCACCGTCGGTATCGGTCATGCTGGCCCATTTTTCTCCGGATGTTCCGAAGAAATAAGCCGCAAAGCGTGCGCCGTCAGACTTCCATTCCGAGCTGGGCTGGAAGTACAGCGTGCTGGGGGTCGCTGCGAAAACCGCAGCGGGCATCATGCTGAGGATCATACACAGAACCAGCAGGATGCTGAAGAATTTGCTAACTCTTCTCGCCATGGGTTACCTCCTGTTTTTGGAAATATTGTTTCACCGGCTGTCCGCCGGTCAGGTTCTATTCCATTATACCAAATAAATTGGATAAAATCTACTGTAAATATGGAAAATTTATATAAAAATTGTGCCGGAGATTGCTCTCCGGCACAATCTTTTAGTTGTCAGCGTTCAGAGTTTCGTCTGATTAACCTTACATCGCCTCAGCGGCCTTACCATAATTATACAGAGCCTGCAGCAGATCGGCCAGAGCATCGCCCTTGCCGGCAGAAGCCTTGATGTAGTCCGCTGCGGAGTAGGTCATAGCACGGCTGACTTGCACGCCGTCCTTCAGAACCATAACGGTAACGGGCGTCTCCAGCTCAGTGGCCAGAATATCGAAGTACAGGAAGTATCTGTTGACCTTGGAAGTATCAACCACCAGATCCTCTGCACCGTAGGTTTCGATAACGCCGTTGACGTTGACCTGGATGGTGTACAGCTCGGGATTATCCAGAGCCAGACCGAACTTCAGAGAGATCTTATTGCTCAGCTCCATGCCGTAGGACTTCACATCGTGGATGTCGTTCTTCAGCTCGGTATTAGCCATAGCGAAGTTGGCGGTCAGGCTGTCCACACCGGGGAAGGTGCTGGGGCACAGACCCTCAACGCCGGTGGTAACCAGATTGTCGGTCTGATAACCCTTCAGCAGCTGAGCCTTTTCACCATAGACCAGCAGGTCGCTGACCAGAGTCTTGGTGGCGGCATTCATGTTGGCCATGCCCAGGATCGCCTTGCAGTAG
>JAZQIN010000118.1:0-6049 GCA_045541155.1 Faecousia sp.
TACGTTCAGGCCGTTGATGGTGATGACCAGCGTGCCTACCTGGGCGCCTTCGCCCGGGGCTGTGTAGTTATATTCCACCGTGGGAGTGGTGCCGGCGGCTGCCACAGCGGCTTCGCCCTCCGCCAGGTCTACGGTCGCTTCCGGGGTCTGCGCCGTGAGCAGGTCGCCCAGTACACCGGTGAAGCCCACCAGATCCTGCCAGTTGATGGTATCTGCGGAGGCGAGGTCTCCTGCCAGAGTGTAATTCAGTGTGAGGGTCAGGTTATACGTGCCGAAAATACCGTTTGCATCCACCGTCGGGTCGGCAGAAAGCAACAGCTGCGAACCGGTGCCACTCATCGTGATAGCCAGGTCACTGGTGTACTTGAGGGTGTGCGCCGTGCCGCCATTGTCATTCTCCATAGCGCCGACCATGCCCAGGGTATAGTTACCGGCGCCGGCCAGCTCGGCCGTGCCGCTCACGTTGGTCAGCGCCACGCTGGCACCCTCCACCGCGCTCAGCTTCACATTGCTCAGCACCATATCCGAGATGCTGAAGCTCGTGGCACTCTGCATCTCCACCAGGGCGTCGGAGATGCTGCCTGTAGCGCCATCGGCTGTGCTGGTGGCGGCAATGCTACCGCTCTGCACCGTCACGTTGCTCAGGCTGGCGTCCTTCTGGCTGATCTTCACATTGCCGGCGGTGATGCTGTTGCTCTCGCCGGTGATAGTGGCGGTCTTGCCGGCATTCACGACCGCACTGGTTACCACCACATCCTTATTGAAGTCTGTGGAGCCCACAACTTTCAATGCCAGCTGGCCCTGCGCTGTGCCATTTACCAGATTGGAAATGGTACCATTCATAACAGCTGTGTTGCTATTATTAGCATTGCCAATATTTACCGTCAGTGTGCCATGGTGGTTTTCATCCACGCGAAGACCGCAATCAGCATCATTACTGCTGAAGAAAACCAATGAACCTGAGTTCGGGCCTGTCAAATTGACAGTTGCATCTCGCGCATTGTTGGCGGCGGGAGAAACACCAATAATCAGGTTGCCTTCCCAGTCGCTTAAGTCACCGTTGAAGTTAAAGGTGCGGTGACCATCGTCAGTATTACCGTTAGCGATGATTAAATCGCCGTCACCGGATATGTTGCCGTTGAAGTTATATGTGGAGCTTCCACCTGACGTTCCGGAAATCTTGAAACCATTAGGTTCACCAGCAACATCATGAGCCTCAAGAAGTAGGTTGACGTTTATATTTTTGTCCACCCACTTGTAGACACCGGCCAGCGCCACGGTAGAACTAGCGTTACCCAAAGCATTAAGATCTATTCTCCCATTATCTGTCGCAGAGCTGATACGCACTGTGCCGGTCCAACCATTATTAGCAGCACCGAGAACAACGCCGGTGCCCAGGCTGGATGCACCAGAGGCCAGGGTGTAGGTGCCGCTGCCGTTCAGCGTGATACTGCCATTCCCAGTCTTACTGATAGCGCTCAGGGTAGCCTTCTCATTCAGGTGAATGGTACTGGCCCCGGCCACATTCACCGTGCCGATGCTGCTGGTGGTTTCCTGCGCATCCGTGCCGGTCTGGCCCAGGGTGAGAGTTATGCCTTCTGCAAGGGCTACTGTGGAGGCGGTATGGGTCGTAATAGAGTCAAAACTCATATCCGCAGAGAGTTTCAACGTTGTGGCATTAGCTCCACAACCAATAACTGCGTGTGTGATATCGTTCTGGGAGTTAGTTAGTTCTACAGTTGTTCCGTTATCTCCGGTGGTTCCGATATTCAGGTATTTACCGGTAACTATACCGTTCAGTACCAGGGTGTTGGAATTTCTGAATACGAAATCTCCATCATTGTCGGCGAGCTTAATATTGTTATTAATAATCGATGAACCAGAACTCCAGTGTTCGCCCGTTCCTAACTGCAGAACAACATTATCTCGCATTACCGAGCCCGTCAGATTGGTCTGACCGTTCACCTCCAGAGTTCCCATGAAAAGATTGCCAAAGTTGGCATGGTTATCATGCGTGTTTGCCCCAAAGGTGACGGTAAGCTTGCCAGTACCGGCAATGTGGGAGTAATCGTTGCCTGTTTTACCGCTTACAGTGTCAGCGAGAACCAGATGCCCGCTTTCCGCCACATAAAATTCGGTGGCTGCAACGCCGTTGGCTCCGCCGGTCACTACTTTGTTATCGCCAGATTGGACAACGTAGTAGACCCTGTTTTCCCCTGAAACTGTGATGCACCCATCCGTGAGATTGTAGGACGCTCCCCCATAGCTGACGCTGGTCAGTCCATTGGTGCCGGAATTATTGATAATCCGGTAAGTGGTGCTCTCTGCAGCATATCCGTTTTCAGTCGGCATGGACGCAGCCATGTTTTCGGTAGCATCCCACAATTCAAAGCCGCCCAGGCCCTTCAGCGTTACACTGCCATTAGTACCAAGTGCAAGTGTGGCGCCAGTGTCTACCGTGATAAGTCCGGATATGGTCGCAGCGCTGTTGAACGTAAGAGTACCGGCCTTAACATGTGCACCTTTGCACAAGGTTACTCCTCCATCGTATTTGAGACCACCTGCGTTTTCCTTTGTCAGCAGGCCTGTGGAGACCGAGGCATTCGTCACCGTCATGGTGCGGCTGGCGTTGTCGTCAGCACTTATCGTTGCGGCGCCGGTATCAAGCTTCCTGAAGCTGTGGTCCCCCCCAGTGCGGTAATTGAAAATACCCCCATCCTCCAGTGTAATACTGGTCCCGGTATATGTACCGCTATTTGCGGTAAAGGTAGCCCTATTACCCACAATGACGGATGAATTCAGCGTTGTGGAGGTTGTTGTGAATGAAGTCCCGGAACCGAGTTTAATCACGGTATCATTATGTGTGCCACCATGAGTAGTCAGGGAGCCGCTTTGTACATCAATCGTACCGGACGTGACTGTAGTATTATAGAGAAAGAAACTCCCCATCCCTGTCTTAGTCAAGGTGTGGCCGCGGAGATCCAGAATTTCCGATGTGGTATCATCCGCACCAGCATGACGCATACCGAAATCATTCGCAGCATGGACTGTGGCATTGCCTGCCAGCTCCAGGTAGGGAGTGCCGCGGTTATTCGTGCCCTTGGCAGTGCCTGTGTTAGCAAGTGTGGAGCCTTCGTTCAGAATGATGTGGTAGTAGAGGTCCTGGCCGTTGATATCGAGAGTAGCGCCATTTTCTACGGTAATGATACGATTTTTGTCAGCAGTGTTTACATAGCTTTTACCCAGCGCATTCTCACTCTGTGCTGCTTTGACCGTAGTCCCCGAGAGGATAGTCAGATTGCCGGCAAAGTTACTCTCGCCGGAAACGGTGAGTTCCGAACCGGCGTTACCCAGTTTTACATGCCCGGTGCCGTATGTGCGTGCAAGCACGCTGCCATCCGTTGAGTTGAAGGTGCCGGAGTCAGACACAAAAACATTCTTTCCTGTCCCTATCTTAGAAGAATCATAGCTGGCCTCAGTATTAACTATGTATACATCTTGCGGGGCGATAGATAAAGTAGAGCTATCGGTCGACAAGGTGTGGGACAGTACCAACCCTCCAGCGTTAAAAGATACCCCCGTATCTGTTATGGAGCCTGTTCCACTAATCAACAAATAAGAGCCGGAGTTCACAAAACCGTTTTCTCCATCCGAAAGGGAAAAATCCTCACTCTTGCTCAATGAATTCAGGCCTGTAACATTTACAGACAGATTACTGATGTCCAGCGTACCGGTATTGGATATCGTACCTCCTGTACTGGTAAAAGTGAGACTCCCGGACAACGTTAAATAAGCGTCATTCTTTATATTGCCTGCTACCGTAGCGCCTGTCAGGGTGATCTTGCCCGTATTTGCTTCATCTACGGTGATATTACCAATGGTAAAACTGCTGTCTGCATGCGTGTGCTTGTTAATACCCCAGTCTGTTTTAGCCACAAGTTCCAGCGTCTCGTCTCCACTACCACCCAGCACCACATCCACGGCGATAGGCGATGCGTAAGTAATGGCGTACGGGCTGGTAAACTCGACAGTGCCATCCCGCAGATCCACCCGGTTATCCCAACCTTTCGTGTATTTACCTTGCACCAGAATATTGCCCACTGTCAGCTGACCATTATCAGTCAGTGCAATAGAGCCTACATTATTTTCTGCGCCGCTGTGGCCTATGCGGATAATACCGGCTGTTATAGTGCCTCCGGTAATATTCAGGCGATTACCGCTCAAAACATTGAGCACACCTTTTCCATTGGTGCCGACGGTCAGACTGCCACTGCTCCCGATATTCCAGTTTCTCCAGGTTTTATCATCTTTTGCCCAGCTCTGCAGAGTCAAATCAGCGGTGTCGCTATTTCCGGTAGTGGAAGAATAATCGGCCACATCAGCACCGGCAACGGTGTAATGAGCACTTAATGTAACATCTTCCCGACTGCTATTTGTAGTCTGTAATACTAACCCTTGCGCCAGTTTTACTGTGCCGGCGCCACTGATGCGATTCATCAAATAGGTATAGTTAGCCGCTTCACCGCCTGTGCCGACACTCGTAACCCCTGATAAATCCAAGGTGCCCCCTTGCTTCAAATCAAGCACAGTGATTTTGCCGCTCGCAGTCACGATGCTCTTACTAAGTGTAAGTGTAGCATTTTTATCAATGCTTAACTTGCTAAGCGTGCCATTGATAGCATTGAGCGTAACGTTTTGTGTCGGGTATACAGCGTTGGTTGTCTGACTCGCACCTATAACAAGACTTGCAGAACCGTTGACCGTAGCACCTGCTGCAGGATTGATATTCAGTGTTTCAATCGTAAGACTTTCGAAGTTTGCATCTGCGTTACTCTCATCACCCGCTATGGTGAGAGTTTCGCCGTTCTGCAGGGTAAGGGTAGTGATGGTGCTTATTACACCTGTAGCGTTTGCACGCAGGAAAAATGTTGTGGCTTCTGGGTCGGAGCCTTCATCATTTGTATTGATGGCAGAAATAGTCGCATCCGTGCTTTCGACATAATAGGTATCCGGGTTGTCGCCGTCAGCTGTACCCCATGCACCCCAGGCGGTGGAGCCGAGGGTGAGGGTGGCCGGGGTGGCCAGGGTGATGGCGGCGAGGAGTGCGGTGAACAGTTGCTTGGGGAGGTGCAGTTTCATGTTCGGTGCGGTGGGGGAGGAGAGGTTTTTCCGGTGATGGAGAAGGAGGTGATACGGTCGGAGGCGTGTTTTCGAGGGGGGGCTTTGTCTCGCGGATGGCGGCGGGGCGGGCGGAGCGTTTTCGGACGCTGGCACCAACCCATCCGGGTACAATCCGGGCAAAGGTTCTGATTGCCCATAGTCTATCGCATTTCCCATGCGATGTACAGTTCAAAAGACCGAAAAAGATTGAAAAAAATGCAATTAGAATAAGAAATTTAACTAATTATTGGGGAATTTCGGCAAATTTGCACCCGAAATGCGGCAACTCCGGCCAAAAAGTACCTGACCCACCCCGCTGTTTTACCGCTTTTGGATGACTACCGCTATTTGTTATGATGTTATGCAGCTGACGCCAGGATAACAGAGGAAACAAAGTGCAAATGCCGAGGCGAGGTGGAGGGCATCTTGAAGTACGAATGACGAAGTAGTGAAGCTTGGCTGGCGAACGCCAGCGGAATTTCACAAGTGCCTTTCAGGGGCGGAGCTTCATTGGTGCGGAGCCCCGGCAAGTCGCCCTTCCAATTGGGGCCGCCCGCCAGAATATGTCCGGCGCCCTTTGAGAAGCATCCCATTTGTAATCTGTTTTGCGCTTTAAATTGCGCTTTAAACTGCGCTTTATTTCGGCTGTGTGCGGAACCAGAGTTTCGCTGGTGTTTCGCCAGCCTTGCTTCATCACTCGTAATTCTAGATGTTGCGTTTTTATTGCTCCGGCAATTAAAGAATATTGCTTTAGCGAAACGCAAAATTGGAATTTAACAGGATTGACAATTGACGAGTGCCTATTGGGGACTTCTAAAAACTCGAAACTAATCAACAAATTGGAATTTGTAGAGTAGTTTGCGGAGCGTCAGCGTAGCGGAATTTTGAG
>JAZQIN010000119.1:0-8868 GCA_045541155.1 Faecousia sp.
TCCCGCTGTGAAGAATGGCCTGATCAAGGACGAGGATGGCGAAATCCGCTACTATGTGGACGGTGTTGCTACCTACGCCGGTCTGGTCAAGGACGCTGAGGGTAACTTCTACTACATCAACTCCTCCAAGAAGGCAGTGAAGAACTGCAAGTATGGTGTCAGCGTTGCCAAGGCCAACGGCTTGATGGACGCTGGTATCTACGAGTTCGATGCTGACGGCAAGATGATCAAGGGCTAATATCCCATTACAAGCCACGGCACAGGCGTAAGCCTGTGCCGTGGTAAACAATATGTCGTGAGATGGACTACTCTGAAAACTCGTTTTCTCCGTGGGATAGGAAAGCTGGTTTTTAGAGTCGCCCATCAAGGTAAAGCTATGAAGATTGTATTCATTTCTAATTATTATAACCATCATCAGCATCCCTTATCATCTGCGTTGCATCAGTTGACAGGCGGATGCTATACTTTTATTGCCACATCGGAAATGCGGCAGGAGCGCAGAGCGTTGGGCTACGGCAGTGAGCCAGACCCTGCGTATGTGCGCTACGCCCACAAAGATGAGTTGCAGTACAACGAATGTATGAAGCTGATTGATGAAGCGGATTTGGTGATAATCGGATCGGCACCCGATCACATGATTAAAGAACGACTGCGCCGCAAAAAGCTGGTGTTTCGTTATGCGGAACGGCCGCTGCGCCATGGACCGCAGTGGCATAAATACATCCCACGGCTGATACGCTGGCATCGGCGCAATCCCATGAGCAAGCCCATCCATCTGCTGTGCGCCAGCGCCTATACGTCCGGTGATTACGCCAGATTTGGCCTCTTTAGAAAACGGGCCTACCAATGGGGTTACTTTACGGAAACAAAGCGATATGACGTGAAACAGCTTTTTCAGAAAAAGGATCCAATGAAGGTCTTAATGGTGGCCAGATTGCTTCCCCTGAAGCATCCGGATGACGCACTGGCGGTAATTAAGCGTCTGCGAGAGGAAGGCTATCCGGTAAGCTTTGATATTATCGGCATCGGCCCCATGGAGCAGAAATTGCGTCAGATGGTGTCTCAGTGGCAGCTTGAGGACTGCGTTCACCTGTTGGGTGCGATGAAGCCAGAGCAGGTTCGGCAGCATATGGAGCAGGCAGGTGTTTTTGTATTTGCCAGCGACCGGCAGGAGGGCTGGGGAGCGGTTTTGAACGAATCCATGAACAGCGGCTGCGCTGTGGTGGCCAGTCATGCCATCGGAGCGGTACCGTATCTGATTGAGGATGGAAAAAACGGTTGCATCTATCGCTCCGGCGATGTGGAAATGCTGTATGAAAAGGTCAAGGCTCTGCTGGATGATTCCCAGCGCCAGCAGGCGATGGGCCTGCGCGCCTATGAGACCATCACCGGCCTGTGGAATGCGGAGGTGGCGGCGGAGCGGCTGTGCCGATTGACAGAAGCGATGCTGTCTGGCAATCTCCAGCCGGATTTGTATGAAAGCGGCCCCTGTAGCCGGGCACCGCGATTATCCGACGATTGGATGTGAGGACATGATTAGTGTAGTCGTTCCGGCGTATAACGCAGAAAAATGGCTGATGGCCTGCTGCGAATCGGTTTTCGCCCAGACCATATCGGATTGGGAACTGATTATTGTGGATGACGGCTCCACCGATGGAACGCTGGAAATCGCCCAACAGGCGGCCCGGAACCGAAAAAACGTCCGGGCAATCCATACGGAAAACGGCGGCGTGTGCTACGCCCGGAATGTGGGGCTGGATGAGGCGAGAGGAGATTACATCACCTTTTTGGATGCGGACGATGCGCTGATGCCCGACGCACTGGAGCGGCTGTTGCGTCTGATTCAAGATAAGAATTGCGATATTGCCATTGGTTGGAAAACGAATATGACCGCCGACGGGCAGATAATCGGCTGTCCTTATGACCGGGTGTCCGGCTTGTGGCACGGCACGGCGGCGCTGGAGCAGTCCCTCCGGGACCATCCAGCCACCTACTCCGTCTGGGGGAAGCTGTATAAGCGCAGCGTGGTGGAGAATGTGCGGTTCGTGGAGGGGAGAAAGGTGCATGAGGACAGCTTCTTCCTGTTTCAGTGTCTGCTGAAGGAGCCGACGGTGGCGGTGACGGAGGAAATCGTAATGCGCTACCGACTCAGCCAGAACAGTGCTTCCCGAAGCGCATTTTCTGACAAGGTGTTTGATATTTTGTATTTTGCAGAGGAAAAGAAACGGCTGGTAGAGGCGCATTATCCTCAGTTTCAGGATCTTGCCCGCAATGTTTTGGTGAAAGCGCACATGGCGCTGCTGCACAATTTGTGCAATACCACCGATTCGAAATACCGCTCGGCAGAAAAGGCTTCCATCCAGTTCATACAGCGAAATAAAACGTACTTCATATCCGCCCAGAAGGCGGACGAACGCTGGTACCAAATCATTGTCCGCCATATGTATCCGCTGTATAAAGCGATATACCGAATCAAAAACAGGGGGAAATTCCAGTGAAGAGCATTTTGTTCGCAACGCAGCACTTTCAATTAGGTGGCGTGGAAAAGTCCTTGCTTGAATTAATCAAGTCGCTGGACCCGTCGGAGTATGATGTGACCGTTGTGTATATGCATCGGCAGGGACAGATGTATGATGAGATTTCCCGGCATTGCCGGGTGTTACCGATGGGGATTCCGCCCCTTTCCAAGGCGGAACTGTTGGAGTATGCCAAAAAAGGGAAATTATGGAAAGTGGCAAAAGGTGTCGTGGGGAAAATCAGGGCATCTCTTACAAAAAACAAGGTGGAGGGGTTGCGCAGAATTGTACGTATGACACCGGCGCTGAAAAAGAAATACGACTATGCGGTGGCGTTCCACGCCCCCAATTCCCTGCCGGTTCTGTATACGCTTGAAAATGTAACAGCCGGAAAAAAATACTGCTGGATTCATTTCAATATGGCCACATCAGCGGCAACGGAGTATGATGCTGCCTGGGGACAGGTGTACCGGACTTTTGATCAGCTGGTTTGTGTATCCAAAACGGCAGCGGATGCGCTGCTGCAGCGGTATCCGGATTTAAAGGACCGGGTCAGTGTGATTTACAATCTTGTAAATCACGAAGAGATTCACACGCTTGCGAAAGAAAACATGGATATTATCCGTAAACCCGAGGAGACGATTTTGTGTACGGTAGGGCGCTTGAGTGCGGACAAGGGCTATATGCTGGTGCTGGATGTATGCCGTATGCTGGATGAAGCGGGATATGATTTCCGGTGGTTGATTGTTGGTGAAGGCCATTATCGTCAGGAGATTGAGAGAAAACGTACGGAATTGGGGATGGAAAATCGATTTATCATGACTGGCGGGCAGAAGAATCCGTATCGATACATAAATGGAGCGGATATCTACGTCCAGCCATCCCGAACAGAAGGCTACTGTACCACAATGATGGAGGCCAGAGTGTTGAAAAAGCCCATAGTGGCTGCGAATTTTGTCAATGCGTATGAGCAAATAGAGGACGATATCAGTGGCCGAATCGTGGACTATCAGGCTGATGCGCTATTTGAAGCGATTCGGGAGTTGATTGATAATCCACAGAAATGCGCACGGCTGGCGAACAATGTGGTTGTGCCGGATAACGAGGAAGTTTGCCTGAAAATCGATGGTCTGTTCCATTCCTGAGCTGAGGATAATTCACGATGAGACGAGATATACTAAAAAATAGAATTGTAAGGAATTCTGGCTGGCTGATTGGCGGAAAAGTGCTTCAGATGGCAATTAGTCTGGTGGTCAGTCTGCTGACTGCCCGGTATTTGGGTCCGTCCAACTACGGCCTGATTAATTACGCTGCGGCGTATACAGGATTTTTCACAGCCTTTTGCAACTTGGGCATCAGTTATGTACTGGTCAAGGAGTTGGTGGATTCTCCTGAAAACGAGGGTCAGCTCATGGGCACCACCCTGATTCTTCGGCTCATATCCAGCACCCTGTCGGCAATCATGATTATCTGTCTTGTGTGCGTGCTGGACGCAGGAGAGCCAACGACGATTCTGGTGGTGGCGCTGAGCTGCATCGGAATGGTATTCCATGTATTTGACACCTTTAACTATTGGTTCCAGTGGAGATTGCAATCGAAGGTCTGTGCCATTGCGACCTTTGTGGCGTATGTAATTACGGCGGCATATAAGCTAATCTTGCTGGCTACAGGAAAGAGCGTAATCTATTTTGCGTTCGCGACCTCAGTTGATCACATCTGCATCGCCGTGATGCTGTTGATTGCATATAAAAATAACGACGGAACTCGAATGACCTTTTCCCGAAAATGGGCGGTCCGGTTGCTGAAAAAGGGCTTCCCCTATATTCTTCCAACTTTGATGGGTGCAATCTATACGCAGGTGGATAAATTCATGCTCAAGCAGATCATCAGTGAGGCGGAAATCGGTTTTTATTCGACGGCAGTCACGGTATCCGGCTTGTGGTGCTTTGTGATTGCGGCTATCATCGATTCTGTGTATCCGTCGCTACTGGAGGCCAATAAGGCGAATGATGGAACGTTTATCAGAAAAAATAAGACGCTCTACGCCATTGTGTTTTATGTCTGCATAGGCGTTTCCGTGGTAATTACCATTTTGGCGGAAGTCATTATCAATATTTTGTATGGGAAGGCGTATCATGGAGCGGTCAATCCGTTGCGCATTCTGACATGGTACACAGCGTTTGCTTATCTGGGCGTGGCTAGACAGGCGTGGATTGTATGCAACGGCAAGGAGAAATATCTGGTGCATATCTACGTTATTTCTGCGGCGGTGAATGTGGTGCTAAATCTGATTTTGATACCATATTTTGGAGCGTCCGGAGCGGCAGTCGCTACGCTGATGACGCAAATCGCAACGGTGTTCGCTCCCTACCTGATAAAAGGGATGAGGGAGAACGCAGTTATGATGGCCGAGGCAATTCTGCTCAGAGGGGTATTTGCCAAGAAAGAATGAATCAAAGCCACGGCCTGAGTAGGCCGTGGCTTTCAGTATATCAGGGAGTGTAAATTATTGTTTATGCGAAGTAACGCGCAATCCCTTGCCTCTCCCTATGGGAGAGGTGCCCCAGTGCGCACACTGGGGCGGAGAGGGTTTATAAAGCGCCGAAACCCTCTCAGTCACCGCCTTCGGCGGTGCCAGCTCTCCCAGAGGGAGAGCCAAGGCGGGTTCGCCGCTAGTGCGCTAAACGATAATTTAGTGTCTCAAATCGCGTTCTTATCCTCGTAGCCCACCAGCAGGCCGCCACGCTCGGCATAGAAGCTACACAGGGCGGAGCAGGTTTCGTGGGAAATGACCGCATTGGGGTAATCCCGACGAATCACTGCGTCCAGTGCCATAGCCGCCTCCGTATTGAAGCAGTTGGCGATTCGGACGGCACCACCGGCGTAGCCTCGGTCTTTCATATCCTGATAGATGCCCTCCAGTGCTTTTTTCTCGCCACGAATCTTATGCAGTGGCGCCAGCGTACCCACATCCGAGGCCACGCCCACCACCCGGATGCCCAGCACACCGGCGATTTTCGCCACGGTGGTGCTGACCCTTCCGTTTCGGGCAAGATTGGTCAGGGATTCCAGCGAGAAGGACAGATGGGTGTGCTTCTGGTATTCGGCGATGTCGGCGGCCATCCGGTCGTAGTCCCGGCCCTCTAGGGCCCACAGCCGGAGTTTTTCAAGAATCAGGCCCAGCTCCGGGCCTGCGGAGAGACTGTCGATTACGGTGACCTTTGCGCCGGGATGCTCTGCCTGATATTCCTCCGCCGCCTGCACGCAGGAGGCGTAGGAGCCGGAAAGGTTACTGGTGATGGTAACGGCGAAAATCTGATCCGCTCCGTCGAAGGCATCCAGCCAGTCCTGCATATTGGGGCAGGAGGTGCCGGATTTGCCTTTGGTGACCTTAATCTGATTCACCATCTGCTCCACATCCAGCTGGGGGGTGTCGATGTACTCGCTGGCGGTGGTAATAATTTTCATGGGCACACTGGCGAAGGAAACATCAGCCAAATCAAACAGATTCGCAGAGGAATCAGCAACGAATTTCATAGACATATGGTGCTCCTTATCGGTTATTGAAAAACTTGTTATAAGATATTATACATTTTTATTTCTGGTTCGTCAAGTGCTGTCTTGACGTTTGGCGTATTTTAATGTACAATATTTCAAAACAAAGGGGTGAGGGTATGGATAAGGCCATGGGTGAGCTGATTCTGCACCAGATTCGGCAGTTTTCGCTGCCCCGTTACGATGAAATCCCCAACGTGGGGCTGTATCTGGAGCAGACCGCCAAATATATCTCAGAGTATGTATCGGTGCTGGGGGACTATGCCCTCACCGGTTCCATGATTAGTAATTATGTAAAGAAGGGACTGGTAGCCAACCCGGTGAAGAAGCAGTACGACCGGGATCAGATTGCCTACCTGTTGTTCATTGCGGTGGCTAAGAGCGTGCTGTCCATGGAGGACATCCGGCTGCTGTTTCAGCTTCAAAAGGGAACCTATGAGCCTCGGAAGGCTTATGATTATTTCCGGCTGGAGCTGGAGAACGTGCTGCACTACGTGTTTGGACTGAAGGGGGATTTGGCTACCGTGGGCCGGGATCAAACGGAGGCCAAGACCATGCTGCGGACCACCATTATTACCGTGGCCCACAAGGTGTATTTGGAAAAATATTTTGCTGCCTACCATCAGGAGCAGAGCGAACAGGGCACATAACGCGGTAAATTATCGTTTATGGCATTGCTGACGCAATGCAATGCAAAATTCAGAATGCAAAATGCAGAATAAATGGTGTCGGCGTTGCCAACAACATATCATCATTTCCAAAGGAAATACAATCATTTTGCATTCAGCACTCTGCATTCTGCATTCCGGCGGTACGCCGGTAAACAATAATTTACCACCCGATGGGCGTTGACAAAATGTGACGCTTTGGAGTATAATCAATCTGTTTTTCAAATGTTTGCGAGGTGATTCGTATGCAACGTGAACGGCTTGGCAGTCGATTGGGCTTCATCCTGCTCAGCGCCGGCTGTGCCATCGGCATCGGTAATGTTTGGCGTTTTCCCTACATTACCGGCAAAAATGGCGGTGGAATTTTCGTATTGATGTATGTGGTGTTCCTGCTTCTGATGGGAATCCCGGTGATGACCATGGAGTTCGCCATGGGCCGGGCCAGTCAGAAAAGTCCGGCCCGGATGTACCAACAGCTGGAGCCGAAGGGGTCTAAATGGCACCTGCATGGGTATGTGGCATTGCTTGGTAATGTGGTGCTGATGATGTGCTATACCTGCCTGACCGGTTGGATGGTGCAGTATTTCGTGAAAATGGCTGGCGGCGATTTTGTTGGCCTGAACAAGGAGGGCATCGATCAGCAGTTTAACCTGCTGACCTCCGACACCACCACCATGGCAATCTATACGTTGCTGGTGGTAGCGTTGGGGGCAGTGGTCTGTTCCTTTAGCCTGCAAAAGGGACTGGAACGGGTGACCAAATGGATGATGATTGCCCTTCTGGCGATTATGATTTTTCTTGCGGTGTACAGCTGTACGCTGCCCGGTGCGGCGGAAGGTATGAAATTTTATCTGCTGCCCAGTATCAGCCGTCTGCGAGATGTGGGCGTGATGACGGTGATTGTGGAGGCCATGAATCAAGCTTTCTTCACCTTGAGCCTCGGCATTGGCTCTATGGCGATTTTTGGAAGCTATCTGGGGAAGGACCGGAGCCTGATGGGCGAGGCGGTGAATGTGGGCGTGCTGGATACCTTTGTGGCCTTCACTGCGGGATTGATTATTTTCCCGGCCTGCTTTGCCTACGATGTGGATCCCGGCGAAGGCCCCTCCCTGATTTTTAAGACGCTGCCGCAGGTGTTCAATAATCTGGCTGGCGGTCGGATTCTGGGGAGCCTGTTTTTTGTGTTCATGTCCTTTGCGGCCCTTTCGACGGTGTTTGCGGTGTTCGAGAATATCGTGGCGTGCCTGCGTGACATCACCGGCTGGAATCGCCGCCGGACCTGTTTAATCACGGGCTTGGGATTGGGCGTGCTGAGTATGCCCTGCGTGTTGGGCTTTGGCGTTCTGAAAAACGTGGTGGTCCTTGGACGGGACATCATGAATCTGGAGGATGCAGTGGTTAGTAAGCTGCTGCTGCCCTTTGGAACGCTGATGTTCGTGATTTTCTGCGTCAGCCGAAAGGCGTGGGGCTGGGAGCGGTTTACCGCTGAGGCCAATTCCGGCAAGGGCCTGAAGGTCCAGGGCTGGATGCGTCTGTATATGACGTGGGGGCTGCCGGTGCTGATTGGCATCCTGTTCGTCATGAGTATCTATAGCTTCTTCGTAGTCTGAAAAAAGTGACAGCCTCGGCTGTCACTTTTTACATATCTGACGGCAGTTTGGGGCCTAATCACCATCAATCCTCTAAAATCCTGCGCTGGCATCAAAAAAACGTTGAAAAACGAGTGCCCTTGCGATAAAATATTATTAAATTAATCTTGGAGGTAGTACCTATGAGTAATAACGTTCGTCCTGCGGATATGGTTCGGATTACCACGCCTGCGCTGGCGCAAGCCTTCATTGAGGAGCAGGTGGCAGCGGTTCGCGCACAGATTGGCGATAAGAAGGTGCTGCTGGCATTGTCCGGTGGCGTGGATTCCTCTGTCGTGGCGGCACTGCTGATTAAGGCTGTTGGCAAGCAGTTGGTCTGCGTACACGTCAACCACGGTCTGATGCGCAAGGGTGAGAGCGAGGACGTGGTGAAGGTGTTTGGCGAGGAGCTGGATGCCAATCTGGTCTATGTGGATGCTACCGACCGATTCTTGAATTTGCTGGCCGGTGTGGCCGATCCCGAGAAGAAGCGGAAGATTA
>JAZQIN010000120.1:0-49495 GCA_045541155.1 Faecousia sp.
TGGCAGTTCATCATGCCGCCCTTGATGGAGTGCATCTCGCAGGGGGCGTAGCCGATGATCAGGGAAGGACCGTTGTAAGCCTCTGCCTCGCAGATGGCCTTGATGGTCTGAGCCTGGTTGGCGCCCATGGCGATCTGAGCAACATAAACATAGCCGTAGCTCATAGCGATCTCTGCCAGGGACTTCTTCTTGGTCTCCTTACCGGAGGCTGCGAACTGAGCAACCTGACCGATGTTGGAAGCCTTGGAAGCCTGACCGCCGGTGTTGGAGTAAACCTCGGTGTCGAACACGAAGATGTTGACGTCCTTGTTGGAAGCCAGCACATGGTCCACGCCGCCGAAGCCGATGTCGTAAGCCCAGCCGTCGCCGCCGAAGATCCACACGGACTTCTTGCTCAGGTACTCCTTCTTGGACAGGATCTCAGCCACGGTGTCGCAGCAGACCTTGGACTCCAGATTGGCGATCAGAGCCTTGGTGGCAGCCTTGTTGGCCTCGCCATCGTTGTAGGTGTCCAGCCAAGCCTGGCAGGCAGCCTTGCGCTCGTCGCAGCAGGTGTCTTCCATAACTTTGCGGACCTTGTTTGCCAGGGACTCACGGATCACCGCCTGAGCGGTGTACATACCCAGACCGTGCTCGGCGTTGTCCTCAAACAGGGAGTTGGACCAAGCGGGGCCGTGGCCGTCAGCATTGACAGTGTAGGGAGAGGTAGCAGCGGGGCCGCCCCAGATGGAGGAACAGCCGGTGGCGTTGGAGATATACATCCGGTCGCCGAACAGCTGGGTCACGAGGCGAGCGTAGCTGGTCTCGGCACAGCCGGCGCAGGAGCCGGAGAACTCCAGCAGAGGCTTGCGGAACTGGGAGCCCTTAACAGTGTTGTCCTCCATGTCAGCCTTACGGGCAACCTTGGAGACCATGTAGGTCCAGACATCCTGCTCAGGCAGCTCCTGCTCCTGAGGAACCATGGTGATGGCCTTGGTGGGACAGACGCCGACACAGACGCCACAGCCCATGCAGTCCAGAGGAGAAACAGCCATGGTGTACTTGTAAACGCCCTTGCCCTTGCCAGCCTTCACGTCCACCAGACGGGCACCGGCAGGAGCGGCAGCAGCCTCTTCAGCGGTCAGTGCGTAGGGACGGATGGTAGCATGGGGGCAGACATAAGCACAGTTGTTGCACTGGATGCACTTGGTCTCGTCCCAGTGAGGAACGGTGACGGCAACGCCACGCTTCTCGTAAGCAGCGGCACCCAGGGGGAACTGACCATCGGCCAGACCGTCGAAAGCGGAAACGGGCAGGCTGTAGCCGTCCATCTTGCCCACGGGGGTCAGGATGTTCTTGACAACAGCAACAGTATCGGCAGGGCCTTCCAGCTCCAGCTCAGTCTTGACGACCTCGGCATCCTTCCAGGAAGCGGGCACGTCAATCTTGACGTATGCGGTAGCGCCGGCATCGATGGCATTCCAGTTCTTCTCGACCACGTCCATGCCCTTCTTGGCGTAGGACTTCTCAGCGGCATCCTTCATATACTTGATGGCCTCCTCACCGGGCATAACCTTAGCCAGAGAGAAGAAGGCAGACTGCAGGATGGTATTGGTGCGCTTGCCCATGCCGACCTTGATGGCCAAATCGATGGCGTTGATGGTGTACAGCTGGATGTTGTTCTCGGCGATGTAGCGCTTGGAAGCGGCATCCAAATGATGCTCCAGCTCCTCCAGGCTCCACTGGCAGTTAATCAGGAACACGCCGCCGGGCTTGACGTCCTGAACAATCTTGAAGCCCTTGGTGATATAGGAGGGGTTGTGGCAGGCCACGAAGTCAGCCTTATTGATATAGTAGGGGGACTTGATGGCATTGTCGCCGAAGCGCAGGTGGGAAACGGTGACGCCGCCGGTCTTCTTGGAGTCGTACTGGAAGTAAGCCTGTACGTACTTGCCGGTGTGGTCGCCGATAATCTTGATGGAGTTCTTGTTGGCGCCAACGGTGCCGTCGCCGCCCAGACCCCAGAACTTGCACTCGATGGTGCCCTCAGCAGCGGTGTTGGGGGAGACCTTCTCCTCCAGAGAGAGGTTGGTCACGTCGTCAACGATGCCGATGGTGAACTCGTTCTTGGGAGCGTCCTTCGCCAGCTCCTCGTAGACGGCGAAGACAGAAGCGGGATGAGTGTCCTTGGAACCCAGACCGTAACGACCGCCGATGACAGTGATATCGCACTTGCCGGCCTTGGCCAGAGTCATGACCACGTCCTGATACAGGGGCTCGCCCTGAGAGCCGGGCTCCTTGGTACGATCCAGAACAGCAATCTTCTTAACGGTGGCAGGAATAGCAGCCAGCAGCTTCTCAGCGCACCAGGGACGGAACAGGCGAACCTTCACCAGACCGACCTTCTCGCCGTTGGCGTTCAGGTAGTCGATGACTTCCTCAGCCACGTCGCAGAAGGAGCCCATGCAGATGATGATGCGGTCAGCATCAGCGGCGCCGTAGTAGTTGAACAGCTGGTAGTTGGTGCCCAGCTTCTCGTTGACCTTGCCCATGTACTTCTCCACGATGGCAGGCAGCGCGGTGTAGTACTTGTTGCAGGCCTCACGATGCTGGAAGAAGATATCGTCGTTCTCGTGGGAACCACGCATAGCAGGACGCTCGGGGTTCAGGGAGTGCTTGCGGAAAGCCTCAACAGCCTCCATGTTGCACATTTCCTTCAAGTCCTCGTAGTCCCAGATGGCAATCTTCTGAATCTCGTGAGAGGTACGGAAACCGTCGAAGAAGTTAATGAAGGGAACACGACCCTCGATGGCAGCCAGATGGGCAACAGCGCCCAAATCCATGACTTCCTGCACGTTGGTCTCAGCCAGCATGGCGAAACCGGTCTGACGGCAGGCGTAAACGTCGGAGTGGTCACCGAAGATGTTCAGAGACTGAGCAGCGACAGTACGGGCAGAGACATGGAACACGCTGGGCAGCAGCTCGCCGGCAATCTTATACATATTGGGAATCATCAGCAGCAAACCCTGAGAGGCAGTGTAGGTGGTGGTCAAGGCACCGGCGGCCAGGGAGCCGTGAACGGTACCGGCAGCACCGGCCTCAGACTGCATCTCAACGACCTTGACAGTGTCGCCAAAGATGTTCTTCCGACCGGCAGCGGACCACTGGTCCACGTTGTCAGCCATGGGGGAAGAGGGGGTGATGGGGTAGATGCCAGCTACTTCAGTAAAAGCGTAGCTAACGTGGGCGGCAGCGGTATTGCCGTCCATGGTTTTAAATTTTCTTGCCAAAATAAAATACCTCCTAAAGTATTCAAACTTTGTCCCCTATATCATAGCACTTCCGATTCCGTTTGTAAAGCAAAAAAGGGTCATGAAAAGAGAAAAAACTTAAATTTCCGACACTGGAGACAGTTGTCTTTCTGGGAAGAATAAGCTATAATGTACAAAAATCAGGAATGGAGTCGAGAACATGGCATACACGATATACAAAAGTGGGAGAAAGGTATGCGGGGTATTGTTCGACATGGACGGAATTGTGTTGGATACAGAGAAACTGTATGCCCGATTCTGGCGTGAGGCGGCCAATGCCTTGGGGTATCCCATGACATGGGAGCAGGCCCTGGGGATGCGCAGTCTTAGCCGCACGGCAGGACAGGCGAAGTTGGAAAGCTATTTCGGAGCCGGCATTTCCATTGAGCAGGTTCGGGCGAAGCGAATCGAGCTGATGGAGCGTTACATCGATGCAAACGGCGTGGAGCCGAAGGCTGGTATCGTGGAGCTGCTGGACTTTCTGGATGACCGGGGGATACCGAAGGCTATCACTACATCTTCGCCGCTGGAGCGGATTCAGCGGTATCTAGGGCCGCTGGGATTGTTAGAGCGATTCGACCGACTGTGTACCGGCTACGAGGTACCAAAGGGAAAGCCGGAGCCGGATATTTATCTCTACGGAGCGGCGTGTCTTGGGCTGGAGCCACAGGAGTGCCTAGCGTTGGAGGATTCTCCGGCAGGGGTGCTGTCGGCGTATCGGGCAGGTTGCATGACGGTCATGGTGCCAGACATGGATCAGCCGGATGAGGAAATAAAAAAGATGCTCTATGCACAGGCGGATAGCTTGAGAGATGTAATCGAAATAATCAACGAAAAATGATGCGCTAAATTATTGGGCACCTCTAAAACAAAATACCCTGTCATTGCGAGGAGGGCGAAGCCCGACGTGGCAATCCCCTTAGTTTTCTAGAATCAGCAGGAGATTGCCACGCCAGTGTGCGCACTGGCTCGCAATGACATACGTTGACTGAGGTGTGGCGCTTAGTCCGCTAAACGATAATTAATCTGTATATGGGAAAAGGGGATTGTCTTTTTCTGCAAAATAGGGTATGATGTGATAAAATGGGAGAAAGGGGCGATTGGATGATTTGCAGTGTGCATACGCTGGGCATCAACGGAATACGGGGCAGTTCAGTGGTGGCAGAATGTTATATTTCCAACGGTCTGCCCGGATTCGACATCGTCGGTCTGCCGGATGCGGCGGTGAAGGAGGCTCGGGAACGTGTCCGGGCTGCCGCAAAGAACAGCGGTCTGCATTTCCCCACCAGTCGTATTACGGTGAATCTGGCCCCGGCAAATCTAAAGAAGGCCGGTACGCATTATGATTTGCCGATTTTGCTGAGCATCATGTCTGCCTGCGGCGGTATCCGCAGACCACGCTCAAGCAGTGCCTTTGTGGGTGAGGTGGCATTGGATGGGCAGGTGCGGCCCATTAACGGTGTGCTGCCCATGGCGTTGGCGGCAAAAAGAGAGGGTATTGAGACGCTGTTCGTTCCGGCAGAGAACGCTCCCGAGGCGACGCTTGCCAGAGGCCCGGCTATCATTCCTGTGCGCAATATACGGGAACTGGCGGCCTGTTTAAACGGCGAGACAATCATCGAGGAAGAACCGCCTTGGATGCCCAATCGGAGCATCAGTAACGGACTGGATTTTAAAGATGTGTTGGGACAAGAAAACGTAAAACGAGCTTTAGAAGTGGCAGCTGCCGGTAGTCACAATGTTTTATTAATTGGTCCTCCCGGGTCCGGTAAAAGTATGCTCAGCAAGCGGATTCCGTCGATTTTACCGGATATGACATGGAACGAATCGTTGGAAGTAACCCAGATTTATTCTGTTATGGGCGCACTGACGGCAAAGGAGCCGCTTCTGATTCGCAGGCCGTTCCGTTCGCCTCACCACACCATTTCCAATGCTGGTCTGGTTGGTGGTGGCACCAATCCGAAACCCGGTGAAATTTCCATGGCTCACAAGGGCGTGCTTTTTTTGGATGAATTGCCGGAGTTCCGGAAGGATACATTAGATTTGATGCGCCAGCCGCTAGAGGACGGACAGGTGACCATCTCCAGAGTGTCCGGTGCGGTGACGTATCCAGCGGAGTTTATGATGGTCTGCGCCATGAACCCCTGCAAATGTGGCTGGTATGGAGATGCATCCGGTCGTTGCCGTTGTTCGCCACGGTCAGTGGAAGACTATCGCAGCCGAATCTCTGGACCGTTGTTAGATCGTATCGATATCGTTGTGGAAGTTCCGGCGGTGCATTTTGAGGAGCTTCGGGCCAGAGCTGAGGCAGAGCCTTCTGCCGCCATCAAGAGCCGTGTGGATAAAGCTCGGAGTATTCAAAACCGCCGGTTTGGAGATTCCTCCGGTATGTGCAATGCCCGAATGGGCCCCAATGAGATGCGAGAATTCTGTGCGCTCAGCGAAGACTGTGCGGAGCTGATGAAGCAGGCCTTTGACGCACTGGGACTGACTGCCAGATCCTACGACCGAATCCTGCGTGTCGCTCGAACTGTGGCGGATTTGGCTGGAAGTACGAATATTCAGCCCGAGCATATTGCGGAAGCAATCCAGTACCGGACTGTGAATTTTGGTAATCGATAAAATCATGCTGTCATTGCGAGGAGCGCTTGCACGACGTGGTAATCTCCTGAATGGTTGCGCAGGTGGTGGAGATTGCCACACCAGTCTGCGGACTGGTTCGCAATGACACGAAATTCTTTAAAATGAGGAAACAATATGAATGAAATTTTTTTGATGAAACTGGGCGAAATTGTCCTGAAAGGCGCTAATAAACGTCAGTTTGAGAATAAATTGCGGCAGAATGTCCGTCGCCGCATGAAGCCCTATGGCAATTTTGATGTGTATATCATGCAGTCTACTGTTTACGTCCAGCCTATGGACGAGGAAGCGGATGTGGAGGGCGCATGGGAGGCCTGTCATTCTATCTTTGGCGTGGTAAGCCTGTGCCGTTGCCGCCCTTGCGATAAGGATTTGGATTCCATTTTCAATGCCATCGAGGAATATCTGGGAGATGATTTGGATTGCGCCAAGTCCTTTAAGGTGGAGTCCAAGCGCTCTGATAAGTCCTTTCCTCTGACATCTATTGCCATTTCCCAGGAAATCGGCGGACGGCTGGCGGAAGCTCACCCCACTGTGGAGGTAGATGTGCATCATCCCGACTATACCGTGTATGTGGAGGTGCGGGATTTGGCGGCTTACGTCCATGGACCTGCGGAGCCAGGTGCCGGGGGACTGCCCACCGGCGTGGGGGGGCGTGCCATGTGTCTGCTGTCCGGCGGCATTGATTCTCCGGTGGCGGCTTATATGATCGCCAAGCGGGGCGTGGAGGTAGAGTGCGTCCACTTCTTCTCCTATCCCTATACCTCTCAACTTGCCAAGGATAAGGTGCTGGAGCTGGCTCGGCTGGTAACCCGTTACTCCGGTCGGATGACGGTGAATGTGGTCAGCTTTACCCAGATTCAGGAGGCCATCCGGGACAATTGTCCGGAGGAATTCTTCACACTGATTATGCGCCGGTTTATGATGGAAATCTCTCAGCGCATTGCCAAGGGAGATGGATGTGGGGCACTAATCACCGGCGAGAATCTGGGCCAGGTGGCCTCTCAGACCATGGAGGCCATGACCGTCACCGGTGCGGTGGTGGATATCCCCATCTTTATGCCGCTGGTTGGCATGGACAAGGAGGAAATCGTGACCATCGCCCGTAAAATCGGCACGCTGGATACCTCGATTTTGCCTTATGAGGATTGCTGCACGGTGTTTACGCCGAAGCATCCCAAAACCAAGCCAACTCTTGGGCAGGTACTGAATGCGGAGCGGAAGCTTGACAGAGAGGCACTGATTGCGCAGGCGCTGGAAAGCGTCGAGAAGATTACGGTGAAGTATCATGATGAGCCTCTGCTCTGATGTGCTGAAGGCCCTGAAAGGGAAAACGCTGGCTGTGGCTGAAAGCTGCACTGGGGGTGGCATCGGTGCAGCCTTGACGGCGGTACCAGGTGCGTCGAAGGTGTTTATGGGCGGCGTTATCAGCTATACCAATGATATCAAAAACCGGGTGCTGGGGGTTGACAATGCCGTGCTGGACAAGTATGGTGCGGTATCCTCGCCTGTGGCTGGTGCCATGGCCTCCGGAGTGCGAAATTTGATGAAATGTGATGTGGCGGTGTCTGTGACTGGGCTGGCCGGTCCCGGTGGGGATGACTTCGGAAACCCAGTGGGGACAGTTTGCATCGGTTATGCGGACCGGCATCAGACGTTAGCTAAGAAATATCGCTTCTACGGCGACCGTGACGATATCCGCCTGCAGGCGGTGAGGGCGGCGCTGGAGCTGATTTTGGAGGTGCGAAGTGAAAAAGCTGATTGAAAAATACTGGGATGTTCTGTCCTATCTGTTCTTCGGTGGATTGACGACGGTGGTCAATTATCTGGTCTATCTGCCTTGCCTGAATCTGCTCCATTGGTCGGCGGCGGTGAGTAATATGGTGGCATGGGTGTTTGCGGTGGCCTTTGCGTACCTGACCAACAAGCCCTTCGTATTCAAAAGCCACGACTGGTCCATGAAAACCGTTCTGCCGGAGCTGTCGAAATTTGTAGCTTGCCGAATCGGGTCCGGGGTGCTGGAGACGGTGTTCCTTCTGATGACTGTGGACTTGATTGGCTGGGACGGCAACTGGATGAAGCTGATTACCAGTGTGTTGGTGGTAATTCTCAATTATTTCGGGAGTAAATTGCTAGTATTCAAAAGAAATAAAAAGTAGTGATCCATAACAAAAAAGTACCCCCTTGCACCACGGTGCAAGGGGGTTAAACGATTAAGCGACGTCGTCCATCTTTTCGGCAATCTCTTCCAAATCTTTCTCAAACTTCTCGGCGGCCTTCTCGTCCTTCTCCTTCAAATCCTCGTAAATATCCTCATACTCGGATTCCATCTCAGCAATATCCTCAAGCAGTCCAATCATCTTGCCCATATCCTGGTCTTCGGCGGCCTCGACGCACTCATCGACAAGCTTCTCAAAGTCTTTCAGGAACTTGTCAGCAGCCTTCTGCTCCTTAGACTTACAAGCAGTCAGACTGACAATCATTACAACGACCAGAAGAATAGCGAGAACTTTTTTCATGTTGATACTCTCTCCTTTGTGACAAAATTTGTGGTTTTTCCACATTCGCATCTTACCACACAAGGGAAGTGAAGTCAATAAAAACCTCGCACTTCCTTCAAAATTGTATTTTTGCACAAGTTACTCAACAGATTTTAGTGCTTCTGCCATGTTGATTTTTTCCAGCTTGAAGTATAGGAAGAAATCCACAATGCAGGCGCAGACCATGGTCAGCACGACGGACCAAAGGAAGGACCAGAAGGTCAGCCGGTCAGTGAACCATACCATATCGATTCTTATCTGGCTCATGACGAATTTCAACAGGAAGATTCCGCCTATCAGTCCGACACCGGCACCCATAGCTGACAGCAGCAGGTTCTCTTTGAACACATACAGTGCGGATTCCTTTGCGTTGAAACCAAGGACCTTGATGGTGGCGATTTCCCGGATTCGCTCTGTGATGCTGATGTTGGTCAGGTTGTACAGCACGATGGCGGCCAGCAGACCGGCGCAGATGACGATGGTCACCACAATCGTATCCAGTGCTCCCAGCATGGAGCCCACCTGCTCGGCGATGTCCTCACTGATGCTGACGTTCAGCACGTTATCCATCCCGGTGATTTTTGCGCCGGCAGCATGGGCATCCTGATCGTTACGGACAGTTATCAGCGCCATCTGATATCCCGGCATTTCGCCCCACTGCTGCTCCAGTGTCTCCGGGCAGGTGATGACATAGTTGTTGACATAGTTGGTGAAGATTCCGGCGACCTCCAGCTCCAGAGGCCGATTCTGGGCATCTCGAACGGTGATGCTGTCGCCAACTTTGATGCCCATGGCTTCGGCAGAACCAATCGTCAGATAAGCTTCGTTGATGCCGGGCATGGGAAGTGTCTGATTTCCATCTCTCATTCGGAAGAAATCTGTCAGCTGCTCGTCAGAGGAAATAAGCTGGACCTCTTTCGTGGTATCCTCAAAGTCCAACTCCGCAATGACTGCGTGCAGGAACAGCACATCATCCACATCCTTGCGCAGTTCTTCCCGGAAGGTCATTTGTGCCTCCTGATTTTGCGCCTCGGAAAAGTAGACAGACATATCATAGGTGGTGATTTCTGCAAACTGGTGGTCAACGATATCCATGATGGAATCCCGGAAGCCGAAGCCCGTCAACAGCAGGGCAGTACAGCCGCCGATACCTACCAGCATCATCAGCAGACGCTGACGATAGCGGAATACGTTGCGGAACATGACCTTGTTCAGGAAGCTGATTTTATTCCAGAAAGGTAGATATTCCAACAATATCTTTTTGCCGGCAGTGGGGGATTTGGGCCGCATCAGCTCAGCCGGGACATCCCGGAGGGCTCTGCGGCAGCAATACCACGTCACAAGGGCGGATACGGCGGTATACGCAACGACTACCACAACGCACAACGGCCAGTTTAGCTGCAGCACGATGTCCGGTCGCACATTCAATATGATGCTGTAGCCAGCCCAGAGAATCTTGGGGAAAACTATGCTGCCAATCACGACTCCTAATCCGCAGCCAAGAATGGCGGCAGAGCAGGTGTAAATCAGGTATTTGCTGATAATGGCTCCGTTTCGATAGCCCAGCGCTTTCAAAATGCCGATTTGCGTTCGTTCTTCTTCTACCATGCGGGTCATGGTGGTGATGCACACCAGCGCCGCCACCAGAAGGAAAAAAGCCGGGAAAACACGGGAAACGGCGGCAACAATATCGGAATTGTTATCTACCGCCACATAGCCTACATTGGTATTCCGATCCAGTAGGTATACGTCCGGTTCTAACATGGTATCCAGCGCTTCCTTGCCGTCATCTAGCTGCTGCTTGGCATCAATCAACTGGGCTTCCGCTTCCGCCAGTTTTTTCTCCGCGTCAGCCTTGTTGTATTCATAGGAGGCCCGTCCCTGTTCCAGCTGAGTTTCGGCCTGTGCCAGTGCGGCTTTGCCTTCTTCCAGCTCAGCCCAACCGGCCTCCAGCTCGGCCTTTCCGGTGGCGAGCATTAGCTCTCCGGCTTCCAGCTCTGCTTCGGCACTGGCGAACTCCAGCTCCGCCTTGACACGTCCGTTCTCTAAATCCACAAAGCCTTGTTCGATGGCGGTAAGGGCATCATTCAGGGTTTTCTGTGTTTGCTCCAACTCCGTTCGCTGTGCAATCAAGTCCTCAAGCTGGGCGGTGTATTCGCTTTGCATGGCGACCAATTCTTTGCGCTGCTGGATGTATTCCTCCAGCTGGGTTTTCTGCTTTGTCAGCTCGGTTTCCAGTTTTGCAATTGCATCCGGCGCAAGGGTAGGATTCTCCTTTGCCAGCTCCAGCATTTTTTCGGCTACGCCGATGGCAGGCTCCAGAAGGCGGATGCCACTGTCCAGCTGCGCCAATCCGGCTTCCAGCTGAGAAAGTCCAGACTCCAGTTGGGAAATGCCGCTGTTGAGCTGGCTCAGGCCATCGTTGACTTGCGCCAATCCGGCCACTACCTCCGTCCGTTGGGCGGTCAATTCGTCCTGAGTATCTGCCAGAAGCGCATAGGTCTCCGCTTTGGCGGCAATCAAATCCTGACGGGACTGGGTCAGAAGAGCGGTGTTTTTATCCCATTCTTCTTGCCCCTTCACCAGCTCCGCTTCGGCATCCAGAAGCGTTTGACGGTTTGTATTGATTTCTGCCTGCGCTTCATCCAGCTGTTTTAGGGCCTCTGCCATGGCATTCAGGGCCTTTTTACGATTTTGCTCGTATTCTACCAGCCCCTCCTCGTATTGCTTCAAGCCGTCCTCATATTTCGCCTGTGCCTCCAGCTGTACGTCCTCGTAACGCTGCTGGGCCAGCACAGTCACGCCCGGCTCTAGCTGCTCTGCCATTTCCTTCATGGCGTCGTTCAGTCGGTCGCTGTAGATGTTGTATGTTCCCTCGATGGTGATTCCAATTTCCGTGAAATAATCTACGGTGAAGGTTTCCGAAGGAATGTAAAGATAGCTGGCGAGACTGCCGTTGCCGATGGTGGTGCTGCCTCGAGACATATCCATGTACAAGGGGGTTGTAACGTATCCCACCACAGTGAGGGTATGCGCTGACAGACTTTCCAACGTGGTAGTTTGATTGTCAGAGGACACGGTGAACTGGCTACCTAAAACGGAATCATCCACATAGGCACCGTCCATTAGACATTCGTCCGGGGAGGTGGGCATTCGTCCGCCCAGAAGCTCTACCTTGCTGATGGTCTCTGGAATGGCGTGAAGGCGGTAAACAGAATCCTCGTCGTCATTGTCGAAATGTCCCACTACGTCCAGCGTGATGGCTCCCTCCGCATCCAAGACACCGGACATTTGCGAGACTGCCTCTACGTCCTGCGCTGTCCAGCCATAGGTGTTCAGCAGACGAAGATGGAACATGTTCATATCATCGGTGAATGCCTGCGTGGTGGCAATCATGTCGGATTTTGTGGTCAAAAGACCCACGAACATTCCGGCGCCCAGCGCAATAATCGCTACAATCGCAATATAGCGTCCCAGCGACTTCAGGATGGTTTGGCGCAGGTTTTTACGCATCACATTTCGTTTCATTACCATTCAATCTCCGCTACGTCCTGAGGTTGTTCGTTGGTGGTCATGGAGCAGACCGTACCGTTTTTCATTCGAATGACCCGGTCTGCCATGGCGGTCAGAGCAGAATTGTGGGTGATGATGACAACGGTCATGCCGGTTTTTCGAGCGGTATCCTGAAGCAGCTTCAGAATGGCCTTGCCGGTCTGGTAATCCAGTGCGCCAGTGGGTTCATCGCACAGCAGAAGCTTTGGATTTTTTGCCAGTGCCCGGGCGATGGCGACTCGCTGCTGCTCACCACCAGAAAGTTGGCTGGGGAAATTTTTCAGCCGATGGCCCAGTCCTACGTCCTGCAGTACCTGCGTTGCGTTCAGTGGCTTTTTGCATATCTGATTGGCAAGTTCCACATTTTCCAATGCTGTCAGATTGCCCACTAAATTATAAAACTGAAAAACAAAGCCTACCTCGTTGCGGCGGTAGTTGGTCAACTGCCGCTTGTTCAGGGCGGAAATATCCTGTCCGTCCAGCATGACTCGCCCGGCTGACAGCGTATCCATGCCGCCGAGAATATTCAAAAGCGTGGTCTTACCTGCACCGGAGGGACCAACAATCACCACAAGCTCTCCCTTTTCCACTGTAAAGCAGGTGTCGTGGAGGGCGTTGATGGCCACTTCGCCCATCTGATAGGTCTTTCCAACATTCTCAAATTCGACAAATGCCATAATGACACTCCCTTTATGTTAGGTTCTTTCCAAATTGTATCATATCCTGCGAAAAAAGTCGAAAACTTTTTGTGAATATGCGTTCATATCTTAAAAAAGTGGAGCCGCTTTCGGCTCCACTTCGTTTGACGCAATAGTGAAATGTTGTTTAGGAAACTTACGGACTATAAATCTGTTTCAGGTAGTGAACAGCCTGACGGTAGCCGTCCAGACCTTTGCCCTTGATGGTCTTGACGCAGGCTAGTCCGGCGTAGGAGATTTGTCGGAAGGACTCCCGGGCATCGACATCGGAGATGTGGACCTCCACGGCGGGAATCGCTACGGCTTTCAATGCGTCCAGTATGGCCACGCTGGTATGGGTATAGGCGGCTGGATTGATGACGATGCCATCAAATTTGCCGTAGGCGGATTGAATCTTGTCGACGATGGCACCTTCGTGATTGGATTGGAATTGCTCCAGCGTCACGTTTTCCTCGGCGGCGACTTCGTTCAGCAACGACAGCAAATCGGCAAAGGTCTGCTTGCCGTAGATGCCCGGTTCACGGATGCCCAGCATATTGATATTGGGACCGTTTATGACCAAGATTTTCATGATTCTACCTCCAGAAAGCTTAGAATTTTCTGAACTGCGCTACTGGGATGTGCGTTGTTTTCAACGGCGATGTCCGCAAAACGTTCGTACATTGGCTTGCGGATTTGATACATTTCATTGAGTTTTCCGGATTGGGACAAGGGGCGACCGTCGGTGGGGAGCTGGTCGATATCCCGTTTTAGCCAGAGAATGGTTCCATTTTGATGAAGCAGGGGATAGTTTTCCTCACGGGTCACACACCCACCGCCGGTGGCAATGATAAGGGCTGACTGCTTTCCCAGTGCGGACAGAACCTCAGTTTCGATTGTGCGGAAACCAGTCTCGCCCTGTTGGGCGAAAATCTCCGGGATCGGCATTCCGGCGTGTTCGACAATGGCGGCATCCGCATCAACTAGCGTTCTGCCAAGTTTCTGGGCCAGCGATTGACCGATGGTGGATTTACCACATCCGGGCATACCCACCAGAACGATGTTTTCCATTTGAAGTTTCAGTTTTTTGTGGATGGCGGCAATCATATCGTCGGAGATGCTGGTGCCGGTGAACCACTCGGCGCTCTCCTTGGCCTGTGCTACCAGCATCCATAGTCCGTTCATGGCGATGAGACCTCGCCGCTCTGCATCTAGCAGGAGCTGCGTCCGTGCTGGATTGTAGACCACATCCAAAACCCCCTCCAGATCGGGGAAAAGTTCCAAATCTATTGGAGAAATGCCGGTGTTCGGGTACATTCCTACGGGTGTCGTATTTACAATGATGGCGGCATTGCGATGGAGATGGAGGTTATCATAGTTGTTTTCGCCGGAACGGGAGATGACAACCACTTTCGCACCCAGTGCCTCCAGCACTGCCACGGCGGTATTGGAGGCTCCACCGCTACCCAGAACCAGCACATTTTTTCCTTTGGGGCATAAGCCGCTTTTTTCTACCATGGAGCGAAAACCGAAATAATCCGTATTATGACCAATCAGCGTGCCGTCCCCACGGCGCACGATGGTGTTCACCGCTCCCAACCGGGCTGCAACAGGAGAGAGGTCATCCAGATAGGGGATAACGGTCTTTTTATAGGGAATTGTTACATTGATGCCGTGGAAATCTCCGTTTTTCAGGAAATCCGCCAGTGTATCCGGCTCCTTTTCATAGAGCGTATAGGTATATTTGGCAAGCTGTTTGTGAATCTGGGGGGAGTAGCTGTGCCCCAGACGCTGCCCTAGCAATCCGCAGTTCATCACACGACCTCACAATAGCTGCCAAGATATTTGAATTCCTCACACAAATCATCCAGCTCACACATCAGTTGCACGAATTCCTCGGAGTAGATGGAGGTCTCAAGGTCGAAGTAGAACATGAATTCAAACTCCCGGTCGGGAATGGGACGGGATTCCAGCTTGGTCACGTTGATACCCAGTGTATAGAGTCGGGCCAGCACCCGGTACAGTGCGCCAGGGCGGTGAGGAAGAACCATCATGATGCTGGTTTTGTCGGAACCGGGATAGATTTCCAGATTCTTGCTGATACAAATGAATCGTGTGCGGTTATTGCCCTTGTCTTGGATGGAAGATGCCAAGTTTTCCAGACCATACAGCTCCGCACAAGCACGGCTGCTCAGGGCGGCAACGTCGTTGCATCCGGATTTGGACACCATTTCCGCCGCTACGGCAGTATTCTCCACGGCAATGACATCCACGCCCGGCATCTCACGCAGGAAGTCGGAGCACTGATTGATGGCCTGCTCATGGGAGTATACGGTCTTTATATCAGACAGCTTTGCGCCCTTGTTGGCAAGCAGGTTATGATCCACCTTCAGCCGGAAGGTACGGACGATGGAAAAATTGTGCTTGATCATCAAGTCGTAGACCTTTTTCACGGAACCGGCGGTGGAATTTTCAATGGGCAGAATGCCATACTGGCACAGTCCCTTTTCAATGGCGGTGAATACCCCGTCAAAGCTTTTGAAATACATGATGAAGGGACTCTTAAAGATTTTCTCGCAGGCGATTTGAGAATAAGCTCCTTCCACGCCTTGGCAGGCTACCATGGGTGCTTGAGGGAAAAGTTTCGGGGTATTCTTGATGGACTGGTCGATTTGCGTATGTAATTCGCTGAGAACCATATTTCGTTTGCTCTGGTAGCTTCGGCTCAATTCGAAAAGCATGGAGTACAGCACTCGGGTATAGTTGCCCATCTCCGGGCCGGCCTTCTCCGCCACGTCCGCTAGAATCTGACGCTCACGGGCAGGGACCAAAATCGGCATGTCGTGGGCACGCTTATAGTCAGCGACTTTGGCGGCGATATCCATCCGTTGGCAAAACAACCGGACCAGCTGATCGTCGATTGTGTCGATTTGTTCTCGCAGTTCTTTTAATTCCATGGTCTTACTTCCTCCTGCTGGTTTGGGTGTTGCCGAGAATCAGGTCATAAATGGCAATGGCGGCGGCGGCCTCTACCACCGGAACGGCCCGGGGGACGATGCAGGGATCATGCCGACCCTTGACAATTAAAGAATCGGCGGCCATTGCAGACAGCCGGACGCTTTGCTGTGGGCGGCTGATGGAGGGGGTAGGCTTCAAGGCCGCACGGAAAATGACGGGCATGCCGCTGGTGATACCTCCGAGAATACCGCCGGCGTGGTTGGTAAGGGTTTGGATATTGTCGTTGTTGACGGTATAGCCGTCATTGTTTTCACTGCCCAGCATGGACGAGACATCAAAACCGGCACCAAATTCCACGCCCTTGACTGCAGGAATCCCGTAAACGATTTGAGCGATTCGGCTCTCTACACCGCCAAACATCGGCTCGCCAAGGCCCACAGGTAAACCAGTGATTGCACACTCTATCGTGCCGCCGATGCTGTCGCCGGATTTGCGGGCGACGGCAATCTGTTCTCTCATCTCTGCACCTGAAGCGCCATCCAGAACGGGGAAGTCCTCACCCACAGCGTGCAGTTGTGGCGCGAGGGGGTCGAACATGACATCTTCGCAGTCGCCAATGGCACTGATATGCGCTCCAATTTGGATTCCAAGCTCCGCCAGCCACTGTTTGCATAGCCCACCGGCGATACACAGAGGAGCGGTGAGCCGGCCGGAGAAATGTCCGCCTCCGGCGGCATCTTGAAAGCCGCCGTACTTAATTTGGGCGGTATAGTCTGCGTGACCGGGGCGTGGGCAATCTTTCAGGTTAGTGTAATCACCGGAACGGGTGTTTTTATTGTAAATCACAGCAGCAATTGGGGCACCGCAGGTATAGCCGTCCAGAAGTCCGGAAAGGAATTCCGGTCTATCCTCTTCTTTACGGGGAGTTGACCAGTCGTTTTGGCCCGGTGCCCGACGATTTAGGAAAATCTGCAATTCGTCCAAATCTACAGGAAGTCCGGCAGGGATGCCGTCTAGCGTCATCCCAATGGCAGCCCCATGAGATTGACCGAAAATGGATAATTTCAGGGATTCACCGTATGTACTGCTCATAGCGTCCTCCAAGCATTTTATAGTCCTCCCAGAAGGAGGGATAGGATTTTTTGACCTCATGGGCGTTGTGAATTGTGACCGGTTCCTTACAGACTGTGGCGGCAATGGCTGCGGACATGGCAATACGGTGGTCGTTGGTGGCATCGACGATGCCGCCATGGTAGCCGGTCCCGGAGATAATCAGGGTATCCCCCTGAATTACCGCTTTGCCGCCAAGGGCGTGAATCATTGCCGAGGTAGTGGCTAACCGATCTGTTTCCTTCAACCGCAGCCGACCGCAATTGGTGAATACTGCGCCATTTTTGGCACCAGCCACGATAGCGAGGATTGGCACCAGGTCCGGTGTGTCGGTTGCATCGATGGTGATGCAGTCATCCAGCGCAGACAGGTACTTCGCTGCCATTCGGTCACCCTGAGGGGAGTTGGAGGACAAATTCGTAACGGTCAGATGGCTGCCCAACGTTTCAGCAGCCAGCCAGAAGGCACCGTTGCTCCAGTCACCTTCTACGGTCAGGTCCCCGGGCGTATGGAATTTTTGTCTGCCTATTACAGCGTAGTTTTCGGTGTCAATGCCGAAGGTTGCCATTGCCCGACAGGTCATATCGACATAGGGCTTTGATTCCAGTTTTCCGGTGATATGGATGACGCTGTTACCGGGCAATAAAGCTGCGGCGAACAGCAGTCCGGTGATGAACTGGCTGGAAACACCACCTGAAATGGTATATTCACCACTGCGTAGCTTCCCCTGACAGCGCAGGGAGATATCCGTAGGACGGGATAGGGCGCAGCCCATCCGCTCCATCTCTTCCCACAAAGGGGATAGAGGGCGGTGGGGTAGCCGTCCTGCCATCAGAAAGGTGGCATCCACCCCCAATGCGCCTACGATGGGCAGCATAAAGCGCAGGGTGGAGCCGCTTTCACAGCAATCCAGTGTTGCCTGCTGGGGAATGACACGAATCGGTGCAACAGTGTAGCCATCTGCTGTACGCAGAATGTGTGCACCCAAAGCATTCAGGCAGTCCACGGTGGCTTCGATGTCCCGGTTGGTGTCTGGGCAGAAAAGGACGGTGGGGCCGTCCGCAAAGGCAGCGCATATCAAAAGCCGGTGAGCCTGTGATTTGGAGGGAATAGCACGGATGGTGCCGGACAGTTTGCCCGGCTGGATGGTGATGTCCATATTAAAGACCTGCCTTGATAAAGGGTAGAAGATTTTCAACAGAAATAGGGCAGATGTCGCATCGTCCGATGGCTCGGGGAATAATCAGACTAACCGTGTTACCGGCACGTTTTTTGTCGGACAGGGCACTGTGAAGCAAATTCTCCGCCGTAAAATCGCAGGCGGTGGGAAGTCCAAACAGGGCCAGTATGCGCAGAATCTGATCTTTGGTTTCTTTAGAACAGTGACCGTTGGTCACGGCGGCTCTGGCGACGATAGCGGTTCCGATGGCCACTGCCTTACCGTGGGGGATTTGATAACCGCTACAGGCCTCCACACCATGGCCGATGGTATGGCCCAGATTCAGCCTCATCCGGGCACCGGTGTCGAATTCATCCTGCATTACCACATCACGCTTCAATTCCACGCAACGGGCAATGACGGCCTCCCGGTTAAAGTCCAGTCCGGTGTGCTCCAAATCGGAGAACAGGCGCTCGTCATAAAGAATGCCGTACTTGATGACCTCTGCACAGCCGTCGCGAAAAATGTCTGCCGGGAGCGTGTCCAATGTATCGGTATCGCAGAGCACCAGACGAGGCTGGCAGAATGCGCCGCAGAGGTTTTTGCCTGCTGGAAGATCAATGGCGGTTTTTCCGCCGACGGAGGAATCTACCGCCGCCAGCAAAGTGGTGGGCACTTGGATGTAAGCGATGCCCCGGAGATAGGTCGCTGCGACAAAACCAGTCATATCTCCCACGACACCACCACCCAATGCAATGAGGCAGTCAGTCCGTGTCAGCTGATTTTCCGCAAGAAAGTTCAAAAGTTCCAAGTATACACTTCCGTTTTTGCTTTCTTCTCCGGCGGGAAATACGAAATGATTGACCGAAAGGCCTGTGTCACGAAGGCTCTGGGTGACTGCCTCTCCATACAGGGGGAAGACATTGCTGTCACTGACAACCACGGCCTTGGTGGCTTTACATAGCTTCTTGATTCGTTTTCCCAGCGTGGGCAACAGTCCGCTGCCAATCACCACATCGTATTTTCTTGATGCGCTGACTTCGATGGTTTTCATCCGTCTACCTCTTCCTTCCGGCGCTTTCCCTCATCCAACAGGGCAACAAGCGTCTTCTCATCATCGTTTTGAATGGCGGCATGGTACTTCTTCAGGCTTTCAATCAGGGTATCCAGCTCGAAAAGCAGATTTTGTTTGTTTTCCAGGAACAGTTCTGCCCACATCTGAGGGTTAAGCCATGCAACTCGGGTCAGATCCTTGTAGCTGCCAGCAGAGAAGCCTTTATGGTCAAGCGCCGTGGGGGATTTGATGAAGGCGTTGCTGACGATGTGGGGCATTTGGGAAGTAAAGGCGATCATCCGGTCGTGGTCCGCTGCAGTTGTGACGGAGAAAGAACCA
Source organism: Faecousia sp. (assembly GCA_045541155.1). Taxonomy (GTDB): domain Bacteria; phylum Bacillota; class Clostridia; order Oscillospirales; family Oscillospiraceae; genus Faecousia. The sequence goes on from JAZQIN010000120.1 coordinate 19,320, forward strand.
AAATGGCAGGGGGCCAGTGCTCTTTTTGCCCGGTCCAGTAGCTCGATATCGTCGAACCGGTCTGGTACCAGCACCATGGGTGCCCCTTCAAACAGGTTCGCACGGCTGTATTTGAAGCCGGAGAATTGGGTGCCGGCCATGGGATGTCCACCAACAAAGGTGAAGCCATACTGTTTCGCCACCGGGAAGCAGCGCTGGCAGATTTCCTGCTTGACGCCGCAGCAGTCGATTACCAGCGCATCCTTGCGGATGTGGGGGGCATTCTGCTCCAGCCATGCGGCGGAACCTTCAGGATAAATCGCCAAAAGAATCAGGTCACACTGTGCCATATTATCGGGAGTCAGAGGGGCTTCTACCGCTCCGGCAAGCATGGCGAAGGAAAGCATGGATTCGTTGCGGACACTGCACAGCACGCGATGACCCTCCAGAGCGTAGGCACGGGCCAAAGAGCCACCAATCAGACCAAGGCCCAGAATACCGACGGTCATACAATCGCCTCCCGAATTTTGCCCACTCTCTTATTCAACTCGTCGAATTGGGTGGGGGTCAGGGACTGAGCACCGTCGCACATGGCGTGGGCCGGGTCATTATGAACCTCGATGATGAGGCCGTCGGCACCAGCGGCGGTGGCGGCAATTGCCATGGGGGGGACCAGCTTGGCTTTGCCAGTGGCGTGGCTGGGGTCTACAATCACCGGCAGGTGGCTCAGGTCGTGAAGCACGGACACGGCGGAAAGGTCCAGTGTGTTACGGGTATAGGTCTCAAAGGTCCGGATGCCCCGTTCGCAGAGCATGACGTTTTCGTTTCCTTCGCTCATAATGTACTCGGCGCTCATCAGCAGCTCCTGCAGGGTATTGGCAAGGCCACGCTTCAGAAGAATGGGTTTATTCGTCTTACCCAACTCCTTCAAAAGGTCAAAATTCTGCATATTCCGGGCACCCACCTGAATGATGTCTACTTCGCTAAACAGGTCCAGTGTGGAGATGTTCATAATTTCTGTGACGATGGGCAGACCGGTCTCGGCTTTGGCCTCCAGAAGGAGCTGGATGCCCTCGCCCTTCATACCCTGAAAGGCGTAAGGGGAGGTACGTGGCTTGAAGGCTCCACCCCGGAGAATGTTGGCTCCGGAGGCCTTGACAGACTTGGCCACCTCGATAATCTGCTCTTCGGATTCGACGCTGCAGGGACCGGCCATCATGGCGAAATTGCCGCCGCCAATCTTTACATCGCCTACTTGAATTACGGTGTCTTTGGGGTGGAACTTGCGGTTGGCCTGCTTGAAGGGCTCGGATACTCGTTTCACAGATTCCACCATCTCTAAACTGCTCAGCAGCTCCATGTCTACACGGCTGGTATCGCCAATTAGGCCGAGAACCGTCACTTCCTTACCCTCGGATACATGGACGTCCATGTTCATGCGAGCAAGCCAGTCAATCAGGTGCTGGGTTTGCTCGGGGGTGGTGCCGTGTTTGAGTATTGCAATCATTGAAAACATCTCCTAACAAAATAACGCCGCCCGGATTTGATCCGTGCGGCGTTTTGAAATACATCTTTACAGCTTTTGTAAAATCTGTGCAGCACAAATCTCTATTACCTTTTTGAAGCAAAAAAGTAATAGTAGCTAAAGTAAAACTGTGCGGCGACGTTGATGTGAAGCATGAATTTTGCCTCCAAATACACAAGCTGTGGACATTATACCATGGGTGACGGAATATTGCAAGAGGCAAATTCGAAAAATCGTCTGTCATCCCTTAAATTGGATGACAGACGATGGGATTTACTTGATGCGGAAGTCTTGATAGGCCACATAGAAGTAGTTGAAGAACAGGTCGATGGCGTAGGTTCCCTTCTCCTTGGGCAGATTCGGAATCAGGAGCTTACAGGAATCGCCCTCCCACATCTGATTCCAAGGGATGCTTTCAGACTGGGCACTGATAATGTCGCCCCGGTCGTTACGAATGACGAACGTGACGTTAATCTTCTCAGATGAGGTGCTGTCAACGCCGTTGTAGTTGGTGCAGATATGGACTTTTGCGCTGGAAGGGAAGCTGGTGACGGTTTTACCATCAGATTTCAACTCGAATTGCGCAGTGGCGGCATCGAAACCGTTGCCGCTGTAATAGCCCTTGTGGGATGTATACGTCCAGGGGTCGCAAACATATTTTACATCATCAGCAGGTCTCACCTCAAAAACATAGATGCTTTCGGGGGACACAATGATATTGATGTTATTTTCAGAGCATTTGATAACGATGGGCTTGCCACCGTTTGTGGTATAGCTGAGAATCCAGCCGGAAGGCTTCTTGCCGATGTAGCTCCAGCTCAATTCCATGTTCCAAGGCGCAACGGAGGTCGTGCCACGGAAGCCAGTGACGACAAGAACCTCCTCGCTGGAGTCCTGTCCGGGATTTTGAGAATCGTTGTTATTACCGCCCTGATTAGGCTTTTGGGTATCGTTGTTGTTACCGCCCTGATCAGGGTTCTGGGTATCGTTGTTGTTACCGCCCTGATCAGGGTTCTGGGTATCATTGTTGTTACCGCCCTGATCAGGGTTCTGGGTATCGTTGTTGTTACCGCCCTGATCAGGGTTCTGGGTATCGTTGTTGTTACCGCCCTGATTAGGGTCCTGAGTATCGTTATTATTGCCGCCCTGATTAGGGACTTCGATGGGAGTCTGTCCTTCGGTGGTAATGCTAACGCTCTGGGTCATGCCCTGCGCAGTGACCGTGATGGTATACTCCGGATTTCCATCCAGATCAGAGAAAATCCACGAATTACCGGTGGTCTCACCGGTCTGGTCATAGCCGGCCTCGTTGTAACAGCGCACAATCCAATTGGTATCCTTTACACCCAGAGGCGCATCCCAAGTGATGCTCATGAAATTGGTGTAGTATGCGGAAATGGTCAGATTTTCAGCCAGAATGGTACCCTGTACCTTGTAATCGATGCGGTGCTCGCCGGTCAGGTACAGTTCGTCGGCAGGGGACAGGCGGAAGGTGTAGACAACGCCTACGTTCAGCCCGGTCAGTTCCACACGGTGACCTTCGAAGGTCACGTTCTTGGAAGGAATATTCGGCGCAAAATACTCCACCATCCAGCTGTCACAATCAGGACCCATGACGTTAAAGCTCAGCACTACAGAGCCGTCCTCGTTTCCGTTGACGGCGGTGAAGTTGACGATTTTGGACTGGCTGCCGGTGGTGAACACACCAGTGGTGTCGCCCACAAGCTTGTGATTGCCGGAGATGGTAATTTCGATATCGTACCGGGTATCTGGCTGCATGCCGTTAAAGATAGCCACGCCGGAAATCAGAGAAGACTGGACAGTATTGCCGTAGGCATCGGTGCAGACAACGGTCAGCTTGCTGTTGTCTGCCTTGGTATCTACCCGGACGATAATCTGATCATCCGCGCCGGAAATGGATAGCCCGTCAATGGTCTGGGTGTAGACATGATTATAATAATAGATACCGAAACCGCCGAGGGCCGCCAGAGCCAAAACAATGGCTACAATCTGGATGATAAGGCGGGTAGAAATTCTCTTTTTCGTCTTTTCGGGCATGTCGTATGTCTCCTCATCGTCATCCGCCTCGTCAGGAACCTCTTGAGGGGAATCCTCCTGCTCTGGGACCGGTGATTCTTCCACAGCCTCGGGAGGGGGGGCCGGCTCGGTAGGTGGCTCTGGTTCAGGCTCCGGCTCCGGTGGAATCGGCGGCGGTATTGGTATTTCTATTGGGTCCGGCGCCACCACCGGCTCAGGCAGCTCGTGCTCTATCAGAACATCGGCCTGCGCCAGCATTTGTGCCACTTCATTGGTTACACCGTCTTCGGTGCGTTCTTCGTCGGGGGTGGGGGGAGGTGTGTCCGGCTCTGGTGCTTCTTCGGATGCTTCCTCGACAGGAATGGTTTCTTCAACCTCAGATTCAGAAGAAGGCAGTTGATTTTCTTCCGGTTCCGGCTCCTCTGGGGGAGGCGGCTCCTCATCGGGAATCAACGCCAGAAGGGATGCCAGCTCCGCATCGTTCTCCTCTTCAGTCAGAAACTCCTCCGGCTCATCTTCGGCAGTCAGAAGCTCAATGGGAGGTGGAATGATGGACACATCATTGACCTCGTTCCGTTGCATATATTCCACCAGGGCCTGTCCCATCTCGGCAGGGGACTGCCAGCGATCTTTCGGCTGTGGCGCACAGGCCTTCAGTATGATTTCGGCCATTTCATAGTCGGCATATTGCGGCGGTGGTGCCGTTTGACCGGCGGCATTAGGCAATTGACCGTTGTTGAATACCTGATACAGCGTCAGTCCCAGTGCGTAAATGTCCAACGTCTGGTTCATGGGGGACATGGCATCCTGAATTTCAGGAGCGGTATAGACACTGCGGTATTTTTCCGGGAAAGAGGCAAAGCTCAGCGACGACAGTCGCATGAAGCCGAGATCACCGATGCAGTAGCCACGATTCTCTGTAAGGAAAATGTTAGAGGGTTTCAGGTTTAGATGCAGATAGCCTGCCCGGCGACTGGCGGCCATGGCGGCGCACATATCCAGTCCAAGATTGACTGCAGCCAGATGAGTCAATGGCGCACGGCAAAGCTGTTCCTCCAGTGAGTCTCGGTAGGGGGCCAGTAAATAGACGTGATAGCCCACTGCATCCTGCATCTGGACGATTTGGGTGCCCTGATAGGGGAGATATCCTTCTGTCTTGCTCAGCCGGTCCAGTATCTCTGCCTCTTGCGTCACGCCGCTGGACTGATCTGCAAAATACTCCAACGCCTTCAATTCATTGGCGAAGGCTCCGGTCAGCAGCAGTGCTTCCAGCTGGTTCTGGGTGGCAGGGATGGAAATGATTTTGACCATATATCGTTCGCCGGTTTCCTCTCGCAGGGCCGGGCAACACTGGATGCCACGGTATTCCCTGACCGGTTCGCCACAAATCAATCCATCCAGCAGCGAGGGCAGGGGATTACATTCAGACACTTCCATCACCTCCATTTGTCAAACTTTCTATATCATAATCAATTTCTTCGAAAAATGCAACTGCTTTTCTCTGTTTTTCAGGGATAATCTTGTGTCGAATTCTGCTGTAAGGCATCTTAGGACCGGTTTGAGGACACACAGATAGATAAATTTTTGTAAATTGTTTGACAGGGAGGTTGTTTTATTTGGGATCAGGTGATATAATGGCGGAGACAAAAGGTGCAGATGCTATCTGTGCCGGAATGGAGGTAAAGTATGAACAAGGTCATTTGTGATGTCTGCGGAACGGACTATCCCGAGACCGAAGCTCGCTGCCCGATTTGCGACTGTGTCAAATCTGACGGCGGACAGACATCTGCTGGAAATACAGAAGAAGCCGGCGGCTATACATATGTAAAAGGCGGCCGGTTCTCCAAGTCCAATGTGAGGAAACGGCTGAAGGCCAGCCAGAAAAGTCCGGAGTTCGTTCCACCAGCCCAGAGTGCCCAGATGCCTGCGCTGATGCCGGAGGATGCGCCTGAGAATGATTACGAGGACGATTACGATGATGCCGAGGAGTTGGAGGAGGTCTCCAATAAAGGCCTTATTATCATCGTGGTTTTGCTGCTGCTGGCGATTATTGCCGTTGCCAGCTATATCGTGATTCGGTTCATGCAGCCGACAGATGAACGTGAGTACAGCCGCTCTACGACGGTTCCTACCACGGAGACAGCGCCCATCGTTGAAGATCCGGTAGTTGAGGATAAGGTCTGCACCGCACTGGAAGTCCCCGAGGTGCCTGTTGTTCTCGAGGCGCTGGATGCCAGAGCGGATCTGAAGACGATGATTACGGCAGAGCCGGAGGATACTACCGATACATTCTCCTTCCTGTCCAGTGATGAAAATGTGGTCAGAGTGGATCAAAACGGCGTTATGACAGCAATCGGTGCCGGTGAGGCGACCATTACGGTCAAGTGCGGCGAGATTGAGGCGGTTATTGCCATTAAGTGCGAATTTGAGACCGATGACCCGACGGATGACCCGATTGATGATCCTACTGACAATCCGACGGATGATCCTGTGGATAATCCTACCGATGACCCGACAGATGACCCCACCGACGAGCCCGATGAGACGGTGGTTCTGAAGCTGCGCTACAGTGATGTTACACTGGATGATGTCTTCCCCACCTTGAACCTGTACCAGGGTGACATCGACCCGACGCAGATTAAGTGGACCTCCTCCAGAGAGAGCGTGGCAACGGTGAAGAATGGCGTGGTCACTGCGGCTTCCCTCGGCTCTACGAAGATTACCGCAGAGTACAAGGGCCAGAAGGCTGTCTGCATGGTCCATGTCTCTCAGAAAGCGCTGGATAAGCTGGGCATCGGATCCAATCCGGAGCCGGATGTGACGCCTGTACCTCCGGAGCAGGACGAGGATACCACCACCGCCACGCTGGTGCTGAATCGCAGCGATTTTACCATTGCGGTGGGCGGAAAGTGGAACCTGTACAGCGGCGAGTTGGATGTTTCAGAAATCGTCTGGACCTCAGCGGATGAAAGTATTGCCACCGTTTCCGGCGGTGTGGTGACTGGTGTGAGTGCCGGCAAGACTACCGTTACCGCTAAATTCGGTGACGAGGAAGTGACCTGCATCGTGCGGGTCAAGGAAGCTTAATATCATACGGGCGTGCTGTTTTCGCAGCACGCCCGTCATTTATTCGTCGCAACCGCAATTGCTTTTGCGGAACAGGAACGAAATGCACCATGCGCCGGCAAGACCCACCAGCGTATAGACGATGCGGCTCAGTAGTGCGTCCTGTCCACCGAACAGCCATGCGACCAAATCAAACTGGAATATGCCCACCAGTCCCCAGTTCAGGCAGCCAACGATGGAAAGAATCAGCGCAAGCGTATCAATCATGTTTGTTTCCTCCTTTTCAGGTTATTCTGCCGTTAGATTTCCCGGATTCAGCGGTTCTATACTTTCGCCGTTGACGGAAACGAAGTTTTCAGATATAATGACTTTATGATATATGCCATACTTGGATAGAAAGATGAGGTAACGCTTATGCGTATTTTCAAAAGCACCGATATTTTGCTGCCCAGAGAAGTGCAGATGGAGCAATGGTCGGTCATTGCCTGTGATCAGTTTACATCGGACCCCGAATACTGGAAACGTGTCCGTGCCACTGCTGGTGATGGTCCGTCCACCATCCACATGATTCTTCCCGAGGCAGAGCTGGGTGGAACCAATGAGGCGGAGGCCGTCAAGGCCATCAATGCTGCGATGGAGCGGTATTTAAAGGAAAATGTGTTTGCCGTTTACCCGGATTCGTATATATATGTGGAGCGGACGCTGGCAGACGGCTCTGTTCGTCCCGGCCTGTTGGGTGCTGTGGATTTGGAGGGCTATGACTACCATGTTGGCTCCGAATCTCCCATTCGTGCCACGGAAAAGACGGTACTGGAGCGCATTCCGCCTCGTCAACGTGTACGTAAGGATGCAGCTATCGAGCTGCCTCATGTGCTGATGCTCTGCGATGATGACCAGAAGCAGTTGATTGAGCCGATTGCCCAGATTCGTGATTCGCTGCCGCTGCTTTATGATTTTGAACTTATGGAGCAGGGCGGAAGAATTTGTGGCTGGCTGCTCCAGGGCGAGGCTGCAAAGGCCTTTGATCAGCGGCTGGATGCCTTCGCCGCATCAATCGATAAAAAGTACGAAGGCCTGTCCGGTGCGTCTGTGCTTCTGGCGGTGGGCGATGGCAACCATTCCCTTGCCACTGCCAAGAGCTGCTATGAGGCATTGAAGGCGGCGAATCCTGAGGTGGATTTGTCCAATCATCCGGCTCGGTATTCTCTGGTGGAGCTGGAGAACATTCACGACCCGTCGCTGGTATTTGCGCCGATTCATCGAATCATTACCGGCGTGGATGCCCTGAAGCTGCTGGCGGATATGAAGGAAATCTGTGCCGACGGTGGATTTGAGGTGCAGTGGGTTATTGGAGGCCAGTCTGGCACGCTGTCGCTGGATCGAAATCGGGGAGAACTGGCGGTGGCGGTGCTGCAGGAATTCCTTGACAGATGGCTGGTGGATAACGCTGGTCAGATTGACTACATCCACGGTGATGAGGAGGTCAGGGAACTGGCGCAGCAGGATAACGCCATCGGCTTCCTCCTGCCGGCGATGGAGAAGCATCAGCTGTTCCGGGGGGTCATCTCCGGCGGTGCGCTGCCTCGCAAAACCTTCTCCATGGGCCATGCCCGGGAAAAAAGATATTATCTGGAAGGACGTAAAATCAAATGACGACGATTTTTGAACCAGCTTACGCTAAGGTGAATCTGACACTGGATGTGCTTGGCAAGCGTCCCGATGGCTATCATGACTTGAAAAGCGTCATGCAGACCATTTCCCTCCGGGATGATATTGAGCTGGATATTGGCACCGGAAAGCCATGGGTCCTGCGCTGCGATAAGGAAGGGATTCCATGCGACCAGCGGAATTTGGCGTGGAAGGCTGCAAAGGTCTATTGCGATACCATGAACAAGGATCCTGACGGACTGGAAATTCGCATCACCAAGCGCATTCCCAGTGAAGCCGGTCTGGGTGGCGGCAGTGCTGACGCTGCGGCAGTGCTGCGGGCGCTGAATCGGCACTATGGCAATCCGCTGTCGATTTTAGCATTGGCGGAGCTGGGTGCTCAGGTGGGCAGCGATGTGCCTTTCTGCGTGGTGGGCGGCACGGTTATGTGTGAAGGCCGGGGTGAACGACTGCGCAAACTACCGAATATGCCGGATTGCGTATTTGTGGTGGTCAAGCCGGATTTTCCCATTTCCACACCAGAGCTTTATCGCAAGCTGGATGAAAAGGTCATTGCGCATCGCCCTGACCATCAGGCCATGGAAAGCGCACTGGTGGCTGGCGATTTGAGCAAGGTGGCGCAGAATTTATGCAACGTTTTTGATCCCGTGGTGACAGAGGAGCATCTGGAGCTGAACTATATCAAGTCTATCTTCTACACCTATGGATCTATCGGTCATATCATGACCGGATCCGGATCGGCGGTGTTCTGCATGGTGTCGGAGTTTGAGATTGCTGCTGTAATATGCAATATGCTTCGGGAGAATTATCCTCAGGTTTATATTGCTAAGCCTGTTTAATTGTTACAAAAACCGTCCATACTGGAGTTATTTCAGTATGGACGGTGTTTTTATGTTCAAAATTATCAAACGAATTCTGGTTCTGGTACTGGCTGCCGCATTGGTGTACCTCGGTACGATATACGGCGATAAGTGTGAGCTGCAAAATGAGTTGCTGCGGCTGCACGTTGTGGCAAATTCCGACAGCAAGGAAGATCAAGCGTTAAAGTTGCAGGTCCGAGATGCCATCATTGCCACCTTGGAGAAGGATATGGCCCGGGTGGATACGAAGGAGCAGGCACAGGCTCTAATCTGTTCCAGACTGGAAAAATTGGAACAGGTCGCTAATGAGACACTGGCGGAGGCTGGAAGCACGAATCGGGCTACAGTGACATTGGAACGGGAGCCCTTTGACACCCGGCAGTATGATACTTTTACGCTTCCGGCTGGCGTATACGATTCTCTTCGGGTTACTATTGGCAGCGGTCAGGGACAAAACTGGTGGTGTGTGGTATTTCCGGGGCTGTGCGTTCCTGCCGCCAGCGACGGCGTGACGGCTGTTGCGGTGGAGGCCGGACTGTCCGACAGTCTCAGCGGTGCCATCGTTGGACGCAAAGAGTATCAGGTACGGTTTTTTCTGCTGGATTGGATGGGCAGGATTGAAAATTTCTTTGCCTGATTTACAAGGATGTACTGTAAATGGGGCGTGTTTTGTGGTAGAATGAATTCATTATAGAGAAAGGCGGTGGGTCTATGCTGGAACTGATTATTGGCACAGATCGAACTGCAAACACAGATGAATTGCTCGGACGCATGGCGGCAGATGTTGCCGCTATGCGCAAGGGACGGGTTCTGCTGATTCCGGAACTGATAAGTCACGATATGGAACGGCGACTTTGTGCCGTAGCCGGTGACACGGCTAGTCGGTATGCGGAAGTGCTGTCCTTTTCCAGATTGGCCCGGCGAGTGGCAGAGTGGATTGGGCAAGGGCTGCCTGCGTGCCTTGACAATGGCGGACGGGTGGTGGCAATGGCAGCGGCGGCTCGCCAACTCCATAGCAGGTTGAAGGCCTATGCCGCAGTGGAAACGAAACCGGAATTCTTGAGCCAGATGGTGGATGCGGTGGATGAATTCAAGCGCTGCTGCATTTGCGCTGAGGACTTGAAAAAGGCTTCCCAACAGACGGAGGGCGTTCTGGCACAGAAGCTGGAGGAACTGTCGCTGCTGCTGGAGACCTATGATGCGTTGTGCCAGCGTGGCAAGCGAGATCCTCGGGATTTGATGAATTGGGTCCTGGAACAGATGGAGGACAGCGATTTTGCTGAACGTCATCGGTTTTATATCGATGGGTTTCCGGATTACACCCGGCAGCATTTGGCGATATTGGAGCATTTGATTCGATTTTCGCAGGATGTAACTGTGAGTCTGGAATGCGACCGGGTAGACTCCAAGGCCCCTGCCTTTGAAAAAGCAGGAGAAACCGCCGCACAGATTATCAAATGTGCCCGGCGGGCCGGTGTGGAGGTCAAAATCACCGTTATCCCGGATACTAGAACACCGTTGCAGACCATGCGACAGGGGCTATTTCAGGGGCCGATTTCTCCTGCAAAGGGTGTTCGGGTTCGACAGGCGGATTCGGTGCATCAGGAATGCACCGCACTGGCGGCGGACATTCAGGCCTTGGTGCAAGATGGTTGCCGTTATCGGGATATTGGTGTGGTTTGCGCCAATATGGGCACCTACCGAAGCGTACTGAGCCTGATTTTTCGACGGCAGGGGATACCAGTGTATCTGTCCGGCACCGAAAATGTGCTGTCCAAGGGGGCGGTGACGACGGTGTTGACGGCGCTGGATGCGGTGCTGGATGGCTTTGAACAGAAAACCATGCTGGGCTATCTGCGTTCCATGCTTTCTCCGCTGGATTCGGATACATACGATTTGGTTGAAAACTATGTGGTGATTTGGAATATCACTGGAGCAAAGTGGGAACAGCAATGGACGGAGCACCCGGACGGACTTAGTGGAAAATGGGGTAGCCATGCCCGTCGGCGACTGGACCGGCTGGAACAAATTCGTCAACAGGTGATGCAGCCGCTACTTCGTTTACGAAAGGGATTCCAGTCTGCTGCAAAGCTGATAAATCAGGTGACGGCACTATACACCTTTGTGGAGGATATCAGGCTGGCACGGCATTTGAGCAAGCTGGCGGAGGAAACGGATCAGCGTACCGCCCAGATTCTTAATCAGCTGTGGGAGATTATTATCTGTGCACTGGAGCAGTTGTATGATACGTTGGGGGAGACAGTCTGGGAGGGAGATGCCTTCCGGCGACTTCTTGCGTTGCTGCTGGGGCAATATGATGTAGGAACGATTCCCACGGTGCTGGATTCCGTGACGGTCGGCCCGGTCAGCGCTATGAGATGCCAGCGGCAGAAGCATCTGTTCGTGCTGGGTGCAGAAGAAGGAAGTCTGCCGGGGTATAGTGGGAGCAGAGGCCTACTGACAGATCAGGAGCGTGTTACCCTTCGTAAGCTGGATGTGCAGCTGACCGGCGGTGCTTTGGAAGGCATTCAGGCCAGTTTTGCGGAGGTATACGGCGTGTTCTGCGGTGCGGAGGAAACCGTGACGGTTTCCGACTGCAGTGGTCAGCCTTCCTTTGTGTATCGGCGGCTTAGGGAAATGGCCGGTGGAGAATGTTTGGCGGATACTGGTTTTACCACGACGGATGCCTATGACGCGGCTTGCTATCTGACCCGATGGAATGCCGGGACTTCGGCGCAACAGCTGGGGCTGGAGGAGCAGTATGCCCGGCTTTGCCAACGCAAAGCGTATGAACTGGGCTGCCTGCAGAGACCTCAGGTGGATGCATTGTATGGCGACCATTTGGTGCTGTCTGCTTCGCAGGTGGACCGGCAGGCAGAATGCAGATTGTGGTATTTTTTGAGATACGGACTGGCGGTAAGGGAGCGGAAAGAAGCTACGGTGGATCCTGCGGAATTTGGCACGTTTGTCCACGATGTGCTGGAGCATACCGTGGAGGACGTGATGGCCCAGGGCGGATTCCATAAGACATCCATGGAAAAGGTTATGGAGCTGGCAAAAAAACATACTGATGCATATGCCGAAGCGCATTTTAGTGGCTTGGAATCGGAACGGGTGTCATATCTGCTTCGTAGGAACATCGGTGAGCTAGAAATGGTGGTCCGGGAACTGTGGGAAGAGCTGAGTCAGAGCCTGTTTCAGCCATTGGATGTGGAGTTGCACTTTGGTGAAGGGGGAGATTTGCCACCAATTCAGATTCCTTCCCAGTCCATGTGCGCAGAACTTCAGGGGTTTGTGGATCGGGTAGATGGCTATCGGATTGGAGGAGCGAACTTTTTCCGGGTGGTGGACTACAAGACCGGTAAAAAGGATTGGGACTACTGCGATGTGATGAATGGGGTAGGACTGCAGATGCTCCTTTACCTGTTTGCATTACGTCAGCAGGGGCAGAAAGTGGTAGGCGATAAGCCAATTCCCGCTGGTGTGCAGTATTTTCCGGCCCGGGTGCCCTATGTTCTGATGGATGGCGCACAGGAGGATGAATCCAAAAAAAGACAGGATGAATGGAAACGTCGAGGACTTTTGCTGGATGATGATTTGGCACTGGAGGCAATGGACCCTCAGGAGGGGATGCCCCGGCTCAGCTGTAACCGCAAGAAGGATGGCACGCTCACCGGAAATATCGCTAACCGTGCCCAGATGCGCCAGCTGGAGCAGTATGTCTTTCAGGTGCTGGGGCGAATGGTGGATGATATTGCTTCCGGAAAGGTCGATCCCAATCCTTACACCCGAGGGACTAGTCATAATGCCTGTAGATTTTGTCCCTATGGGGCGGTCTGCAATAAGGATCAGGTTGAGGGACGGCGGAATTATCAGGGGGTATCGGCGGAGGAATTCTGGGAGCGAATCGAAAAGGAGGTGACCGACCATGGCTGAGCAATTGACACCTCAACAGGAACAGGCAGTGAAGAACCGGGGAGGAAAGTTGCTGGTTTCTGCGGCGGCCGGTTCCGGTAAGACGAAGGTGCTGGTGGATCGGCTGATGGGCTATCTGTGCGACAGCACTGACCCTGCCAATATTGACGAATTTCTGATTATTACCTTCACGAAGGCTGCCGCTGCGGAGCTTCGTGGGAAAATCGCAGCAAAGCTGTCGGAAAAAATCGCAGAAGATCCGGAAAACCGACATCTCCAACAGCAATTCCAGCGGCTGTATATGACTCAGATTTCTACAGTTCACGCTTTTTGCGGAAACCTTTTGCGGCAATTTGCCTATCAGCTGGATTTGAGTGCGGATTTTCGTATGGAGGCGGAAAATGAATGCAGCCAGCTTCGGTTGGAGACGGTGCAGCAGGTGTTGGAGGAGGCGTATGTGTACATCCATGAGGAACCTGATATTGCCGCCTTCATCGACACGCAGGGCACAGGACGCACCGATAGTGCCATTGTGCCCCTGCTACTGAGCGTCTATGATAGCGCTCGCTGCCATCTCAATCCCGATGCGTGGCTGGATGGCTGCCTGCAGGCGGTGGAGACGGAGAATGTGACCGATGCAGGGCAGACCCGATGGGGGCAAGTGCTGATTGCGGAGCTGAAGGAACGGCTGGGTCTGTACATTGGTGCGCTGGAACGTTGTACGGAGTTGGCGGACGAAGACGAGGGCGGTGTCAAGGTGGCGGCGGTCCTCCGGGATGATGTGATGCAGATGAAGTATTTGCAGGCTGCAACTACATGGGATGAAATCGTCCGCCGAAAGAAAATCGAATATAGCAGAATCTATGTGAAAAAGTTGTCGGATGAGGAACTGGGGAGCACCATTGCGGATGTTCGCAATGAATGCAAAAAGGGTATCGCCAGTGCGACCAAATGCTTTGCGGACGATTCGGAGCAGGTTCTTGCGGATCTTCGTAGCTCCGCCGATGCGGTGCGAGGCATGGTCACGCTGGTGCGACGGTTCGCCAAGGCCTTCGATTCGGCAAAACAGCGACGCAGAATTTTAGATTTCAGCGATTTGGAGCATCGGACGTTGGATTTGCTACTGGGAAAAAACAGGACCGGCATTACTCCGGTGGCCCGTGAGGTTGGTGCCCGGTTTCGGGAGGTCATGGTGGACGAGTATCAGGATTCCAATGCGGTGCAAGATGCCATCTACAGCGCTTTGACCCACCAGCGGCAGAATTGCTTTATGGTTGGTGACGTAAAGCAGTCCATCTATCAGTTCCGGCTTGCGGATCCGGGGATTTTTCTTGAAAAATATGCTTCCTATGCCCCGGCGGAAACGGCAAAGGCCGGAGAGGGACGGAAAGTTATGCTCAGTCGGAATTTTCGCTCCGGTGGTGCGGTGCTTGCAGCGGCGAACTGTGTGTTTGAAACCTGCATGTCACCGGCGGTGGGTGGCCTATGGTATGGGCCGGAGGAGGCGCTGTATGAGGGCGTGCCCCATGCGCCGATAGGCGAGCCGGAGGTGGAACTGTACGGCATTCGGGGGGATACGGACGCATCCGGTATTGAGGCCAATTTTGTGGCAAAAAGAATCCGGGAACTTTTGGATGAGGGACATTTGATTCGGGATAAGAACGGAATGCGCCCCATCCGACCAGAGGATATCGTGATACTGCTTCGGGCCCCCGGATCTGCCGGACAGGCATTCCAGACCGCTTTGGAAAATGCCGGTGTCCGTTGTGCTTCCGCTGGCAGCGGTAAGCTGCTACAGGCTACGGAAATCAGTGTTCTGCGATCGTTGCTGCAGGTGGTCCACAATCCTCAACTGGATATTCCTCTGGTGGCGGTGCTGCTCAGCCCCTTATTTGGCTTTACCGCCGATGATATGGCGAAAATCCGTGGACAGAGTCGGTTCGGTAGCATTTATGATGCCCTTCGGGCCAGCGACGAGCCAAAGGCGCTGGTGTTTTTGGATACGCTGGCAACTTTACGTCAGGTGGCCCGGATGGAGGGATTGACACGGCTGATTGAGGAGACGTTCTCCATCACGCGGATGGATAGCCTTTATGGAGCAATGGAGGACGGCGAGGTTCGTGCTGCTAATTTGCAGGCGTTCTATCTGCTGGCAGCGAAGCAGGAGGATAGCCAGCAGGATTTGGGACGCTTTTTGGATTTTCTGGATATGGCGGAAAAGGAAGGAATGCAATCGGAAAACAGCAGCAGTGAGGGCTGCGTTTCCATTGTCAGCATTCACAAGTCCAAGGGACTGGAATATCCGGTAGTGTTCCTGTGCGGCTTGAGCCGACAGTTCAATCGGGAAGGACTAAAAGCTGAGGTGCTGACCCACAAGGAGTTGGGCATCGGTATCAGCGGAGCGGACAGCCGCCGCAGAGTGCGTTACCCCACGGTGGCAAAACGAGCCATCCGGTCCAGAATTATGGCCGACAGTATTTCCGAGGAGATGCGAATTCTTTATGTGGCAATGACCCGGGCAAAGGACCGGCTAATCATGACTTACCGAGATTTGAAACTGGACGACGAGCTGCGTATGTTGGCAACATGGTGCCGATTGGGGCAGAGACAGCTGGCGATTCGGGATGCCAATTGCATTGGTACATGGGTTTTATTGGGTGCTTTGACACGGATGGAGGCAGGGGCGTTCTTTGCAGTGAGCGGCGATGCCGGGCCACGAAAGGTTTCCGAACATCCATGGCGAATTGAGATTGTGGATTCTGTGGAGCCGGTGCATGGAACGCTGGAAAACGATTCCCAGCTACCGGTGGATGCGGTAGAACGGCTTCGGAAGGGGCTGTCTTTCCGGTATCCTCATATGGCGGCGACGGTTGCCCCTTCCAAGCAGACAGCCACTCAGCGAAAAGGTCGGGACAAGGATCAGGAGATTGCCGAGGATGCACCGCCCCCTACACCTTTTATTGGTGGCTGGCGGAAGCCGTCTTTCGTGGAAAATAAAATACAGGCCGCTACCTTTGGTACGGCAGTCCACACGGTGATGCAGCATATCCACTATACAGACGGCATGGATGTGGCGGCCAGAATTGAACAGATGGTAGCTGATGGATTGCTGGAAAAAGAGCAGGCGGCACTGATTGACCCGGAGCAGATAAGCCGATTTTTCGCAACAGAGCTGGGGCAGAAAACCCTCAGGGAAAAGACTCTCTGGGAGTTTAAATTCTCCATTTTGGATGATGGTGCTGCTTTTGATCGGGCACTGGAAGGAGAAAAAATTCTTCTTCAGGGTGTTGTAGACTGTGCAGTTCTTGAAAAAGATGGAATCACGGTTCTTGATTTTAAGACAGACAAGGTTACTGATGATACTTTGGACGAGGCCATTTGCCGTTACCGCCCGCAGGTCAGGGCCTATGCTGAGGCTTTGGCTCGAATCTATAATCTGCCGGTAAAGCGGATGTGTTTGTATTTCTTCCGAATCGGTCAATTTGCGGAACTGTAAAAAATTGTGGGCGTCACCTGATGGTGACGCCCACAACCTTTTAGCGGCAGTTCTTGTTCTGATTCTGGTTCTGGTTGTTGTTCTGATTCTGATTGTTGTTCTGGTTCTGATTGCTGTTCTGATTCTGCTTGTTCATGGATGGTTCCTCCATAATCTTTGTATTCGGCTAGGCCGTAACGGTAGTTTGCCCAGAATGTCAGGATCTATCCTTTGCTTTAAACAGAAGGCTGACGGTCAGACCTGAAAAAATGGCGGTAGCAATACCACCTGCGCTGGCTTTTAGTCCACCGGTGAAGATTCCGATGAAACCATCTGCATCCACAGCCTCCCGTACACCCCGGGCCAGACAGTGCCCAAAGCCGGTAAGGGGAACCGTCGCCCCGGCTTGCGCAAAGTCCACCAAACGCTGATACACACCGATTCCCCCAAGAAGGACGCCAATCACCACATAGCTCACCAGAATCCTTGCAGGGGTCAGTTTGGTTTTGTCAATCAGAATCTGACCTATTAAGCACAACATTCCGCCAACCAGAAAGGCTTTTAAATAGTCCATCATGCACCTCCATGAGAAATTGAGACGGCGTGGCAAACCCCGGGAATTGGCAGCCCCTGCTGGGTCGATGTGGGGGAAAGCAGCGCCCCGGTGCCGCAAAACAGAATGCGTCGCAATTTCCCAGCGGTCATTTGGCTGAGCAGATAGCCACAGAGGGTTATAGCACTGCAGCCGCAGCCGGAGCCGCCGGCGTGAACATCCTGAGTCGCATTATCGAACACCAGAGTGCCGCAATCCGTCAGCTGTCCGCCTAATACGATACCATCCCGAAGGGCCAGTTCCATCAGAGTCTCCTTGCCGATTTGTCCCAAGTCGCCTGTTACGATCAGGTCATAATCCTCTGGTGCCATGCCCATATCGTCAAGATGGGTACGGATAGTATCGTAGGCGGCCGGTGCCATGGCGGCACCCATGTTATTTGCATCCTTGATGCCCATATCCCGGACAGTGCCGATGGTACAGCTGTTGATTTCCGGGCCGGTGCCTGTATGCTGTACCAGTGCGGCTCCGGAGCCGGTGACCGTCCACTGAGCGGTGGGGGTACGCTGTCCACCGTAGCCCAGTGGGAAGCGGTACTGCCGCTCCGAGGAAGCAAAGTGGGATGAGGTCATAGCAACCACACAATCGGCAAAACCTCCTCCTACGGTCATAGCAGCTAAAAGCAGACTTTCTGACATGGTCGAACAGGCACCGTACAGTCCCAGATGGGGGATTCCGGTATTGCGCAAACTGAACGATGAGCCGATACACTGGTTCAGTAAGTCCCCGGACAGAACCAAATCCGGTGCATTGATTCCGGATTTTTTTATCAGAGTTTCCAGCGTTAACTGCTGGAGCCTTTTTTCCGCTTGTTCCCATGTTTTCTCTCCAAAATAGGAGTCATGCCATGTATCGTCAAACCATTCACGCAGCGGGCCTTCCGACTCCTTTTTTCCGGCAATGCTGGCCCAATGGGTAATGATTGGCGGTTCCGGCAGAACGAAGCTTTGCTTGCCCCGCTTAAGCTTTGCCATTGAATCTCCTCCTTTTTTGAAATTAGGATGCCCATACTGCATTAAAAAATGCCGACCTTGTGGTCGGCATTTTTTGAGTTGGTCACATTCCACCGCCAATGCTGGGGACAGGCAACGGACGGGCTTTGTCGAAAACTTCCTTCACATCGAACAGGTCTGCGACCTTGTCCGGATTGTGATACATCCGATAGCCGTCCAGATTCCGGCGGCCGCCACGGAAGTAGTTGGAGCCAAGCTGGTTCCAGTAGGTATTTCCGTCTACATTGAAGAAATAACGATAACCATCTTCGTAAAGAGCGGTAAACTTGGCGTTGTCGAAGGTGTAGTTACGCCAGGTGTGAATGTCGGATCCGTGGGGATACAAAATCACGTCCGTCTCACCGATGATGGATTGGACGGTGTTCTCCCACTTATCGGAATCTTCTTCCACGCGTTCTGCGCTCAGGTTGCCATAGGCCGGATGACCGTAGGAATGGCTGGCCAGAACCCAACCGTGGTCACGGAGGCACTGGGCCACATCCTTTGCCATCTGAACTTCTTCGGCGTAGGTATAGGGGTATTTGCCCTCAGCGTGCATTTGGTTCAGCGCAGCTTCGTAGCTGGGCTTGGTCCGATAGCCGAATACGCCTTCATAGCCGGTCATGCCGAGAATCGCACGAGCACCGTGGTAGGAAAAGTCGGGATGCTGCTGGATGAAGGTCTCCAGAACGGGAACCAAATCATAGTCGCCGTAATGGGTGTTTCCTTCGGCATCGATATATTCACAAACGGGATAACCGGTTTCCGGGTCAATGACAATACGGCTGGCAAAGCCATCATTGGTTTCGTCGGTGAATACGGGCGTTTCGTTCTTGCCGTTGCCGGAGCCGACCATATAGCAGTAGTAGTTCAGGTCATCCTGACTCATCAGGAAGGGAGTCTTACCGGCAGGAATGCGGATGTCACCATACTTGAAGGAGGTGGTGCCATCGGCATTGGTCACCTCGGAGGCCAAATCATAGGGGGAAATCAGCACATAACCCCGGGCGTACATCTGCTCCAGAATGCCGATAAATTCTTCCACTGTGGTCATATACATATTATAGCCGTCCTCGTCGGAGTCGCCGTCAAAGGCCCGGTCGGTATCAACAATCAGGGAGTGGAAGAAGATGTGAGTGACGGTTTCGGGTTTTGCATAAGTTACCAGCTGGCTGTCTGCCTCGGTGTAGGCGACAACCTTGCGCTTCATCTCAGGGACTTCGTCGTAGAATTCGTAGCCTTTGAGCATCTGGATGGCCTTCTGGTAATCATATCCCGCAGCAACGAAATCGGCCTGCGCAATCAGCTTCTCGACCTCGGCTTCATCCGGACCGGTGGGCGTCGGCTCGGTGGGCTTGGGCTTTTCCGTTGTGGTGGTGTTGAAGGACACCTGAGGCTTGGTGTTTCCGGTTCGGTCCTTGCCGCCGCTGATGCTGTCCATCACGGAAACAGTTACCCAACCGATGACAGTTACACATACCAGTGCAAACACCAGCATGATGACAGTGGGAATGTAATACTGCCATTTACGTTTGCGACGTCTACGTGGCGGAGTGGGTCTGCGTTCTTCAGACATAATCATCATTCCTTTCTCTCTTTTCGTAATATCCAATGATATTACAAGTCTATTCTATTATATACCCGGTTTTTGCAAATATCAAGGGGGTTCTGCAAAATATCGGCACCCGAAGGTGCCGATACATCTGTTAATCAGAGAATCCGTCTGGAGCTGTGGTAGTGCTTTGTGTAGTAGGAACTGGACAAATCACTGATTGTGACTCCCTTGGAACTGGAAGCGTGAATCATTTTACCGTCACCGATGTAGATTCCCACATGGGATACGCCGGTACGGTATGTATTCTGCAGGAATACAAGATCGCCGGGCTGCAAAGCGCTTTTCGAGATGGCGGTTCCTACCTTCACCTGTTCCGAAGTGGTACGGGGAAGGGAAATGCCGCTCTGCTTCATCACATACTGGACAAAGCCGGAGCAGTCAAAGCCGCTTGGTGTGGAGCCGCCCCAGACATAGGGGGTGCCCAGATGTTTTTTCGCGTTTGCAACAATTGTCTGACGGGTAGAACTACCGGTGCCATTTAACGCCGCAGCGCTGGGGGCGATGCCGGTGGACTTTCCGTCAACAAAAAACAGTGGCTTCTTGGTAGATGACCGGTTCTCGTAGGGAATCTCGGTCAAATCCAGATAGTCACTGCGGATATAGCCAATATCGTCATCATATATCACCTTATACCACTGGTTGTTGAAGCCGATGATATAGGCCTTCTCGCCGGAATTCGCCTGCGCGATCCTGGCGTGAGAGGTGCCGGGGCCGGAGCGGACATTCACCTTATTGGCGTTCACTTCTCCGTAGCCCAGTTCCACATTTTTCGCGGTGTAGGTGTTCAGATAATCCTCGTGCATATATCCGTCGGTCAGGTCGAAGCTGACATGATACCACTGACCGGTTTTGCCGGTGATGATAACATACTCGCCTTCGTAGGCGTAGTCGAGAGTCGCCGAGGTGGTGGATGGGCCGGAGCGAAGCCGCAGAGATGATGCATCTACCGTAGCTACATGGGTGGTCAGGGTACCGTCTTTCGCGGATACACCGAATTGCTGTGTGCTGGCAAAAAGAAACATCGCCAGCGCAATGATGGTCGTTCGTGTAAGTCGTTTCATACGTTGCCCTCCGTCTTACTGTGGAAAGGTGGATAGTCTTACTTGCCTGCAAGGGCTCTGGTCAGCCAGACGCTGCCAACGTCAAGGGCGGTATAGAAACCTGCCTTTTCGCTCTTCTTGACCACGCGGTCGCGGCTTCTGGCGTTGGGATCGGTGAGCTGGAGCTGCACGGAAACACGGGTTGCAATATCCGCATCGCCCATCTTCTTGGTCTCCAGAATCTGGAGCATGACGATGTGGGAATCTGCCATGGAGCCGTAGTAGACCAGATTGTCCTTGCGCATCAGGGGGTGACCCTTGTACATCAAAACTGCCTTTTCTTCAGCCATCATAAAACCTCCTTTTCAAAGAATATGCGGAAATGGTAACAAATCGCAACCATTTTGTCAACCGAAATAGGAAATATCCGGTCGAACTAACAACATTTACCTGAGAAACGGGTATTGATGTAAGACGGAGGGGAGTATGAAATTGAAAGAGGCTTTTGCTCTGGCAAAAGCCTCTTTTGCGCGGTTTTACTCTTTGCCAAACAGGTAGCAGCGCACCAGCTCCTGAAGAAGCTCATCCCGATCCAGCTTACAAATCATGCTGCGGGCATTATTGTAGTTGGTGATGTAGGTTGGATCTTCAGTCAGCAGGTAGCCGACGATTTGGTTGATGGGGTTGTAGCCCTTCTCATTCAGAGCGTCGAATACGGTGCGCAGGATCAGGCGCATATTCTGCTTGTCGTCACCGGGAACGGTGAATTTGATGGTGTTTCCTGTCATAGTATCGACCTCCTAACAATGAATATCACTATTATACCCTAAAATTACTTTGGTGTAAAGCCCCTGTTTGTGAAAATTTTCGCAATCACCGGAGGGCAGCGCCCAGCTTGTCAGCCAGCGCGGCCAGTACCTTGGACACAACGCCCTCGGAATCTGCGTCGGTGAGCGTACGGTCATCCGCACGCAGCTCCAGAGAGAAGGCCATGCTCTTCTTACCATCGGGCACGCCGGTGCCACGATAGATATCGAACAATTTTACGCCCCGGAGCAGCTTGCCGCCGGCAGCGGTGATGACATCCTCTACCGCCGCAACAGTCACGGCCTCGTCGCAAATCAGCGACAGGTCACGGGACACGGCAGGGAACTTGGGAAGGGGGGTGTAGGTCACGTCAGGCAGACGCAGGGAGAACACTTTATCGAAATCGATTTCAGCGCAGTAGACCTCCACATCGATGCCGTAATTCTGGCACACCAGCGGATGCACCTGGCCAATCACGCCAACTTCTACGCCGTCGATGGTGACCTTGGCGCAGCGACCGGGATGGTAGGAGGGATTGTCGTTGACAGCGGTATAGGCGGTCTTTCTGGTGCGCAGACCCTTGAAAACGGCCTCCAGCTGGCCCTTCAGGGTGAAGAAGCTGGCGCCCTCGCCGTAGGTGCCCAGCATCAGCATCTTAGGCTCCTGAGGCAGAACCTCGCCCTCCACGGGCAGGTAAATCTTCGCCAGCTCGTAGAGTTTGACGGCCTTGTTATGATAGGCGTAATTACGGGACAGGATGTCCATCAGAGAGGGCAGCGCAATGGTACGCATGATGGAGGTGTCCTCGCCCAGCGGATTCTGAATCTTCATTGCGTTGCGCAGGGAAGAATCCTTCGGCAGACGGATCTGGTCGAAGATGGCAGGGGATACGAAGGAGTAGGTGATGATTTCACTGTAACCAAGGCTTCGGCACAGCTGACCAGCCTTGTTCTCCAGCAGCATCATGGGGGTGTAGCCGCCCTGTGTCGAGTTCTTGAAGGCGGTGGTGGGGATTTCGTTGTAGCCGTACAGGCGACCCACTTCCTCCGCAATGTCCGCCATCAGGTTCAGGTCAGGACGGAAGGAGGGAACATGGATGGTGCGGCCTTCCACGCCGATTTCCAGCCGGTTCAGGTAGGAAACCATATCCGCCTCGCTGATATCGGTACCCAGCAGACGGTTGATTTTCTCAGGCTCCAGCTCCAGCGTCTTGGGAGCAGGAACGTAGTTGATGATGTCGATGATGCCGTCCATTACGTCGCCGCACTCCAGCAGCTCCACCAGCTCACAGGCACGCTGCACCGCCGGAACGGTCATCATGGGATCCAGATTCTTCTCAAATTTGCCGGAGGACTCGGTACGCATACCCAGTGCCAGCGCAGTCTGACGGATAGAGGTGCCGTTGAAATTGGCAGACTCGAAGACCACGGTGGTGGTATCGTCCAGAATCTCGGAGTTTTCGCCGCCCATAATGCCTGCAAGGCCGATGGGCTTATTCTCGTCAGCGATGACCAGCATACCGGGCTTCAGCGCACGCACATTGCCGTCCAGAGTGGTCAGGGTTTCACCCTCAGTGGCCTCACGGACGACAATCTTGCCGGAACCGACGTAACGGTAGTCGAAAGCGTGCATGGGCTGACCGTACTCCAGCATCACATAGTTGGTGATGTCGACAATGTTGTTGATGGGACGGACACCGTTGGCACGGAGCCGCTGACGCAGCCACTTGGGGGAGGGAGCAATCTTTACGTTTTTGACCATTCGGGAAGAATAGCGGTTGCACAGATTCTCCGCAGGAACCTCTACGTCCAGCATCTCGTACATGGAGCCGGCATCGCTGCCCTTGACCACAGGCTCATGGTGCTTCATGGGCTTGTTGAAAGCGGCGGCGGCCTCACGGGCCAGACCGATGATGGAATAGCAGTCAGGACGGTTGTTGGTGATTTCAAAATCCACGATGGTATCATCGTTGCCGATGACCAGATTGATATCGTCACCGGGCTTACAGTCCTCGCCGTTGAGGATCCAGATGCCGTCGGCGTAAGCGTCAGGCAGGTCATTCTGGGTCAGACCCAGCTCTGCAAAGGAGCAGAGCATACCATTGGATTTTTCGCCACGGAGTTTGCCTTTGGTGATGTGGATGCCACCGGGAAGGTAAGAGTTGTGCAGTGCTGCAGGAACCAAATCCCCTTCGTGCACGTTCTGTGCGCCGGTGACGATTTGGACAGGCTCCTCGCCGCCAACATCCACCTGACATACCCACATATGGTCGGAATTTTCGTGACGGACGATGGAAACCACCTTGCCGACCACGACATTCTTGATTTCAGCGTCCATCCGCTCGTAGGTCTCCACCTTCTGACCGGCAACGGTCATGGTTTCGACGAATTCTTTATCGGAGACGTGGGAAAGATCCACGAACTCCTCATGCAGCCATTTTCTGTTCAGTTTCATGATCTGTCCCTCCTTTTAAAACTGTTCCAGGAACTTCACGTTGTTGTCGAAGATCAGACGCAAATCGTTGATCTTAAGACGGCCCATGGCCATACGCTCCAGACCCATGCCGAAGGCAAAGCCGGAGTACTTTTCGGGGTCGATGCCGCAGGTGCGCAGTACGTCAGGGTGCACCATGCCGGCACCCAGCAGCTCAATCCAGCCTTCGCCATGGCAGGTAGGACAGACGTTGCCATCCACTTCGCCGGTGCCGTGGCACTTGTGGCACTGCATATCCATCTCGCAGCTGGGTTCGGTGAAGGGAAAGTGATGGGGACGGAACCGCATCTGGGCATCCTCGCCATAGATGGCCCGCATGATAGTAATCAGCGCACCTTTCAGGTCGCCCATGGTGATGTGCTCATCCACCACCAGACCTTCAATCTGATGGAACATGGGGGAGTGGGTGGCATCGGCCTCGTCCTTACGGAACACACGGCCGGGAGCCAGCATACAGAAGGGAGGCTCGTTGTTCTCCATGAAGCGAATCTGCATGGAGCTGGTCTGTGTACGCAGTAGGACGCTGTCATCTTCATTGAAATAGAAGGTGTCGCTGCGGTCACGGGAGGGATGACCTTCTTCGATGTTCAGACGGGTGAAGTTGTAGCTTGCAAGCTCCACCTCGGGGCCGTCCACGACGGTGTAGCCCAGACCTACGAAGATGTCCTTCACCTGCTGCAGCACCTGATTCATGGGGTGCTGATGACCCAGCTCCACGGCATCGCCGGGGATGGTCACATCAATGGACTCGGCGGCCAGCTTGGCTTCCAGAGCGGCGGCACTGAGAGCGGTTTTCCGCTCCTCCAGCTTGGCCTCGATTTCGGCACGGACGGCGTTGGCCATCTGCCCCATGACAGGCCGCTCCTCGGCAGACAGCTTGCCCATCATCTTCAGAACGGCGGTCAGCTCGCCCTTCTTGCCCAGCCATTTGACACGCTGCTCATCCAGTGCAGCGGTGTTCTCCGCAGCCTCCAGAGCAGCCATCGCATTCTGGCGAATCAGCTCTAATTGTTCTTTCATATTGGTTCTCCTTCCAGAGTTATTTATAAAAAAATAGACCCTTCATCCCGAAAACAGGGACGAAAGGCATTCCTTCCGCGGTACCACCCACGATTCGCCATAAGGCGCAGCTTTTGGGGCGCAAACACGCTCCAGACCGGTAACGAGGTCAACCGTCCATTCCTACTTATGTTCAGATGGCAGCTCCCGGGGGAAGGCCCTTTATCGCACCCGAGCGGCTTTCACCGGCCCGCTCTCGCTACTGTGATGCTATTGATATTGGACAACCCGTTCAACGCTTTTGCATATCTTTTTGAATTTTAGCATATCTGGATACAAATTGCAAGTGTTTTTTCGGCTTGACGGAAGGGGAAAGGGGTGATATGATGTTGAAAACGGAGGTGAGAGGGATGTATCAACCGCTGGCAGACCTGCTGCGACCCCAAACGCTGGATGAGGTCTATGGACAGGAGCATATTTTGGGCAAGGGTGCGGTGCTGCGCCGTCTGGTGGATTCCGGCAAAGTGCCGAACATGGTTTTCTACGGCCCCAGCGGCACCGGTAAGACTACAGTGGCGAACATCATCGCTAAGATGACCGACCGCCGCCTATACAAGCTCAATGCCACCACTGCCTCCACCGCTGACATCAAGCAGATTGTTTCGGAGTTGGATACGTTCCTTGCGCCCAATGGTGTTTTGCTGTATCTGGATGAGATTCAGTCCTTCAATAAAAAGCAACAGCAATCCCTGCTGGAGCATATCGAAAATGGCAAAATCACACTGATTGCTTCCACCACGGAGAATCCTTACTTTTATGTTTTCAATGCAATTTTGAGTCGTTCTACGGTCTTTGAGTTCAAGCAGATTTCTGCGGCTGCCGCATTACAAGCGGTGGAACGTGCGGTGCGTTTCATGGAGGAACGGACGGCGCTGAAGGCTATTCCTGAGGAAGGGGCGCTGGAGTATATTGCCAGCGCCTGCGGCGGCGATATCCGTAAAGCACTCAATGCGGTGGAGGTGCTGTTTTCCGCCGGTGTGCCGGAAGGGGATGCCATTCGCCTGACTATGGCGGATGCAAAGGTTGTTACCCAGAAAAGTGCCCTCCGTGCCGACCGGGATGGCGATAATCATTATGATTTGCTATCTGCCTTGCAGAAGTCCATCCGTGGTTCGGACCCGGATGCGGCTTGCCATTATCTTGCCCGGTTGCTGGAAGCAGGACAGATGCAGTCTGCTTGCCGGCGGCTGATGGTGATTGCGGCGGAGGATATCGGGCTTGCCTATCCTCAGATTATCCCCATCGTCAATGCGGCGGTGGATATGGCGCTGAAGCTGGGAATGCCGGAGGCTCGGATTCCTCTGGGAGATGTGGCGGTGCTGATGGCGACCTCTCCCAAATCCAATTCTGGGCATATTGCGCTGGATGCGGCACTGGCGGACGTGCGCAAGGGTAAGGGTGGTGATTTCCCCCGGCATTTGCAAAATATGCATGCCGATTCCTTCACCATGGAGCGGGAGCAGGGCTACCAATACCCCCACGACTATCCCAACCACTGGGTACGTCAACAGTATTTGCCGGATGCGCTGGTGGGCACCATCTATTATGAATACGGTCCCAATAAACTGGAGCAGGCGGCAAAGCAGTATTGGGATGCAATCAAAGGAAAGTGATACCATGGACATTCAAGTTGGAGATATCCTAACCATGAAAAAGCCCCACCCCTGCGGCGACAAGCGGTGGCTGGTACTGCGGACGGGAGCAGACTTCCGGCTCCGCTGCCTTGGCTGCGGTCACGAGGTGATGACACCCCGGTTCAAGGCGGAGAAAAATGTGCGCTCTGTTCAAAAAAACATTTCGACATAACGATACGGCAACCGATAAGCTCGGTTGCCGTATTCTTTGTTTTCAGGCGGTGGGATGGCGCACAGACGGAGGATGCAGCGAGATCTGCGATGGACAAGCCCTCTGGATGCGACCGACTTTTCAGCGCTCTGAGGGTAAACTGATCCTGCGGAGGTGAGGACGTGCCGGTGTATCTGGATGTACTGATGCTGTTGAATTTTCTGGTGGATTTGCTCCTTTTGATTGGAACAAATCGGATATCGGGGCATCCGCCGGATATTAAACGGGCGGTGTTGGCTGCTGTGATGGGTGGGTTATATGGAGGTATTTGCGTTCTTCCGGGGCTTCGTTTTTTCTCTGACACGGTTTGGAGAATCGGTATGCTGGCACTGATTGCGGTGGTTGCTTTTGGATGTCGGCGTGACGCACTGCGCAGGGGAATCTTGTTCGTGCTGCTGAGTATGGCGCTGGGAGGCGTGGCTGTGGGACTCAGCGGTGGCGGTTTCTGGACGCTGGTGCTGTCTGCGCTGGTGGTGTGTGCCATGTGTCTGCTGGGGTTTCGAGGTAGAGTCGGTGCACAGTATGTACCGGTGGAACTGGAGGGAATGCGTATTTCCGCCCTTTGTGACACCGGGAACACTCTGACTGATCCCATTACCGGACAGCAGGTGCTGGTGGTTTCCGTTCGGGTTGGTCAACGACTTTTGGGACTGACGGCACAGGAGTTGACCGACCCGGTAAAGGCGATGCAAAATGTGGCAGGAGCAAGGCTGATTCCTTACCATGCAGTGGGGAAAAATGCAATGTTATTGATGAAAAGATACGAAAATGTGACCATTGGGAATAGGAAAGGCAGCTGCCTGGTGGCGTTCGCCCCCAATGAGATTGGACATGGAAAACCTTATGAGGCATTGACGGGAGGGGCATTATGAAGGAAAAAATCATGGGATTTTTATCGTGGATTGGTTTGGTACCCAAACAGGAGGTTTACTACATCGGTGGAAGCGATGTACTACCGGCACCGCTGAAGGGACTAGAGGAACAGAATGCCCTGGAGGCATTGGAACAGGGGGATGAAGATGCCAAACAGCGGCTAATTGAGCATAATCTTCGATTGGTGGTGTACATATCCAGACGTTTTGAAAATACCGGGGTGAATCTGGAGGATCTGATTTCCATCGGGACCATCGGTCTGATAAAAGCCATTGGGACTTACCGCAGGGACAAAAACATCAAGCTGGCAACTTACGCTTCCCGGTGCATCGAAAACGAGATTCTGATGCACATTCGAAAAATTGCCAATCAGAAAACAGAGGTCTCTCTGGATGAACCGATAAACATGGATTACGATGGAAATGAGCTGCTGTTGTCGGATATTTTGGGTACGGATGAGGATATGATTATGCGCCCGTTGGAAGATGATGTGGATCTGTGCGTCCTGCGGCAGGCGTTGAGCCAGCTTCCCCAGCGAGAACGAGAAATCGTAGAGATGCGGTTTGGCCTTGCAGGGCGCAAAGAGTTGACCCAGAAGGAAGTGGCTCAGCACATGGGGATTTCTCAATCCTACATCTCCAGACTGGAAAAGCGCATCATGCTTCGCCTGCGAACGGAGATGATTCGCCAGACAAGTTGCGCTTGACTTTACTATTCGATGTGATATAATCGATACAAAAGTATATCGATATATTTTTGTATCGATTAGGAGGTGCCGCCGTGGAGCGGAAGGAGATTTCAAAATCGGTCCTCAAGCGTTTGCCTGGATATCTGGCATATTTGAAGAACGTTCCGGAGGGGGCATCCCCTTACATTTCCGCTACGGCACTGGCCAATGCTTTGGGCATGGGCGAGGTGCAGGTGCGTAAGGATTTGGCAATGGTATCCGACGGTGGGCGACCGAAGATTGGTTATCCCCGGGATCAGCTCGTCGATGATATCGAGCAGTTCCTTGGCTACGACAATACCACTGATGCGGTGCTAATCGGTGCCGGTAAATTGGGACAGGCGCTACTGGGCTACAGCGGCTTTGCTGCCTATGGCTTGAATATTCTGGCGGCCTTTGATGTGGCACCCTTTGCTGAACGTACCGAGGACGGAAAGCCGATTTATCATATCAGTCAACTTGAGAGCTTCTGCCGCACGCATAAGGTGCGTATGGGCATCATCACCGTGCCTGTTGAGTATGCACAGAGCGTGTGCGACCAGCTGATTGACTGCGGCATTAAGGCAATTTGGACCTTTGCGCCTACCCATTTGGAGGTGCCGTCCAATATCCTTGTACAACATGAGAATATGGCTATGTCGCTGGCAGTGTTGAGTATGCACCTGCAGGCCCAGATGAAAAAATAATGAAATCGGTCGACCCGTGGTGAACTGCACCCCATTTCTTAGTACAAGTATTATATCATACTTGTCTAACAAATGGGGTGCAGTTCAGGCGTGGTACTCCCTGATCTGACGGACGAATACTACTACGACTTCGGTTACAGAGGACAGCAGGAATATAATATGGAGATTCTTTATCAGCCCCTGCCATCCTATAAACCCAGGGCAGATGTCTGGGAGGATATGTGGTTTACCTATTGGGCAAGGCCCTTGGAGGATGAAGACCCCACAGATAATGTCAAAGACTTTGTGATTCAGTTTTCACTGGTAGAAGGTTCCATCAGTTTTAACGGACCGTACCCTAAAAAGCTGACGATTCGAAGATTGAGTATCCTTAAGAAAATGGATCCCAGCGGTGACCAGAAATTGATTGAAGGGTCCTTCTGCTTCGATATCACAATCAATAATGAGAATCGAGAAGGACAGTCGCTGGTCATCGATACAGGCGATTTAAGCTTTTATAATGAGGAATATGATTACACGACCACAGTGAAAAAGGTCCTTATCACGCCTTTGAGCATTGAATTGGACTGCACCTATACACAGCCCAGTGACAAATACATTTTCCCATACGGAGGACCGGTTCAAATCGTCATGAAGAATGGACGCACCATCGATGTCCTTGAGGCGTATTACAATGCGCAGGAGCATAGCTATCCGCATCCTGACAGTATTGTTGCCGTTGGCAGTTCGAACATATTTGATGAGCCAATCATCGTAGGGGAAATCGACTATCTCGTATTCGATGGCGAGCATGTCATTGATGTGAACTGAACAGGAAAGCGGCGGCTCAAACGAGCCGCCGCTGCTATTATTTGCCGGGCTTGAAGCTGTCCTTCAGGCTGACGGAACGGTTGAATACCAG
>JAZQIN010000121.1:0-27939 GCA_045541155.1 Faecousia sp.
TATGCGCTATCATATGCTCGCTTTATGCTGCTCCCTATGATGCAGGGGATGGCAAATAGCTGATTTTGGCACATTCCGCACGAGGGTAAATACTGCAAAAACCACTTTGACCACCTCACATTTCGTTTATTTACAATTACATTATAAGTGACATTTTTTCCAAGTCAAGTGATAATATATCCCCTAAAAAAGCAAGAAAAAAGTAAAAATTATCCTTGACTTTCCCCTTATTATATGCTACAATCCATCTGTTGCCAAAGACAGCAGGTGCCACAAGGCGTAAGTCCTGCCGAGGTGCGCTTAACTTTTTTCGAAACGTTTGCGTGTCTTTCTGTCTTCTGGCAGGAAGACATTTTTTGATTTTCGGAGGTGAAAATTATGCCCAACGCAAAGGTTCTTGAGAGCAAGAAGGCAGTTGTGGAAGCTCTGACCGGCAAGATCAAGGAGTCTACTTCCGTGGTTTTCGTCGACTACAAGGACATCTCTGTCGCTCAGGATACCGAGCTGCGTAAGCAGTTCCGTGATGCTGACGTGGAGTACACCGTCGTTAAGAACACTCTGACCCGTTTTGCCACCCAGAACGTTGGCTACGATTTCGATGAAGTTCTCAACGGCACTACCGCCATGGCTTGCACCACCGGCGATCCTATTGCTCCCGCTCGTATCGTTTGCGAGTTTGCCAAGAAGAACAAGCTGAAGACCCTGACCATCAAGGGTGGCGTCGTCGAAGGCAGTGTTCTGTCCGCCGATGACCTGAATAGCTTCGGTGAACTGCCCAGCAAGAATGCTCTGGTGGCATCCGTTCTGGGTACCTTCCTGGCTCCCATTTCCAGCCTGGCCTTCGTCCTGGATCAGATCCGGATGCAGAAGGACGGCAGCGCTCCCGCCGCAGAAGCGGAAGCTTAATCATTCGTATCCACACATATTTAATTAACTAATTTTTAGGAGGAAATTACAATGGCTAGTGAAAAGATCACTGCTCTCGTTGAGGAAGTTAAGACCCTGACCGTTCTGGAGCTGTCCGAACTGGTCCACACCCTGGAGGAAGTCTTCGGCGTTTCCGCCGCTGCTGCCGCTGTTGCCGCTCCCGCTGCCGGCGCTGCTGTTGAGGTCGAGGAGAAGACCGAGTTTGACGTCATCCTGAAGTCCGCTGGTGCTTCCAAGCTGAACGTCATCAAGGTCGTCCGTGCCGCTACCGGCCTGGGCCTGAAGGATGCCAAGGATCTGGTCGACAACTGCCCCAAGACCCTGAAGGAAGCTATCTCCAAGGAAGATGCCGAGAAGCTGGTCGCCGAGCTGAAGGAAGCCGGCGCCGAGGCCGAGCTGAAGTAATTCAGTTTTCTCAACCACATATAACAGCCGCCGATTCCGGCGGCTGTTTGCCTATCTAAAGGAGGTCCCTATGGAAGCTGTTTATGCCTTTATCAACTCCTTCACCCCCGATTCCTTTGACGGTCGGCAGTTTCTTCAGTTTGCTGCCAGCTTCGTTATTGCAACCATCGTTGTGTCCCTTATCGGACGCATGATTTTCGGCAAAAAATCTACCCTGAATCGTTCCGTATGCTGTGCCATTTCCATATTGTGCATTTATGTCGTCAATGTGGTTATCTACTCCACCGGCCTCAAGCTGGATGCCATTCTCTCTCCCCTGCCCTTCGTTACCCTGTCCGGTGATTATCTCATTATCACCGACCTGCTCCACGCTGGATTCACCGAAATCTGTTCCAAGGTGCTGGATATGCTGATTCTTGCATTCCTTGTTGGTCTGCTGGACAGCTGGCTCCCTCAGGGCAAGAAGCTTTTCTCGTGGTTCGGCTTCCGGATTCTTTCTGTGGTGCTGGCAATTTGCCTGCATTATGTGGCGAACCTGCTGATTGGCGCCCTCGTTCCCGGCGGCGTTATCACCTTTGCACCTGCCGTGCTGATTATCGTTCTGATTGCGTCTATCCTGCTCGGCTCTTTGAAGCTGCTGGTTGGTGGTGCGCTGGCAATCATCTCGCCGTTCCTCGGTATTCTGTACACCTTCTTCTTCAGCAACATTGTGGGTAAACAACTGAGCAAGGCCGTCCTGACCACGGCAATTCTGGCCGGACTAGTTTGTCTGCTAAATTACCTTGGCGTTGCCGCTGTGTACATCGGCTCCGCCGTGCTGATTGCGTATCTACCGCTGCTACTGATTGTTCTAGTGCTGTGGTACGCTATTTCTCATTTGTTGTAAAATATTTGGCGCTGTCGCATAGACGACAGCGCCATTTTTTACTCAAAAAGTTGCCACATCCGGCTCGGCTGGGTCGGCAGGGATGACGGAAATCGCAGTCAGCACCGGGCCAAGCTCACCTTTATATAGGTTGTGCTTTTCGGCGGAGATTTTCGCCGTGACCTGCACCCACTCCCGAGATTTCAGCTTCCGGCTTTCCGGATAGCGGCAGGGAATGCCGCAAAACTGGATATCATCCACACAGCAAGTCATCACGAAACGGCCCGGCGCAAACATTCCTTCCTTCTCCCGGCGGAGCATCGCCACCTGACCTTTGAAGGAAACGGTCTTGCCATCGTATTTCTGCGGTTCCTCAGATACGTCACGATACCACAGGGCGTAATCCTCGTCTTTGACCTGAATTACCGGGGCATTGATATCGAAGGGCAGTGGGTCAATCACATCATCAAAGGCAGTGGTGCCATCGGTGTAATCGTATAGAATGTCGATACGGCGACTGGCGGCTCGGGCCAGTTTGTGAAACGGCATGGTGTCCGCTCCCGGCTCCAGTCGGTTGAACACCACCATCTGGGCACCCACCAGCTTGTCCATGACCAGATTACGCATATTCGCATTGTAGGTCATAAATGTGGTAGAATCGGCAAACATGACCTCCTGCGCAATCGCCCAGTCTTCCGGAAAACGGGTATATAAATCGCCCACCAGTTGCATTCCGTTCAGCTCCGCCACCACACGCTGAACCTTGTACTTCTTTGCCAACGCCTGCAACTCCTTGGCGGTGACGCTTTGCTGATCCAATACCTCAAGGTAGACATTCTGATGGGGATAGGTGGAGAAATCATACTCCTCCTCCCCTTCCTCAAACACCAGCAGCAATGTCCGCTCGCCGGCATTGAAGCGAGGATCCTCCAGCGTCTCCTGAATGAATTTGGTCTTACCGGAATCCAAAAAACCGGTGAATACATAAACCGGAATCTGTTGCATAATTACACCCCGAAC
Organism: Faecousia sp.; assembly: GCA_045541155.1. GTDB lineage: Bacteria > Bacillota > Clostridia > Oscillospirales > Oscillospiraceae > Faecousia. Next base: position 3,218 of record JAZQIN010000121.1, read on the forward strand.
AACTGCGCCACTGCAGCTTCATTCAGCTGGGAGCCGATGACGCACAGCTTTCCAATGGTTGCGGCACCGCCCATGCGGATGTCCAGCTCACCCGGCACGAAGTCAAAGTGAATCCATCCGCCATCAGCACAGGCGACAATACCCTTGGCCCGCAGCACGATACCATATTCGCCGGAATCCAGTGCTTTCAAAGCATTTTCAACGTCCGCGCGAGAGAATTTCTTGGCAGTTTCCACGCCCCAGGAGGTGAAGACCTCGTCAGCATGGTGGTGATGGTGGTCGTGGTGGTCGTGACCGCAGCAGCAGTGGCCTTCCTCATGATGGTGATGCTCATGGTTATGATGACCGTGGCAGCAATGGCCTTCCTCATGATGGTGGTGCTCATGGTCGTGATGACCGTGGCAGCAATGATGCTCATGCTCCAACTGGGCCAAATCCTCCGCTACCGTGGCCTTGCCCTCCATGGCCTCCAGCAGCTGTGCACCGGTCAGCTCCGCCCACGCAGTAGTGACTAGTGCCGCCGTAGCATTGTGCTGACGCAACAGCGTAACGGCTCCATCCAGCTTACTCTGGGGGATGGCATCGGTACGGGACAGGACGATGGTGGAAGCCGTCTCAATCTGGTCGTTATAGAATTCGCCAAAGTTTTTCATATAGACCTTGACCTTACCGGCATCTGCCACCGCCACCGTGAAGCCTAACTCCACCTCATGACCGGTGACCTTTTCCACCGCCTTCTTTACATCGGACAGCTTGCCAACGCCCGACGGCTCAATGATGACACGGTCCGGGTGGTACTTCTCGATGACCTCCTCCAGCGCTTTGCCAAAGTCGCCCACCAACGAACAGCAGATACAGCCGGAGTTCATTTCCGTGATGTTGATACCGGCCTCCTGCAGAAAACCGCCGTCAATGCCAATCTCGCCAAATTCATTCTCAATCAGAACCAGCTGCTGGCCCTGATAAGCCTCCTGAATCATTTTCTTGATTAGAGTGGTCTTGCCGGCCCCAAGGAAACCGGAATAAATATCGATTTTCGTCATTTTTTCACACCTTCTATTTCAGTTTTCCTACATTATACCACCAAACCATCCCTGTGACAAGGATGTTTTTCATTTCGTTGTCTTGCAAAATCTTCGGTACCATGTTATCATGATAGAACTACTGCCAAAAGGAGGATGAATATGAAGTGTAGGTATTGTCACGCTGACGCACCTGATGACAGTGCTTTTTGTCCATCCTGCGGCGCAGGGATGGCTCGCAAGCGAAAGAGAATCATTCTTCCCATCATTGCCGGTGTGGTGGCTTTGGCCTTTATCATCGGACTCTGGACAAACTGGTTCGGCCTGTACGGCCCCGGCACAAAAATCATCACCGCAGTAGGCAGGACGCTGGAATCCGAGACCTTTACCGTAGAGATGACCGTGGATAACAACACCATCGTCTATCAGGTATGCCTCGATTTTGACCGGGAGGAACTTACCGTTGCGGGCTTTAACCAAAAAGATGCTCTGGTACTGGCCATTTACGACGGGTATCTAATCTTGGATTTGGGTAACTATCAAGCCTTCGACATCAGTAAAAGCATCGAAAACTTCTTTGAATGCTATGACTCTGCATGGGATTTGGATTTGGAGGAATTCCTGCTGGAGCTGGACGAGTCGCTGTTTGACGAAATCAACGAAATGGTCTATCTCGATGAGATGGAGAAATCCCTCACTTCCCTGTTTTTTAAGATAAACAACAATGCCTGGCTGAAAGAAAATGCTGGATACTCGCAAGCCCGAGTGGACGGCATGACCGTTTACACCTTCGAGCCAGATGTGTATGACTTGTCTCAGAAGGTGATGGAGGAATTTGAGGATGATTTCCGTCACGAAGACGATTACGACGCTTTGATGGACCAATTGAGGACACATCGACGCACCCTGCGTCAGGTATCCCTTTCTGTGTCCTTCGGCGTAAAGCGAGGCAGACTTGTCCATATGGAATGCAATGCCGATGGGCCGGAGTTCAGTCATTCCATCGTGGCCGATATCACCGATATCGGTTCCACCCACATCGATAAAGACCAGCTGAATGATATCCTGAACGAGGCAACGATTCCCTAAAGTCGGCCCTTCGTTGCAATTGAGAATATGCAAAAAAGCTTGCCGGATGGCAAGCTTTTTCTCTTATTCCAGCGCTTGAATCAGCTTCATCAGCACAGGCTCAAATTTGGCACCGTACCAGTGGTTGCTCTCCGCTGCGGTGGCCTCGATACACGCCACGGTATAGTCGGCGGCAATTTTGGCTGCAGTATAGGCATCTTTTCCCCGGACCAGCGCACCAACAAAGGCAGAGGCATAGATGTCGCCAGTGCCGTGGCAGCTATTAGGCAGAAGCGGATGTTCGTAGTACCGCTCCACACCATTCTCCAGCACCACGATGCCCGTATGTCCCTCACGATAGGATACGCCAGTGAGGATAATGTTCCGGCACCCCAGCGCTGTCAGCTTTTCCAGATGGGCATCGATGTAGGATTTGTCATAGGAGGTCTGATAGGGCAGCCCGGTCAAAAAGCAGCTCTCAGTGATATTCGGTACGATATAGTCCGCTTTGGCACACAGTCCCTTCATGGCTTCCACAAATTCCTCATCGAAAGCAGGATAAAGCTTGCCGTTATCCGCCATGGCAGGATCCACTACCTTCACGCATTCCGTTGCTGCTGTGGCATCAAAAATATCCGTCACATAGCCAATCTGCTTCGTACTCCCCAGGTAGCCAGTATAGATGGCGGAAAAGCGGATGCCTTCCTTGACCCAGTGGTCCTTGATGGCAGGCATATCCTCTGTCAAGTCCCGGAAAGTAAAGCCGCTAAAGCCAGCCGTGTGGGTAGACAACACCGCCGAGGGTAGCACACAGGTCTCCAGTCCACAGGCGGACAAAATCGGCAATGCCACCGTCAGAGAACACTGCCCCACGCAGGAGATGTCCTGAATCGTCAATATCTTTTTATAGTCCATGTTTATCATACCTTTCCCATTCATTGACTGCATTATATCACACTCTGGTAATAAAACCAGTACCAAAATATATCTAAATTTCAATGCCAGTTAAAATCACAAAACTTCCTGTTTACATCTGGGGTGGTGCTGTGCTACAATATGGATTGAGATGAAACGAACGGAGTTTTGACCCATGGACTACATTGTGTTGGATATGGAGTGGAATCAGCCCTGGCCCGGATCCCCCTCAGCCAAAAAGGTGCTGCCCGTCCAGATTCGCGGAGAGATTATTCAAATCGGTGCCGTGCGGCTGACCGAGGATGGCTGCGTGGCGGATGAGTTTCAGGTGATGATTCGACCGAAGTATTATCGTCGTCTGAATCGCCGTGTCAGCAAACTCACCGGCATCAAGGAAAGTCGCCTGAAAGAGGAAGGCATCCCATTCCCCGAGGCTATGGAGCAGTTTCATAGCTGGTGCGGCGAGGATATCGTGTTTCTGACCTGGGGTTTCGACGATATCGGTATTCTGCAGGAAAACCTGAAGCTGTTCGGCCTTGAGGATGACTGGACCAAACGCTGGTACAATGCGCAGATGATTTTCAACGCCCAGACCGATGGCTCCAACTCTCAAAAAGCATTGAAAACTGCCATGGAGATTTTTGGCATCGAGGCCACCCGGCCTGCCCATGACGCACTGGGTGATGCTTATCACACAGCGTTGATTTGTGCCCGATTGGATTTGGCCCGCGGTGCGCAGGAATACAATCAGGCCCTAAAAAACCACGAAAACGGTTTCCACGGTGCGGAGCTTCCCGGCTGCATCAGCCGCAAGGTGTTTCACGATTATGCGAACAAGCACGCCGCACTGTCGGCAATGACCAGTTCCGAAAATATCTGCCCCCTCTGTGGACGGCAAATGCTGGGTTCCCGGTGGTTCGCACAGCCTGGACATCGCTATATGGATCTGGCTACCTGCCCAGAGGATGGAAAGTTTTTAATTCGTGTCCGCCTATCGGAACAGCAGGATGGTAAAGTCCGGGTCAGCCGCCTAACCTACGAAGCTACCTCCGAAGCGGCACAGGCCTATGCCCGTCGGGCCGAAAAAGCAGACCCGGAGGACCCCCGGCCTACCAGCCGTCGCCGCAGACGCCGCCGCAATGCCTCTGCTGAGGTCAAAGCCAATCAAACTTAAAACCGGACGGAAAAGCCGTCCGGTTTTTCCAAAAGAAATTGCTTGACAGATGAATGAAAAGATGGTATAATACGCCTTGTGATAGGGCGCAGCACCTGTGACATACGGGCCTTTAGCTCAGTTGGTTAGAGCCTCCGGCTCATAACCGGATAGTCCCGGGTTCGAATCCCTGAAGGCCCACCAACAAGTATAAGGCCTTCGCCTTCATATATAGGGGTATAGCTCAATTGGTAGAGCGGCGGTCTCCAAAACCGTAGGCTCTGGGTTCAAGTCCTAGTGCCCCTGCCAAATAGTTGGAAATTTACGATTTCGGTTGTAAATTTCCAACTTTTTGTTTTATTTTATGGAAATTTACAGACCGTCAAATGACGGACAATTCATGCTAGGCCTACAGTCTCATCAAAAAATGAGGTGTAAGTTATGCGTGTAAAAACCAAGTTATCAGCACAATTCTCTCTGAGAGATGCAGCGGATGAATTTCTGTCCTATAAACAGGCTCAGAAGGTCAGAGAACGAACACTGAAGGAATACAAAACCTATATCAATGGTTTTATTCAAGAATCATCAAACAGTCTGGATATGGATTTGCTGAAAGCTGATGTAATTAGCCACTTTTCTGATATTCCCAATACCAGTCCAGCCAGATTCAACCATCCCTATCAGTATCTTCATGCACTGTTCTCATGGTGTGCCAAACAAGATTATATACCCTACAACCCCTTTGATAAGCTGGAACTGAAGAAACGCAGGGATGATGGTCATGTGTTACCCGCCACCATTTCGGACATACAGCAGTTTTTAAAGCATATGGACAAGGGTAATTACTGTGATTTAAGGGATTACACAATTACGCTTCTTATGCTGGATACAGGAATAAGAACAAGCGAGCTTATGGCTCTAAGGGAAAATGATTATTCTATAGATCAGATGAGCATTACCATTCGTCCAGAGGTATCAAAGACAAGCCGGGGGAGAATAGTTTTTCTTTCACCTATGACAAATACGGCATTGAAAAAGTTCTTAAAGGTGAAGCCCAAGGAATGGGATGATTGGTTGTTTCCTACCAGAGATGGACTTCAGCTCCAAAGTAATGTTCTAGGGCGAAACTTCAGAAAGTATTGCAAACGTGCTGGTGTCCAGTTTACCCCCTATCAGCTACGCCACAGTTTTGCAACATTCTACCTTCAGAACGGCGGCGATTTATTTACATTGCAACGTCAAATGGGTCATTCAGATTTACAGATGACCAAACGATATACTGAGATTTCAGATAGTCAGATAAGCAAATCTCATAGTGCATATAGCCCAATCGGATTGCTGCAAGGCTTAACACGGAAAACAAAAATCTGATTAGTGCAGATTGTTAGAGGTCATCAAGCCTATGGTTACTTGATATAAAGTGGCTGTAGGCTTGTTCTCTTTTATATATTGGCACTCTCAGGCTTACAGTAAGGCTCTGAGCGTACTATTGCTTATAGTATAGTAATTGAATGAAATGTGAATTTTATTGTCTTATAGGCACAAGAAGTTTACTAAAACCCGAAATGAAAATCGGAAGGATAGTAGAAAAAAGAAAAACAGTATGCTATGATAAAGAATAATAAACAGTATGGAGGACATGGTATGAAAAAATTCTTGTGTCTGTTACTTGCAGTAATGTTATTGTCATTGTGTGCTTGCAACACAAATGAGAAAACCGATGCAGTGAACGGATTGGAGGAATCGGAACACACGACTGGTACAGAAATTACAACAGAGGATATACCTGATACAGACGAGGAAATATATGCTCTGGCAAAGCAATGTATGGACAAGGGCAACTATGATGATGCTATAGTGTATTTTACCGCACTTAACACATATGAAGATAGTGTTGCCCTGAATATGGAATGTAAATATTTGAAAGCCCAAGAGTGCATTGAGAATGGACAGTATTGGGATGCCATGATTGCTCTTAGTACATTGGGCAACTACAAACAGTCTGCTGATTTGAGAATTGAATGTGAGTATCAAATTGCAATAACTGAGTTTGAAAGTGGAGATGCAGTAGACGCATATCTTTCCTTCTGCCGTTTGGGGGATTATAAGGATTCGGCTAATTATTCCGTTAGTGCCAGTGAGGGAATTGAAGCAGAACTCTATGAAGCCGGGAAGGGCTATTATTCTAATGGGGGCTATCAGGCGGCACTGTATTGTTTTATTGGGGCAAAGACTTATGAAGATGCTACAACCTTCGTAGAATACTGTAATGTGATGTTGGCTTATCAGGGTGTATATAAGTCCACACTTGCAAAGAACCAGTATTATGTACTTGATGGAAATAAGCTCATAGAGTATAGCTTCAAGGACGAAAAAGAGGGTAAGGCTACTGCGGATGAAGATGTTATCTTTTTGTCGCAGTATGAAGGCAATTATTGTTTGATTGCAGATACATATATCGATGATGTCGATATGGCAAGTGCATGGTATGTTATGTCGGAAGAGGATGGTAACAGATGTATTACCAAGATATACTCTTTTGACAAAAAGAATACTATTACCTTTAAGGATTCAACAGCATTTACAAAAGAAGAACTTGAATCCCGGCTAGAAAAATCGCAAAGCATACCAGTACCTAGTATTGGAATGACCGCTGAAGAAGTGCTTGCATCTACATGGGGTGAACCCGAAAAAATCAATCGGACAACATTTTCTTGGGGCACTTTTGAACAGTGGGTATATTCTGGTTACAGGTATATTTACCTTGACAACGGCATTGTTACCGCCATTCAGGAATAAAAATTGGGAACTACTGCGTAAAAGCGGTAGTTCCCTTTTTGCTTAGTATGCACCTTCGTTCAAGGTAAATACAAATGTGACCGTACCCCGGTAAGCTCCAGCGGCTAGAACGGCATTATCTTCGTTTACAAGTTCCGCTCTAAAGGGAGTAGAAGTGAAATCGCCGTAGTGAATAACAGCAAGAGTAGGCTGGTCAGCGGTGACATATCCATAGTCATCAGAGGTCATTTTGATTTTCACACTCTGATCGGACAGGCTGGTATGTGTCAGCGTGTACAATCCATCCGAGGGCTGGTTATACAGACCTACAGTAATAGAAGCGGTGGGGGCAATGTTCATTTCCGTTACAGAGAAGTTTGCGTTACTGGTCACATCAATGTATTCAGGAATCTCAACGGTGAACGTGCTGGATACGTAATACTGGACAGTGCCTTCAGCCATATTATTACTTTCATTTGCTTCAGCAGCAAAAGCGGTAGTAGGCACAGCCGCCACCAGCAGCAGAGCCATAAACAGGGCTATCATTCTTTTCATCATTTAAGTTTCTCCTTATGTTTTATTTTACGTGTAAATCGAAGTGAAATGCACCGCCATTCATCGGTGACAAATCATCTATCGAATAGCACTCATAAACTATAGTGGCAGCATATTTGCCGACATCCAGAACATCGGTTAATTCAATCGTATAGAAGCCAGTGCCGGGGGAAATCATCTTTGATTTGTAAAGTGTATCTTCTCCAACAAGCAGGGTGACAACAAAATAACATCGATTTTCCGAGGGATTGAACAAGTTCACTTTTTGGATTTTCTCATTTGCTGTAAACACTAAGCTCTCAAAGCAAGGAATTGAGATTGTTCCACTACTATCCTTTCCAGCGTTTTCTAATTCTTGCTTACCAACCCAATCAACTGCATTACTGTCTAAGTCGGGTAATAGGGGCAGTGGTTGATTTGACTTATGAAAAGCGAATAAGCCGCCACAGAGTAATAAAAGCATAAGTAAGAAAATAAAAATCACCCATGTTTTTCTTTTCTTCTTGTTTTCCACATTCCACATCCTTTCTGCCATAAAGCAAATCAATGTCAGCATTATATAGAAAACAAAGGCAAATATAAAGGAAAACTAGGTGTGTTATTTTTTGCCCTGCCAATAGCGTACAGTTGAATTATCTCCCGCAAAATCGGCTACATCCCCTGATTGTACCGCCACAACAGTAGCTTGCTCATACTGTCTGAAGGGCTGTATTAGGTCAGGAATCTCCAAATGTATCTTTTTACATACAGGGCATTTAAACTGTCTGAGATTAAACAGTAGCTTGTCACCGCCACCAGTTTTTATGTACCGCCCTTTGCTACCCCTAACTTTCATTTCTGCATTGCACACAGGACAGAAAATTGGAGCATCATAATTCTGTATTTTGCAATATTGAATTTCTGATATTGGAATGTGTGTCAGGATCGTGGCGAGGGATTCTTTTTCTTTGAAAGTAACGCTCAGTTCCTCCGCTGATTTTTTTTAATAATCAGTCTGTAGTTTGTTGCCGTTATCATAATAACATGACCTTCCTTTTCTTTGTTTTTAGGCTCATATATCATACATCGAGAGACAACGGTTTAGCAAATTTTCTGTTTAGGAATAGATGCACCAGACTACCCATTCCCTAGAAGATAAAACCAAAATGAAAGTTTTAATATCGCCCCAATGTATAAGTTATTGCATCCAAAGAATAAATAAAGGGCTGTTGCACAACAAAAAGTGCAGCAGCCCTTATTAGCATATAGCCTTAGTAGTTATTTATCTCGCTCCATGCGTTGCTTGACAGCTTCAACAATGTATGCACTAACACTTTCCCCCGCCTTATCTGCAAATGACTTGATAACGTCTTTCTCGCCCTTATGAACTACTAATTGTATCCGGTCATACTTTTCTTTCATATTGGCATCATTCCACTTTTTATTAGCGGCTTTTCTTGCTTCAGACATAGGCTTTTTCTCAGTCATATGTATTCACCCCTCGTATTACAGTCTATTTCATTTATATTATAGCTCAACTGCGATACATACACAAGTGTACATTTTGAACAAATACACTTACACAACTTTGTATAATATGCGAAGTTGACTTTGTACTTGTGTAAGTGTATTATATAGACACAAGGTAAGTGAAAGCCAACCGGGAAAAGCTGCAAGGTAGTAGGGCAGCATAAGCCGAAAGCGTCCACATACTTAGATACATATACCTGTGAGGGGGTTGCGAGACGAAACCTCCAACATGACAGAGAAGATGGTCTAAGGGTTGGCAATCCTACCAAATTACAATTAAAGGAGATAACAACTATGTCTACTATCGAAATCACCTCTAAGATCGAAGCCCTCCGAGAACTTGAAAGCCTGATTGAAGAAGCAAAGGTCGAAGCCGAAGCCCTTCGGGATGAAATCAAGGCTGAAATGCTCAACCGCAACATCGAGGAAATGGAAGCTGGACGGTATATCGTCCGTTGGACTTCTGTTCTTTCCAATCGCTTTGATAGCACCGCTTTCAAAAAGGTTATGCCTGATGTGTACAAGTCCTTCGTAAAGCAGACTGCAAGCCGCCGCTTCAGTATCAGCGTATAAAGAAAGCCCCTTGCGTGAGAACCGACCAAAGTACACACGCAAAGAGCTTACCCAACCAACACCGGGAGGGCAAGTAAATTATAGCTTGCCCTCCCTTAAAAGTCAAATTCAAAAGGGAGATTTTTTATGAAACAGCTTACAAGCTATAACCGGGTTGCCGGGTATCTGAATAAGGTATTTGACCTTCTGAACGCAGAGTTTTTTGAAAATACACTTTCAAGACCTACCATCACAATCCAGTCCACCCCGAAAGCCTATGGTCACTTTTCACTCCGGGATGATACATGGCTTTCCAAAAATGGTGCAACCCATGAAATCAATATTGGTGCCGGTACACTGTCACGACCCATTGAAGAAGTAACCGCCACCCTTCTACATGAGATGGTACACTATTTCAATTATGTCAATAGTGTTCAGGACTGTAGCCGGGGCAATACCTACCACAACAAGCGGTTCAAGGCAGCAGCAGAACAGCGAGGTTTAATCGTCAATCACTCTGATAGATATGGCTGGTCACATACAAGCCCCAGTGATACCCTCTTGCAATTCTGCATTGACAATGATTTGACCGACATTCTGATTAACCGCAACGAGTTTTCGGGCTTTCAGATTACAGGCACAGGAACACATAGCGGTAACACCGGGATTGTAATACCGAGGAAGCCGAGCAGCACACGCAAATATGTTTGCCCCTGTTGTGGTAATTCCGTCCGGGCAACAAAGACGGTCAATATCGGTTGTCTTGATTGTGGTGTACAGATGGCAGTTACATTTTGAATATGCACTTTCAAAAAGCCAAAGGGAGGGGGCAACCCCTCCTGAAGCAAAGTGATTGTAAAAATAGAGTACACCCATTTTTTAATGTTCTATATGGTTGTATCGCTGTAAAAATAGGATTGCTTTCTATATTGTTTTACATGATGTAAAAAGGGTCTGACTTCAAATTTACAAGGAGGTTACACAGTGCGTATTGCATATATCCGAGTTAGCAGTATTGACCAGAACGAGCAACGGCAGATTGAAGCAATGCAGAAATATGAAATTGAAAAATGGTTCATAGAAAAGATTTCTGCCAAAGATACGAACCGCCCTAAACTACAGGAATTATTAGAATTTGTCAGGGAGGGCGATACCGTACATATCCACGACTTCAGCCGACTGGCACGAAGCACAAAAGACCTTTTGGAAATTGTCGAACTACTAAATACAAAAGGTGTGATTCTGATTTCCAACAAAGAGAATATTGATACTGGAACGCCTACAGGAAAACTAATGCTGACCATGATTGGTGCAATCAATGAATTTGAAAGAACAAATCTTCTGGAGCGTCAGCGTGAAGGAATTGCGATTGCAAAACGGAATGGAATTTACAAAGGTCGAAAGCCTGTATCTATCCCTAATTTTGAATTGTACTATTCAAAATACCTGAGCAGAGAGATTTCCAAAACGCAGCTTGCAAAGGAGCTGGGAATCAGCAGACCAACACTTGATAAAATAATTGCAAATTACGGATTATAAACGGAGGATTCAAAAAATGGAAAATACTATTCATATCGATCAGAGCGTATGGAATCATATCATCAAAACCATTGGAGGGCATAGAATCAAAGCTCTAACGGTACACTATGGGGCAGAAAACAATTTTGCAAGCCCTGACCGCCAGAAAGTAATTGACTGTCATGGTGCAATCCTTTTGAAGAATAGCAAGCAAATGATTTTTTGCACTCATAATCTGAACAGCCGTAGAACGCTCTTTGAAATCCCTATCGAAAATCTTAGAAATATTTTCATTACGGAATATATGCCGGGGCGGTATTGGTTGGCGTTGGCAGAAGATAGTAACAACTGCATGGGCTATTGGTCTTTTTGCATCGCTACATAATCCACATTTACAATTAATAATCATTGGGTTGCAGTGCTGGAAAAGTGCTGCAACCTTTTTTTATACGGTTTAGCCAACGGTAAACACTTCCGCAATATGGAAAAGACCTGTTTTCTAGGTTGTTTATACTTTGATATTTTTATGAAAATTTACCGTCAATCGCTTAAAAAACACTGAAATCTAAGACTATTTCCTCCTAAATAACTTGTGGCAACGGTAATTATTTGATTGCAACCGTTAAAAAAGGACTATTTTTCAAGATTTTTTACTCACGCTCTTTGTGAGATGAAATGAAAAATCATACAATAAGTATGTAAGAACGATATGAAAGGAGGTTTTCCTATGGCGAAATCAAGTGTAAAACGAATTAATCAGAGCGATTTAATTGATGAGCTTGCAGATAATTTCAGCGGAATTTATGACCGAAGAACCATTCAGGACATCGTTTATAATCTGGAAGATACCATTTTCAACCACTTGCGTTCTGCTAATGATAAACAGAGTATTTCTATCAGACCTTTCCGGGGCTTAACGTTATCATCCAAAATGCTTTGTGAAAAAGAAATTACAATGAACCTGACCGGACAAACCTATGTCCGATCTGAGCGGCTAAAGCCCTCTGCTAGTTTCTCCAGATATTTTAAGCACAGTATTTTAAACGGAAAGTAAATCCCATTACAGAAAGATGGAGATGATAAGTGTGGGAACAAAGATTAATCGAAGTCTGAAAAGCAAAGCAAATATAATGCAACAACAAATGTTGCAACCTCTCATTGCGTACAGCAAAGACATACGGAAATACGGAGAAACCTATGTGCTAATGGATACAATCAGGCAAATGCAAAAGTGCGGCATTGTCACCGATAGCGAAACACAAGATATGGTCGATTGGTTATTTATTAGCGAGATATTCAGGCAATTATACAAAAGCCTATCTATAGAAGCTCTGCACTCAGAGTTGGATACAAGTAAATTATATATTGGTATGGTTGTGAAAAACTATAGAGAGCTATGTAAGCTCTTGGGAGTGGAAATTAAGACAGGAAAAGCCAGACAGCTTCAAGAAAAGGAATTTCTTAGATTCTTTGACTATGAAAAAATGCGACATTCCAATGAATATATAATTTTGGATGTATTCCCCGAACCACTCCCCACAGGCTCTAAGGGGTACAGAAATACGCTTTTTGTCAATCAGTTAAAAGTCCTTATTCTTAGGGAATTGCTTCAGGAACAGGAAAATGAAGAAGGAAATATTATCTGTTTCACTACATATTCAAGGTTGATTAAAACATTGGGTATTATCAGCGAATATTTCTATATGGAATTATCCAAGTTTTTTGTTGTAAAATTCCCTGAATGGTTTATGGAAGATACAGCGTTGGAACAATTTCAATGGAACTATGAAATGTTTAAGCGTGTAACTCTCAGAAAAATAAAGGGTTCAATTGAGTATGCCTTAAATGCGTTGATGAAGGATGACCTTATTTGGTTTTCTACATATAACCAAATTGGAATTAAAACAGATAACGGTACAACTCATTTTAGGAAAGCAACCACAGCAGAAGAAATCTACATTACAAGCGTAAAAAAAGAAGTATCAACCTCATTGGGGTATAGTAACTCCAGAACAGCCAGCCTATATGCACAGGAGAAATTTAATAGGCTATTTTCTCAGCGAATCAAGACGGAAATGGGATGGGATTTTGTTTACCATCAAATTGAGATAGGTACAAAGAAGGATACTCTGAGAAAACATATCAATGAATATACTTCGCTTCCTGTTCCGAAATCTATTTATGAATTAACCGCTGATGAGGTAACAGAATATCGACAAATATTTAATAACAACCTGTCCAATTCTCTGATTGAGCAAGCAAATAAAAACTGTGAGGACAGAATTGCACAATATGCAGAGAGAATCAAAACAAGTAACCCTAAATTCAATGACTGTAGCATTGAAGAAATAGTTTCAATCCTTAATTTGTCTGATGCAGAGTATGTAGAAAAACAAAAAGCATTTGTTGACTATTTAATTCGGAACGATGACCACAGGAAAAGCGAAATCGTTCATTTTTTGCAAAGCATTACCGCTGATGTAACCACCAATCTTCCTACTGATTATTAAACTGAAACATACAAAGTTGTCACCTAATTCTTTATTATAATGATTTTATATGGAAAATAAGGTGACAACTTTGCACGATATATAATATTCTCATGAGCCGAAAGGCGAATGAGAGCCAAGCAACCGCTAGGTTGTGCGGCAGCTATTAATAAAGAATTGTGCAACCCCTTCTTTACATCGGTTATCGCTACGCTCAACCGATGTACGCCCCTCTAGGGGCTAAAGATGCAACCTAACGGTTGCAATTTTGCATAGGTATTTATAAAAAGAATTGTGAAAATATGTTGCTACAAACGTCATCTGAGAAACAGAAAAGGGGGGATGATTCGCGTGAAACGAGATAAATATATCTTTGCGTTATCCTTTGAAATAACAAGACGTTGCAACCTAAATTGCAGATGGTGTGCTAAAGGAGAACCTCAGAACATTGATATTACAAAGGAAATAATCGACAAAACATTAGACGAAATATCTGATTGCAAACTGCATCTAATTCAGATTACAGGCGGTGAACCATTGCTAAACCCTGATATGTTGGTCTATCTTGTAGAACAAATTATTGCTAGACAGATTCAAGTTGCATCTTTGGTAATACCTACAAACGGCACACTTATAAATCAGGAAGTAAAAGAAGTTCTGGAAAAACTAGCTGATTATTTCTCATCGTGCAAGAAAAAGTCGTGGTATCTCTCTATTAAGAAGGCATTTGAAGATAATATTAAGAATTACTACAGCAGCGTAAATGATGTGTCCATAATTGTCAGCACGAAGGAACACGATAATAAAGATACAATAGATGATGTCATTGAGTTTTTTAGTTCCTCCAAAAGTAACATAGCCATCATTAAACAGGACGAACATCTTTCAAGCTCCAATCCGATTATTAGCGGACGAATGGAAAAGACATATAAAACATTTCCAGACGATTTCTTTAAATATGCTAGGATAATTCATAACGAATACTGTTTTATTCAGGACAACTATACTGATAGAATCGTCACCACAAAGCCACTCAGTATTTCAGCGAATGGCAATGTGTTTGTAGGTTGTATGCAACCGTATATTAGCATCGATAAAAAACCTCTTTTCAATGTATTAAATTGCACATATGATTTTTTCAAGAAAATTGATGACTGGTGTTGGGAACACCCGATCCCGCTATCTGCCAAGAACATTGTTGAACAGTACTTAGCTTTTCGGTGGAAGCGAGAAAATAATATTCAAGCGATTTCAGAAACAGAATATATGTTGGAAACCATCAAAGCTCAAATAGACTATTTTGAAGCTAAAGTAAAAGAAACTCACAGAAAGCTACCACATTTAGGTCATTGCCAATTAAACGCTTTCGTTGCGTTTGCAATCTATCTATCTAATATTGATGCATCCAATGAAGTGAATTTGAGATTCTTTCTCGCAATTTGCAGTGGAATTAATCCTGTAGAAGTTGCTCAACTTAGTAAGGAAAAAATGAGGAAGCTAATGAGTGAGCTTATCACTATCAATAACAACATTCAAAAATCAACTTAATAGTTCTTTTTAAATGGTTGGGCGTGGAAATGTAAGGAAATGTGATTTATGCGGTTTTGAATGTTGGTAGGATTATGGAGGTTGAGGAAATATAGAGTTTAATGCAGTACAAAGTAGCGATATAACTCAAATAAAAGAAGCTATCCAAAACAACGGAGAATGTGCCTGTGATAACACACTGCCCAATATTGTTATATGGGATTCTGAGTGTAATCTATCTGATGGACAAGTAATTTTGAGGAATCACGGTCAGCAAGGTTTTATATACAGGCTTCCCATTGGTGGCGATCTACAGTTAGGAATTGAAAAGATATGTTCAATCGAACACAACAACGCTCCTACTATTTGGGCGGCAGAGGGGGAACGCCTAGATGAGTTTATCGCCCTGTATGGTGATAGATATTCCTTTGTCGAGGATGTACCCTCTTTTGACTATGTGTATCCTACGGAAGCACTAAGTAACCTTGTGGGAAAGAAATATCAATCCAAAAGAAATCATATCTCTGCCTTTACCAGAAAACACGATTGGAGCTATAAATGCCTTGATGGTTCTAATATATCGCTTATCCGTGAGTGTATGGAGGAATGGTATGCAGATACGCCTTACTGTGAAAGCCTTTGCAAAGAGAAGCAGGGCATTGAGTACATTTTGGATAAATACGATCAGATGGACATTAAGGGTGGCTGCGTAATTGTTGGTGGAAAATGTGTTGCATTTACATTTGGCGTTGCAATCAATACAGATATATTCGATATATGTATTGAGAAAGCACTTCCAGATTATCCAGAAGCATACTCGGTTATCAATCGTGAATTTGCAAAATGTTTGAATTGTGAATTAATCAACCGGGAAAATGATATGGGAATTACGGGATTGCGGAAAGCCAAACAATCTTACCATCCTTGCTTTATGGTAAAAAAGTATTTCTGTATCGGGAGAGGATAGGAAGAATTAGTTGATAATAATGTAGGAATGTCGATGCTTGATATATAGTGGAAAGGAGATAGTTTATGAAGCAAACGGACAACATACAGAAATATAGAATTAAATGGCTGGGTATTGAAATAACAAGAAAATGCAACTACAAATGTGTTCACTGTGCGAGAGGGGATGCACAGAATTTAACAATTACTCCTGAAATCATTGATACTATGTTTTCGCAGCTATACCAACTTGATAATATTGTAATTCTAGGCGGAGAAACGCTACTTGAATTAGATATGCTACAATACCTTCTTGAAAGTGTTGACAAATATGACCTACGCACAAAAACGCTATCTTTGGTAACAAATGGAAGCGTACAAGATTCTTACTTCATTGATATTCTTTCTGCGTTTGCCGATAAGAATAAAGATAGAGAGATTATTGTTTCGGTTTCAAATGACCGTTATCATGATAAGTTACAAGTAGATAGCACTTATAATTTCTATCAGTCCTTGAATAGCAATGAACAAATTCATATCGAGAAAACTCTTGATTCTACATCCTCTGTCGATATTGATTTGGTATATATGGGTAGAGCAAAAAAATACATTGATGAAAACATCCACGGATACATTGATAAAAACACCCACGAAGTGAATTTGGTTGCATATCCAGAAAACTCATTTAGAAATCACCAAATATGTATTAAAGGAAATACTGTGGAGTGTGATATAGCCTTGTATGCCACTGGTTCTATCGGGTTGCAGATTAAAACTGATTATGCAACCCAAGACCAATTTGCATTTGGTAATATTATGTCCGAATCATTGGAAAGCATTTTTATTTCTCATAATGCAACGTGTCCTTTTTTGTGCGATGAGTGTTACAATGAACTTGTTGGTAGAAACATTATTTCTTTTGGAAATCCATCAGAGCCGGAAACGCCCCTACAAAAAGAGCTAAATAAATACAGATTTTCTGTAATCAATAAAAAGATGGAATTAGTTTGGATGATACGCAAACTTGCACATGAGAAATTCCCACATATTCCTATGCACGATATTATTCGTGAAATACCTGTTCCCGGTAATGAAGAATGGGATTTTTATTTGATAAATCTATTACATAATGACATTGGTGTAAGAGCATCTGCAAACGTGTATTTACATTATTATCAAAGAAGATTTCCCGAAGCATCCGAGGAAATGATAATGAACCTATCAATATTCAAATATATAATCAGACTTTTAAGCAACATCAATATAGAAAAGTATCCGATAATGCCATTTGGAGAAGGTATTACATGGACAGAATTATTAAAAAGATTATTGTGTATAGAACAGGATTATATAACTGGAGCAAAAACAACTCCAGATAAACTCAATGTGTGTGGGTTGATACCTGATACGCTTTGGGAAAACGAAAACATTCAAAACTAATTTGACTAGTATGTTTTACGGAGGAATCTTTATGACAACGCAAGAAAAAACTGAATGGGACAAGCTGTACAGTTATCTCAAAGAACTTATGGGCTACGGAACAGACCAAGCCCTCAAAAAAACTATGGTTGAAATCGTAATGAAATTATATCGCCACCTTTGTTTTGAGAATAAATATACCTTTGCTGATTTGTTGGAGTTTTTTATGCAATGCGAGGACGATATCCATGAAAAGGTTAATCAATGCACATTTGAATCTGATATTGAAAAGTTCACTTCAATTTGTGATATTGTAAAGAATTATTACAATACTACATTCGCAACAGAGCCAGCAAAATCTAAGGATTGCCTGCTGGCATATCATGATGAACCTGTACGGGCATTTGAAACTATCTCATGTAGGATTGACCCGGATATTAAAAATGACTTTGATTTTAGGGTACAATGTCTGAAGGCAACAGAAAACACAGAGAACAGTAGAGCTGTAACAATTCAGGGCATTATTGCAACGCTGCTTTCAGCCTTTACCGTGGGTAAGCTGGATATTAAAAACGTAGAAGGAAAGCTGTTTTTGTCCGCTGATTATTAATTGAAAATCTAAAGATATTTGGTGCAGTGTAAACGATTAGGTGAATCAAAAGGTAATCTATTGCTTGAAAAGAGAATACGATTATGCTATGATAACAGAGCCGACAGTTTAGGCAAATTTGACTGTAGGCTCTAGTGAGCATTGCTGCCTATCGTTTATTTTCAATTTGTTGCGGTTACTACTTTATTTTGTGAAAAGCTAGGTAATTTAGAGTTACATAGTTGATTATCTAATGGGCTTTTCAAATAATGAAGTGCTTTAGGAGCAACCGTGTCTCCAAAACCGTAGGCTCTGGGTTCAAGTCCTAGTGCCCCTGCCACATTTGCACAAAAAGTCGTCCTGAAAAGGGCGATTTTTTGTTTTCTATATATGAATTTTACACAATAAACAAACAACCGTTCGGCAAATCCACGATTATGTGGTACTATTAGTGTTAGATAGTCCCTCCCAATCTGTAATAAACATTGTAATACCAGATTGTCATACATACCAATTTGAAAGGGGTTACTAACATGGTTGAATCTAAACAGCGTCGTGAGTACGGCAGCGGCTCTATCTCCCAGAGAGCAGATGGAACTTGGACTGCCCGAATGGTTATCGGTGTCAACGAAAAAGGAAGACCTCGCATCAAAGCCTTGTATGGCAAGACTGAGAGGGAGGTCAAGAAAAAGTTAAAGGATTTCCAAAAAGAATTCTACAAGAACGACCAGTCGGTTGTTCAGCGAAGTACGGTTGAGAATTATATGCGCACTTGGCTCTACGAGAACAAGCAGAACCTTTTGAAGCCAAAGAGCTTCGACAGACTTGAGTAGACAGTTCTATACCAAGTTATTCCTCTCGTAGGCCACATTCAGTTGGCGGCATTCCAGTCTAGTGATGTGCAGACAATGCTCAACACCCTCAAGAAAAACGGCCTTTCCTACTCCACCGTAAAGAAAGCATACGATGCCGTCAATGAGTGCTTCCGCACAGGAGTTATCCAGAAGACGGTGTTGTTCAATCCTGCGCTCGGAGTGGCTGTACCTGCCAAGAAAACTTTCGGCAAGTCAGGAATACGGTATTATAATAATGACGAAGTAGACAAGCTGTGCGAAGCTGCTACATCCGTCTATGCAAACGGCAAGCGTGTGTATCGCCTTGGCGACGGTATCATTGTAGACCTCAACACCGGCTTGCGTATGACTGAACTTCTCGCCCTCAAGTGGACGGAGGTAGACTTCGAGCGACGCAGAGTTATCGTCAATGCTACCCGTGTGATTGTTAAAGACCGGGCAGACGACGCAGAACACAAGTACACAGTAATCGAGCAGGACTCTGCGAAGACAGCAACGAGCATCCGTGAAATTGATATGAACGATGCGTGCTACGAAGCACTGATGCGCCTGAAAGAGATTACAGGCGAGTTTGACTATGTGTTATCTACGAAGGATGGCAATCCAATGACTCCAAGATATCTGGACAGGATGCTTCGGAAAATCGCTGTTGCGGCAGGTTTCTCAGAAGACAAGGTTTACGGTCTGCACGCACTACGGCACACATTCCTGCGCTGTTTCCACGGGGGCAATCAGGCACATATTATGGTACGCGGCAAACAAAATCTTATTGCGCCAACCCACATGATTAGCTCGTCCGGTCACGCATCGCTCGATGATTCACTTGCGCTTAAACTGAGCGGTACGAGTGCGAGAAGGTTTTTGGGAACAGTGTGTTGATTCCTGGTTGATGGTCTTTTGAGGTTTACTCTCCGTGACATTGTTAGTTTTTGTCTGGCTGCCAATTTGAATCGCTTCAAACTTTTCCAAAGCATCTTTCAACTTATTAAGATCGTAGCTGTCCCGGTGGATTATCTCATAGCTGGATTGATGTCCGGTTTTAGAGTTGAACGTTCCAAACAACCGAAAAAGTCCTGCCGGATTCCGACTGGCAACATAGTCAATTTCAACTACGCGCTGCAGCTCCGTATTGTCCTGTAAAAAGTTTTCTATCAGAAGGATTATGTTATTGGTGAACTGCTCATACAGCCAAAGCAATTTCTTGCTGGCTTCTTCCAAATGCCACCAAAACTGAAGACCACGCCCAGTCAGGTGGACGACATTGGGCATAAAATCGCCAAATAAATCACGCTGTAGACGCCACATCAGATGGGCTAATTGGATCTAATGCGACACTAATCTGTCGCATTGGGACAAACGGTCCCAATAAGCATCAGAGCGTACTCTGTTTAGCCGAGTTTGGTATAGTATTTCAAACTTTTTATAAAGATTTAGAAGAATCAAAATAAAACAGGAAAACTACGAAGTAGCCTCTCCTGTAACCGCTTTTGCTCTGGCGTAGTAGCGTTGAACGCCTATATAAATATGCGTGACGGCTTATTTGAAGAAAATATAAGAAGACAAATATCGGAAACTGCGCTCTGCGAGCCTGTCCGATAACCGTTTTATCACACAACTTCAATCGACAATCTATCTCTCGTTATTTGCTAGGTTTGCCGCGCGGCATCATCGAGGAGAGAAAACTAGTTGACTTTTGCGCCTGCGGACATTGCTTGGTTGCAATTTTCACAGACGTATCTCCAATATAGCAAAAATGGAAACCGCTTTTCTTGTTTGTGTGATATAATCCATGTGTAGCTTCCAAAACAAAGGAAAGTTGATAGGGATATTTAGCATTTGATTCAATGACGAAAGGGAAAAGTTATATTGAAAATTATTGATGTTGAGAATATCGAGCAGATATATGATTACCAGATGCGTTTCCATTCCCCGTATTGCTTTGCGCAGCCCTTTGCGGTATGGAAAGAATCTTTTCTAAAGGATGTAGATGGCGAAGGAAGGCCGTTGTTCAAAGAGTTAATTGTTAAGGCTGCGTACGATGAGGACGAACTTATCGGCTACATTCAGTACGGTAACTCTGCCTTTGGATTTGATCAGCAGGGGGACATCTCTGCGGATGTAAGCTATCACATTATTCGTAATCTGTACTTTGATTCTAACCGCCCGGATGCAGGCGAATGCCTGTTGAGAGCGGCACTGGATACCTTCGGAAAGACGGACCGGGTGTATGCGTTCTTCCACTATTTCGGAATGAGCTGCTTTGCCCGTCATGGCAAACTGTTTGAGCAGCACCGGCATATAGAAAAATTGCTGAAGAAGTGCGGCTTTGAAACGGAGCACGAGAACATTTACTATTCTTCTACCCTAAATGGAAAGGAAGCATCTGAGATTGAAGTTGTGCCCTATGATCCGACGAAGGGTAATCAGCAGTATTTCGATTTTAAGCTTTCGGATAACCAGATTGGCGGCTGCGAGGTTCACTTTGTGAATGAGCAAATCGCCTACCTTCGTTGGATTTATGTGAATGGGGATCTCACAGGCAGAGGAATTGGAACCAAGTGTATGCACGCGCTGAAACAGTGGCTTTATCAAAAGGGGATCACCAGATTGGACACGGATACAGCTAACTCGAACATTGTGGCGCAGCACTACTATGAGAAAACAGGCTTCACCCGTGAGGGTATCACGAGAAGCTATTATCAGCGATAACGCATCAGAAAGAGCCGGGAGTAGTCCCGGCTCTTTTGCACGATTGATTGACAATCAATCGGTCTGTGCTATAATTCTGTAAGATAAACTTGGATTTGTGTGAGATGAGGAGGTCTTACCTTTTGTAAAAGGTAATTACAATTTGTAGAACTGTTTGACTGGGGAGGTGCAGCGATGACTGTCCGAAACGCAATATTTGAAGACATGGCCCTTGCGGCTGAAATCATGGTTGCATCCTTTCGCATAGCATTTACGAATTTTGTGTGCCCGGAAACCATGGATGCTTGCACCAATCCGGAGAATTGCCGAGCTATGCTGGAACACATTTATCAGGAAGGAAAGATGCACTTTCTGATGGGTGGTGACCAGGGCTTCCTATGTTGGCAGAAAACTGAGGAAGGCGCAGAAATTGTGGCAATCCACTCTCTGCCTGAAAGCTGGGGAACAGGTCTGGGCCGTGCCATGCTGACGGAAGCCTTAAAGCAGATCGGTGACCGTCCGGTGTATCTCTGGACATTCAAGGAAAATACCCGCGCCCGCCGGTTCTACGAAAAGCATGGTTTCCGCTGGGACGGCAGCGAGCGTGTCAGCGAATTTGACGGCACATTGGAAGTGCGGTATGTTAGAAATCTTACCAAAAAAGAAACCGCAGACTATCTTCTGCACGATTGTGGATTGCTGGCAGAGCTAATGAAATATGGCAATGTACACCCCGTTGGTAGCTACCGAATGGATATGATGGCATGGAATGATTTGGACTTAGATGTGGAAAATGACGGCATGTCCTTGGAGAAGCTGCATCGACTGACATCCTTTATTTTGGAAAAATTCCAGCCGGTTTGGTATGAAGCCAAGGAGGAAATCGCCCCGGACGGCAAGATTGTTTGGTTCCACGGCTTTGAGACCATGATTACTGGCCAGCTTTGGAATGTAGACATCTGGTTTTTCGATAAAGCAAAGATTGAAGCGGCTACGGATTACTGCGATTCCATCGTACGGCAGACAACCCCGGAGCAAAAGCGACAGATTGTTGCCATCAAGGAAGAACTTATCCGTCGTGGACTGTATTCATTCGAGGCTTATCGCAGTATTGATGTTTACAGGGCGGTCACGGAGTTGGGAATTACAACCCCAGAGCGTTTTTCGAGCGAATATCACATTCAAAGGGACTGAGAACTATGGAAAATTAATTTTTATGTCTCATGGCAGGCTATGATGACGATACGGAAAACCGCCTCGCCGGTATCCAAAAGAAGCTCTATGCTGTGGGCTTGACCGAGCAGCATACCAAAAACATTCCTCAGTACGTTACTCTGCAAACCTATTCTACAGATCAGGAAGCGGAAGTGGTGCAGATGGTTCGAAAAATTGCCGCTGAAACAGCGTCTTTTGATGTCTGCTTCAGCCACATCGGTATTTTCACCGGCGGTAAGGTGCTGTTCATCGCACCTGACAAGGATTCGGATTTGATTGCGCTGAAAGAAAAGTTCGGCCCTAGCTTCGACTGGACACCCAATACCACTATGCTTATTGACGAGCCTGAGAACATTCAGCAGGCTCTGCCCTTGGTGGTCAAGGAGTTCTCTTCCTTTTGGGGCAAGGTCACCTGTCTGCACCTGTATGAATTCTGGCCCACCCGGCATATTTTGACGGTGTATTTGGAGGGGGAAGCATGATTAGAGAAGCACGATTTCAGGACCTGCCACAAATTTTGGAACTTTACCTGCACCTGCACGAAACCGCGGTGCCGGAGCAGACCGAGCATCTGCATTGTGCGTGGGAGCAGATTATGACAGACGAGAACCACCATTTGATCGTTTGCGAGGTGGATGGAAAAATCGTATCCTCCTGCGTGTGTGTCATCATACCAAATCTGACCCGTGGTGTGCGTCCCTACGCCTTTGTGGAGAATGTAGTCACTCATGCAGATTTTCGTGGCAAGGGCTACGCAACCGCCTGCCTGAACTACGCAAGGGAACTGGCGCAGAAAGAGAACTGCTATAAAATGATGCTCCTGACCGGTTCCAAATTCCCGGAAACCTTGGTATTCTACCGAAATGCCGGGTATAACAGCACGGATAAGACGGCGTTTATTCAATGGTTATGAGGAGAGATGTAATGGAAATCTGGGACGCATATTTACCGGACGGCACTCTTGCCGGTTGCAACCTCGTTCGGGGTGAACCAATCCCAGAGGGACTGCGACACTTGGTCAGCGAGATTTTGGTGCGGCATACCGATGGTGATTATCTGCTGATGCAGAGAAATCCCCACAAGCCCAACTACGGCGGATATTTTGAAGCCACCGCAGGCGGCTCTGCACTGAAAGGCGAAGATGCATATTTCTGCGCCAGACGGGAACTGAGGGAAGAAACCGGCATCCGGTCTGGCCATCTCACAAACATTGGACGCTTCGTATCTCACAATACGATTTATGAAACCTTCCTCTGCGTCACCGAGTGTGACAAGAATTCAATTACACTCCAGGAAGGTGAAACCGTATCATACAAATGGATCAGCGAAGCAGAATTTATTGACTTCGTAAACTCCGATGCCATGATTGATGTTCAGCTCCAACGCTATCTGCCGTACCTGAAGAAGATGGGGTATATAAAATGATGGAACACGTCGCCGGTGCATTACGTATCGGCGGCTTTTCTGTTGTGATGTATGCTCAAAAATCATAATAATATAGAGGAGCGTGTTTTGCGAATCCTCAGATTATTATGGGAGGTGAAATCAATGCGTACGTCTTACACGCAATACCAGTCCGGCGATCCAATGCTAACGATTAGGGCCATTCAGGAGATTTTCGATATGAGCAGACCAAGCGCTTATAGGCTCGTTAATTCCTCCGGATTCCCGGCCTTTCGGATTAACAGTAGAATCTACGTACATCCTGGGCGGCTGAACGATTGGATTCTCCGTCAGACAGGGCGACGGCACAGGTATTGATGCAAAAAACTCCCGTCCCAAGGCCTGAACTGCACCCCATTTGTTAGACAAGTATGATATAATACTTGTACTAAGAAATGGGGTGTTTTTCTATGCCTAAAGGAGTACCCAATAAACGATACACACCTGAATTCAAGCAAATGGTGGTAGAGGCTGTGCGAGAGG
>JAZQIN010000122.1:0-2359 GCA_045541155.1 Faecousia sp.
CTACTCCGATTCCGCCAAACGCCCCTCTATAACCATTGCCTATTATACTTCCGCTGAAGAGGTCGAAGTCGCAGAGCGTGCCACTCGTACCCTCACACCGCCGGATGTAACCGGAACGATTACATGGACATCCAGCAATACATCCGTTGCCACTGTAAATTCCTCCGGTAAAGTGACCGGCATCAAGGCAGGACAGGTACGGGTGACCGCATCTGTCAGTGGTTCGATTAAAAAATCCTATAACGTTTTTGTCACGGTCGCCGATGGTGTGTATGCTATTGAGTACAGTTCCCTGCTACTCAGCGTCGATGGAGGTATGCTCACGGGCAGCACCTTGACGTTGCAAGCTGATAAAGGTAGCGGCCCAGCGTATTTCCGCCAGCTGTGGAAGGTCGAGCACATCGAGCAGCACTACTATTCCATCCGTTCCCTTTATCGTCCGGATTTAGCTCTCTGCGTCAACAATGACGATGCGGTGAATATGGGGTATCTAAGTACTGCCCCCGGAGTGGGCGTGCCGACAAACAGGCTCTGGGCGATTACCTCCGATTCTAACGGATATTTATTCCAATACATAGCAAATGGTTCTGTAGAGATGCGCCCCCTGAACGGTACCACCTACGCCGGAACAAATGTGGTTGTTGCAAGCGACCCCGACTCCCCATACAACTGGACCATGAGCCGGAACACCACTGTAGCGGATCAGGTCCTGCTAATCAACACCTCCAACGGCCTACCAGCCACCAATGCGGTTCGAAATATGAATCTTAATAATACCTCGAGCTTGAGCTCTATGAACCTCACGGCTTCGGTCGCCTCAAAGACCTCAAATAATCAAGGTGTCAGTTGGACATCAAGTGATGAATCGGTGATTGTCGTCAATTCAACTACTGGAGCGGTAACTGCTGTTGGAAAAGGTGCGGCAAAAATTACCGCTAGTCATATCGGCATTTCCGGAAGCACATCTTACATTATTATTGTTGATGGCGTTCCTGTTTCAGGATCGCCCCTTAGCTACGATGAAGCGTTCTGGAATAGTACAGGCGTTTATCAAATGACTAACTGTTATGCATATATTCTCAATAATCAAATTGATCCTGTAAACACTCGTTTTGGGTGTAACTATAATGATGACGATCCACGACAACAACCAGGCGAATTCTACAATTACAATAGAAGTGCATCAAATCCGTATATTAGCACGCTTGGTTTCAGCGAAGAACCTAACCGTCTTGTTGCCGCAGTCATGATGGATTTCGCAATGTATAACAAAATTTTCGGGACCAGTTTGATTTTTGAACCAATTGGACGCAATGAAGAATGCCCGGATGGAACATATAAAGTTGCACTTGCTATTAGGCCCCCTTCGAGCAGTTACCCAGAAGATTACCACTGGTATCGTCAGGATAAGAATGGCCTTTGGTCACACAAAAGAGGAACGACTTTGGTTAAGCAGGTTGACGAATCAGATGAAGGACATCTTATTTCCGACCCCGAACTTGCTGACCGAGAAAACTATACCATTTTCGTTGGTTATTTTGCTGTTTCTCCGTGGAACAATTTTTACACAAACATCAACACCTCTGAATTTAACATTGATACAACGTGCACTTCTGCTAACCCTGTCCCACAAATTTCCATGATGCAGATTGAAAGCATTGAGGTGGGAATGAGCCTTACTGACGTCATCGACAAGCTCGGTGGGGCTGGTATGGACATTGGATGCGGAAAGGTCATACATCAATACGCCACAGTCGATGGAAGTAATATTGTTATTTCATACGAAATGAATCAAGATGGAACGCATATTGTCTCAGAAATCTATATTAGCACTAATCCCACCAGCCCCATCTGAATAGCAATTTGAGAGGGAGAAACCATGAAAAAATTAGTATACAGTTTATTGTTGGCAATGGTAATACTCTTTTCATCTTGCGATTCGAAGATGAAAATTGAGGAGCCAATCTCTCAATCGAATCCTCATATCGCTTCGGCGGAGGATGTTAAAGTGGGCATGGGCATAGGGCAAGTGCTTGAAGCACTTGGACAACCTGACAGAGATGTGGGCAGCGGTTTACCAATCCACGAATACGATTTGCCGGATGGTTCTGTCGCTATCATCGGCTATCAGATGCACCATGAATATGAGTTTATCGTAACACATGTGTACATCGGTCCTCCGAAAGAATAATTTATGATCTTGCTCAAAACAGGATTAATTATTCTTGAATGGGATTTGGATACGGGAGATATTCTAAATGTAACATTTACACATGATACTTCTGCATACAATGACTACTATACTCTGCATTGCTCCATACTTACTGATTCGGATACATAATGCGCTCCCCACCCCGGT